>CALJAP010000092.1 GCA_938027655.1 uncultured bacterium | reverse complement strand
AGAATATCTGCTCGATACACGAACGTCGTTCGTTTTGCAGGTGGACGATAATCGTGCTCCGGTAGTGATAGGCACACCATACGCCGATGGCGCACGTCGCTCGCTCACTGTGGGGCTGGTCAGGGAGATCCGTCCCGGGCTGCGTGCGGAGATGTCGCTTACTGAAAATCAGTTCGGATGGCTGGCGCGAATCGCGCCGGATTTTCATCTGCATCTTGGCGTAAGGTGGTACCGCTAACCCCTTAAAATGATTTTAACAATTGTGCGCTACGATACTTATGATACTAATGTTAAGGGAATCGGGAAACGAAGGAGGCGAACATGCGTCAAAGAGGCGTTATCGTGATGTTGTCGGCGCTGGCAGCGATGGCAGTGCTGATAATAGTGGGGTGTGCGTCCAAGAAGGGAACGACAACCGTATCCACTGCAAAAGTTCAAATTACAGGGGCCGGCTCCACTTTTGTGTATCCCCTAATGTCACGCTGGTCCTCGGAGTATGCGAAGCTGACCGGCGTGCAGGTAAACTACCAGAGCATCGGTAGTGGTGGCGGTATCCAGCAGTTTAAGGAAGGTACCATCGACTTCGGTGCGAGCGATGTGGCGGTCTCGGATGAGGAGGAAAAGAGCTTCACCCGTCCGTTTGTGCAGTTCCCCGTGGTGGCAGGCACGGAGGCGATAGTATACAACCTGCCGGGCATCACACAGCACCTGAATCTCACCCCAGCGGTGCTCGCAGACATCTTTCTGGGCAAAATCAAGAAATGGAACGACCCACGCATTGCTCAGTTGAACCCGGGCGTTCAGCTGCCCAATCTGGACATTGTGGTCGTTCACCGGTCAGACGGAAGCGGCACGACCTACATCTTCACCGATTACCTGTCCACCGTCAGCAAGGAGTGGGAGCAGAAGGTGGGGCGCGGCAAGTCGGTGAGCTGGCCCGTAGGGGTTGGTGGAAAAGGCAACGAGGGCGTGACCGGTCAGGTGAAGCAGTTGCCAGGCGCAATCGGCTATGTGGAGCTGAGTTACGCAATGCAGAACAATCTGACCTTCGCCGCCATCCAGAACGCAGCAGGCAAGTTCGTGCTACCGGACAAAGACACAGGCGAAGAGGCAACGCGAGCGGCAGTAGCGCGATTGAAGCAAGACATCCGCAGCAGCGCGGTAAACATGCCTGGCGAAAAGAGCTACCCGATAACCGGCTTCGTGTATGTGATGCTGGATAAGCAGCCGAAAGACGCTGCGAAAGCGGCGGAAATGAAGAAGTTCTTCGAGTGGGCGCTGAAAGAGGGACAACAGATGGCGTCCGAATTGGGCTACGTGCCGCTCGCTGAAGAAGTGGTCCAAATGTCGTTGCAGAAACTTGCCGAGGTGTCTTAACAGCATGGGCAGAGCAGCAGATGCCTCTGCGGGTGTGCAAGTGCGTAGACGCGGCGAAGGTGTAACTTTCTGGTCCGACCGCCTATTTCGGACTGTTGTGGTAACGTGTGCATCCGTGTTGGGTCTGCTGCTTCTGTTTTTTGCATACGAGCTGTGGCAGTCCTCAACGTTAAGTGTCCGCACCTTTGGCTGGCAATTCTGGGTATCGCGTGAGTGGGACCCCGTGCGCGAGCGGTTTGGTGCGTTGCCTTTCATCTGGGGCACACTGGTGACATCCATTGCCGCACTGGTTATCGCGGTACCGCTCAGTTTGGGCACTGCCATCTTCATTGCAGAAGTTGCTCCCCGCTGGTTACGGCAGCCGGTCTCGTTCGTGGTAGAGTTGCTGGCAGCTATCCCTTCCGTCGTGTACGGTCTGTGGGGCATGTTCGTGATGGTGCCCTGGCTACGTGAGCATGTGCAGAAGCCTTTGGTAGAGCGGTTCGGGCACATTCCCCTGTTTGCCGGTCCAGCTGTCGGCGTCAGTATGATGGCGGCGATACTGGTGCTGGCGGTGATGATTATTCCCTACATTACCGCCGTGTCC
Organism: uncultured bacterium; assembly: GCA_938027655.1. Taxonomy (GTDB): domain Bacteria; phylum Armatimonadota; class HRBIN16; order HRBIN16; family HRBIN16; genus HRBIN16. The sequence continues at coordinate 6,002 of CALJAP010000092.1, read as the reverse complement.
CGCGAGGTGATTCTGGCGGTGCCGCAGGCACAGCGCGAGGCATCGTATAGTCTTGGCGCCACCAAGTGGGAAACCATCCGTCGGGTGGTACTGCGCTACGCGCGAGTAGGTATTCTGGGGGCGGTTATCCTCGGTTATGGACGTGCTGTCGGAGAGACAATGGCGGTGACGATGGTAATCGGCAACCGACCCGACATGACGTTGTCCCTGCTGCAGCCGGGTTACACGATGGCAAGCGTTATCGCGAACGAGTTCACCGAAGCCACTTCGCCACTGTATCTTTCCGCGTTGACGGAGATAGGCTTGCTGCTGTTTGCCATCACGCTGTTGATCAATGCGTTGGCTCGGCTGCTGGTATGGCGTGTCTCACGAGGGGAGGTGCGTTACTGATGCGCCTTTCACGAGCGCATGAGTTATGGCGCAGGTTCCTCAATATGGCATCTCTGGCGCTCACCGGCATCTGTGCCATCGTGGTGATGGCGCCGGTGTTCGTCATCCTTGCCTACCTGGTGGTCAACGGCATTCGCTCGCTGAACATCGAGTTTCTCACCAGCTTACCAAAGTCGCCAGGGGAGACGGGCGGTGGCATGGCAAACGCCATCGTAGGTAGCTTCTATATGGTGGGACTTGCACTCATGCTCTCTCTGCCTGTGGGGGTGGGCGCGGGGGTGTACCTGGCGGAGTTCGGGCGAACCCGCTATGCCCACGTGGTGCGCTTCATGGCAGACGTGCTCAACGGTGTGCCCAGCATCGTGATCGGCGTGTCGGTGTGGGCGTTACTGGTAGTGCCGATGCGCTCATTTTCCGCACTGGCGGGTGGGGTGGCGCTGTCGTTCATCATGATTCCGATGATTGCCCGCACGACCGAAGAGATGGTACGCGCTGTGCCCAATGTGTTGCGCGAGGCTTCGCTGGGGTTAGGAGCCACCTACGCTCGCACCATGTGGAGCGTGGTGCTGCCTGCAGCGAGAGGAGGTATCGTGACGGGCGTGATGCTGGCTCTGGCGCGAGTGTTTGGGGAGGCGGCACCACTGCTCTTCACCGCGCTGGGTAATCGATTCTGGAACCTGTATCTGGACCGTCCGATGGCGAACCTGCCCACACAGATTTACGAATACGCCAAATCGCCCTACGAGGACTGGCACCGTCAGGCTTGGGCTGCCGCGCTGGTGCTTATCATCGTGGTGCTGGTTCTGAACATCATCGCGCGGGTATCTACCCGCGAGCGCTATCGCGCGCTGAGGTGAGGGGTATGCAGGAAGGTATCCACACTTCTACCGTCCAACCTGTAGCAGTGATGCAGGAGGATGCATTCATGACGACCGTTATGTTCCCGCGGCAGGAGGAGGCGATAGCACCGCCGCCGCCCAAAATCAGCACGCGCAACCTGAACGTCTATTACGGCGATTTTCACGCTATTAAGGATGTGAGCCTGGATATTCTGCCCAACCACATTACCGCACTCATCGGTCCTTCGGGATGCGGGAAGTCCACCTTCCTGCGCTGTCTCAACCGGATGAACGACCTGATTGAAGGGGCGCGGGTAGAAGGTTCGGTACTGCTGGATGGGCAAGACGTCAACGACCCTCGCACGGACGTGGTGGCACTGAGGCGACGCGTGGGCATGGTGTTTCAGCGACCGAACCCCTTCCCAATGTCCATTTACGATAACGTGGCATATGGTCCGCGCATACATGGCATCCGCCGACGCAGTGTGCTCAATGAGATTGTGGAGCGCAGTCTGCGCCAGGCGGCGCTGTGGGATGAGGTGAAGGATAAACTGAGGCAGTCGGCTCTGGCATTGTCTGGTGGACAGCAGCAACGGCTGTGTATCGCCCGCGTGCTGGCGGTAGAGCCTGAGGTGTTGCTGATGGATGAACCTGCTTCTGCGCTGGACCCAACCGCCACCTTCCGCATCGAGGAGCTGATGCAGGAGCTGAAAAGCCAGTACACGATTGTTATCGTCACGCACAATATGCAGCAGGCAGCGCGCGTCAGCCAGTATACGGGCTTTTTCTTCAAAGGGGAGCTGTACGAGTTCGGCGAAACAGCCAAAATATTCACCAATCCTGAGAAACGCGAAACCGAAAACTACATTCGCGGGCGATTCGGATAAACGGGAGGAAGACCAAGCAGATGGGCAAGCGTGTTGTTGTGTACACCGTAACGATATTCTGGCTGATCGTGGCGCTGACGGCACAGGCGCAAAAGGTCGCCACAGGCGTGGTTTTTCATGACACGAACCGCAACGGCATCCGAGAGCCTGGAGAACCGGGTATCGCGCAGGTGCTGGTATCCAATGGGCGCGAGGTCGTACGAACGGATAAACAGGGCAGGTACCGCTTACCCATCGACGACGATACGATACTCTTCGTCGTCAAGCCCCGCGGGTGGCAAGTACCTCTCAATGAGAACAACCTACCGCAGCACTACTACATCCACAAACCTCAAGGCTCGCCAAGGCTGCGTTACCCTGGCGTCGCTCCGACAGGGGAACTGCCCGCATCAGTGGATTTCGCACTTGTTCCCCGTCCCGACCCCGAGCGTTTTCACGCATTGATCCTGGGCGACACGCAGGTGCGTGATATGCAGGACCTAGGCTACTTCGCCTACGATGTCGTCCGCGAACTAACCGCAAGGGGCGATGCTTCTTTCGCAATTATCCTCGGCGACCTCGTTTTCGACGGTCTGCACATGTTCGCTCCCCTGAACCAGGTGATGGCGCAGTTAGGAATGCCGTGGTACGCCGTTATTGGCAACCACGATATGAACCACGATGCTACACAAGACCGCGATGCAGATGAAACCTTCGAGCGGACATACGGTACGCCCTACTACGCCTTCGAGTACGGCAGGGTGCATTTTCTCGTGCTGGATAATGTAGATTGGCAAGGCGGTAAGTATGCAGCCGGTCTCGGCACAAAGCAGCTGGCGTTTATTCGCAACTATTTGCGATATGTACCCCGCAACAACCTTGTGGTACTGTTCATGCATATTCCCCTACAGCAACTCCCAGAGGCGGAACGCAAGGAACTCTTTGACATACTGGCCCCCTTCCCTCACACACTCTCCTTCTCGGCGCACACGCACATCCAGTTCCACCAGTTCCTCACGCACGACCACGGCTGGAAAGGTTCACGTCCTCACCACCACGTGAACACCGTCACTGCCTGTGGCAGCTGGTGGAGCGGCGTTCCCGACCCGGAGGGCATCCCGCATACGACCATGCGCGATGGCACACCGAACGGCTATCTGGTCGCCGAGTTTCAAGGTAACCGATACACCATTCGCTTCAAAGCCGCGCGCCAGCCCGAAAACTACCAGATGAATATCTACGCCCCCGACAGCATCTCCGCCGGAGAGACGGGCAACACGCGGGTGCTGGTCAACGTCTTTTTCGGCTCGGAAAGGTCGCGTGTGCAGATGCGAGTAGGCAACGAAGGCGAGTGGACAACGATGAACCGCGTGCAAAGCCCAGACCCCGCTTATGTCGCCATGAAAAAGATGGAAGAGGCGTATACCTTGCCCGGAAGAAAGCTGCCCGGCTTGACCAGTTCACCGCACCTGTGGGAGGCGAACCTGCCCGCCAACTTGCCACGCGGTGCACATATCCTTCAAGTAAGAACCTTAGACATGTTCGGACGGACATGGAGTGACCGTAGAATCCTCATCGTGCGCTGAGCAAAGGCGGCGACCTTTTCTTCGTACGTGGAATAATGTATAATGATAAATGAGGTGCGACCGCTGGCGCAGAAAAGGAAGGAGAAGGTGCCAACCATGACCGTCGTACGCCATGCCTTTGACGAGGAGCTGCAACTGCTGCAAAACGAGCTGCTCGCGATGGGCAGCTATGTGGAGCAGATGCTGGACCAGGCTGTACAATCCCTGTGTCATCGCGACGAGGAACTGGCGAAGGAGATCGTACGCCGCGATGATGAAGTGGATGAGATGGACGTGAACATCGAGATGCACTGCCTGCGCCTGTTGGCTCTGCAACAACCGATGGCACGCGACCTGCGCCTCATCGGTACGGTGCTGAAAACCATCACCGACCTCGAGCGCATCGGGGACCACTCGGTAGACATCGCCAAAGCGGCGATTAAGCTGAAGGATTACCCACATGTGATCACGCTGGTGGACGTGCCGCTGATGAAGCAGAAAGTGTGTGAGATGATTCGCGGCGGGCTCGAGTCGTTCACCGAGCATAACCTTGAGCTGGCGTACGATGTGTGCGAGATGGACAACGAGGTAGATAAGCTCTACCGGCGGATGCGGCGTGCGATCATCGCGGCGACACAAATCAACCCCCAGAATCTCGAGGCGGCAACCACCATGCTGCTGGTTATCTACTACCTGGAGCGGTGTGCAGACCACGCGGTGAACGTCGCGGAGCGCGTGGTGTTCGTAGAAACGGGTGTGCTGCGACAGCTCGCCGTGAGCCATCGTGGGGAATACGTGCCCGAGGAGAACGATAACGGGGGCGGAACCATCTGGCAATGAGCACTGACATCGCGCACAACGTGGCTGTGGTGCGCGAGCGAATCGCCCGGGCGTGTGACCGTGCAGGGCGCAAACCGGAAGAGATTATATTGATTGCCGTGTCCAAGACGGTGGACATTGCCCGCATCGAGCAAGCGATTGCAGCAGGAATTGAACATTTTGGAGAGAACTACTATCAAGAAGCGCGCGAGAAAATCCCGTGTATACAGGCTCCGGTGCACTGGCATTTCATCGGACATCTGCAGAAGAACAAAGCGCGGGGAGTAGTGCCCCTCTTTGAGTGGATACACACCGTAGACGATGAGGAGCTAGCACAGGAGATTAACCGGCGAGCGCAGGCGGCGAGAAAGCGTCAGCGTGTCCTGATCGAGGTAAACATCGCCCGCGAGCCGCAGAAGTTCGGGGTATCCCCAGAAAAGGTGCTGTCTCTGGCGGAGCGCATCGCGCAGCTGCCTTTTGTGCAACTAGAGGGGTTGATGGGCATGGCTCCTCTTGTCGAGAGCGGGGAGCAGGCACGCCCCTACTTTGCCGAACTGCGCCGCCTGTTTGAGCGACTGCCAGAAAGCTATCGCGTGCATCTGTCCATGGGAATGACACAGGACTACGAGGTGGCTATCGAAGAGGGTGCGACGATGGTGCGAATCGGCACGGCGATTTTCGGTCCGCGTGCTTGAAGGAGGGTGAGTCGGTGCAGGAACCGTTTGAGGAAGAAGGTCGCTCGTGGTGGTCGCGGCTGAAGGCACGTCTGTTTGGCACGAACGAGGAGGAGGAAGAAGAGGGTACAACGGTTATTCGCCTCCACACCCGCCCGGCACAGAGAGTAAACGTGCTATATGCCCGTACGATGGAAGACGCCCGCCGTGCCGCCGATGGGCTCAAAGCGGGACACCAGCAGCTGGTGAACTTCCAGTATGCGGACACACGAGTGCGTGAGCGCGTGGTGGACTTCCTGATGGGTGTGGTGTATGCGCTGGAGGGCACGGTGGAGCGTGTGCACGAGCAGGTGTTCCTGTTTGCGCCCGCCAACGTGCAGGTAGAGATGACCAGCGTGGACGATTTCCATAACGGCACATGGGGTGAACGCGAGCGGTGAGCTTGAATGGCAAAACCATAGCGGTTATTGGCACTGGCGCGATGGGTTCCGCGACCTGTCGCGGCTTGTTGAAGGCGAAGGCAGTGGAACCGGAACAAATTATCGCCACCGACGCTCATCACGAGAAGGTAGAGTCGCTGGTCAAGGAGCTGGGCATCCGTTCCGCGTCGTCCAACGTAGAGGCAACGAGGCAGGCGGATATCGTGATGTTGTGTGTGAAACCCTACCTGATCCACGATGTAGTAGAGCAGATTGCGGATGTCATCACGCCGGATAAGCTGGTTATCTCCATTGCGGCTGGCGTCCCTATTGCTCGCATAGAGGACCTGTTACCTCCCGGCACGCCTGTTATCCGTGCCATGCCCAACACCTGCGCTATCGTCGGGGCGGGCGCAGCGGCGTACTCGCG
>CALJAP010000091.1 GCA_938027655.1 uncultured bacterium | reverse complement strand
AATATACGGGCAGAAGCCCCGACGGTAAACGCTACACTGCGCTGTGGGCACTGTTGCCGTATATTCGCACAGAGAAGATATTCGTGTGCCCCACGCAGCTGGGCTGGGACTTCAGCACCACCAATCCTGCGCTGGACACGCACCGCCCGCGTCAGGGCAGTTACACCTCCAACTACGAGGTGATGGACATCCCGATGGCGGCGATCGAGCGGGTGTCGGAGCTCATCGTGTTTGCGGACAGTTACAACCCGTGGATGGACTGTATTCATGACTGCAGCAACTGCACGGGTGGGTGTAGTAGTTTCGTGTGGGATCGGATAGGCAGGGGGTGTTATCAGGGGGACTGCACGAAGCGCACGGACTGGCACGGTGGGGGGATTAACATGGTGTTTGCGGACGGTCACGCACGCTGGGCGCCTCTGGGCGGGATATTCTATCGCAACTGGAAGCGCGACCTGCCGGAGTGGGACCCCCACTGGAATAAGCCCATCACGCAGGACTGGTAGCCCGCATGGGCGAAATAGCACCATGCTATGATAACCGCCATCGACTTGCGCTGTGAATATCTGGTGCGCCCTCTGGGAGTGGATACCCCCCAGCCGCGACTAAGCTGGACGCTATGGTCGCGCGAACGTGGGCAGCGACAGACCGCTTACCGAACCCTTGTCGCCAGCGCACCGGAACTGCTGGCGCGTGACGAAGCCGACCTGTGGGACAGCGGCAAGGTAGACTCTGACAGCACGTGCCATATCGCCTACGAAGGCACGCCGTTGCGCTCGTTGCAGCGATGTTACTGGAAGGTGCGCGTGTGGGATACGCATGGACACCCTTCTGACTGGAGTGAGGTCAGCTGGTGGGAGATGGGTATGCTGCAGCCGCAGGAGTGGCGGGCGAAGTGGATTGGTTCTCCGTCTGCTGAACCTGCTCCCCTGTTCCGCAAGCAGTTTACCCTCCGGTCAGGGTTACAACGCGCCCGTGCTATCGTTTGTGGACTGGGCTATTATGAGCTGTACCTGAACGGCAGGCGCATCGGCGAGCAGGTGCTGGACCCTGCTCAAACCGACTACGAGAAGCGAGCGTTCTACGTGGTACACGACGTGACCGATGCCTTGCGTGAGGGCGAGAACTGCGTGGGCGTGATGCTGGGCAACGGCTGGTACAACCAGTCGGTAGTGTGGGGCGGGATGTCGTACGGAGAGCCAGTGCTGCTGTTGCAGCTGGTGCTGGAGTACGCAGATGGCGGTCACGAACTGGTCTGCACGGATGAAACCTGGAAAACCCACCCCGGACCTGTGCTGAGGAACAACGTGTATGCTGGCGAAGAGTACGACGCCCGTCTGGAGATACCGCGCTGGAGTGAGGTCGGATTAGAGGATTCGAACTGGCAGCCGGTTCGAGTGGCGAACAGCCCCACCCAGAGCCTTCAAAGCCAGACGATGCCACCCATCCGGCGTACGCGCACCCTGCCGACCGTCGCCCTGAGCAGCCCGCAGCCGGGTGTATGGATTTTCGATATGGGTCAGAACTTCGCGGGATGGGCAAGATTGCGGGTACAGGCTCCGGCGGGAACCACGATTACCCTGCGCTTTGCGGAGGCTTTGAACGCTGACGGCACGCTCAATCCCGAAAGCACGGGCGTCTTCGCCACGCGCGTAGTGCAGACCGACCGCTACACCTGCAAGGGCAGTGGGATGGAGGTGTGGGAGCCGCGATTTACGTATCACGGCTTCCGCTATGTGGAGATGACGGGTTTTCCGGGCACGCCCACTCCCGATATGCTGGAGGGGGTCGTCGTGCATACCGCAGTACAGCCCGCTGGTACGTTTGAGTGCTCCGATGAGATGCTTAACCGCATCCACCGCACGGCGATTTGGACGGAAATCAGCAACCTGCACAGCATCCCCACCGACTGCCCGCATCGCGAGCGTTGCGGCTGGCTGGGCGACGCGCACGTCTCCGCCGAGATGACCATCTACAACTTCGAGATGGCGAGCTTCTGGACGAAGTATCTGGAGGACATCGAGACCTCGCTTACCGAGAAGGGCCTGCCCACGTTCGTCGCGCCGGGCAAGCGTAAAATCGGCGAGGCGTCGCCCGACTGGGGAACCGCCATCGTGCAGGTACCCTGGTGTCTGTATCTCTACTACGGCGACACGCGCGTGCTGGAACGCCACTACCCCACGATGAAGAGATGGGTGGAACATCTGCAAAGCATTTCGGAAGGATATATCGTCTCCGCGGGGTTGGGCGACTGGTGCGCGCCCGGCTCGTTGTCCGGCAATACGCCCATTCCCATCACTTCCACCGCCGTGTTCTATCTGGACGCCGCGCTGATGGCGAAGATAGCGCGTGTTTTGAGTCATGGCGAGGACAGCCAGCGATTCGACGAGCTGGCGCAGCGGGTGAAGCGGGCGTTCGTGGAGCGGTTTTACGACAGGGCGAACCAGACCTTCGGTAGTCAGGCGGCGGACGCGCTCGCGCTGGCATGGGGACTGACACCCGACGGGGAAGAACAGGCAATTGCCGATAGTTTGGCACAGGATGTGATGGAGAAACATGGCGGCCACCACTCCACCGGCATTCTCGGCAGTCGATACCTGTACTGGGCGCTGAGCGAGTATGGGCATGGCGATGTGGCGATGACCATCCTGCACCAGCAGGATTATCCCAGTATCGGTAATCTCTTCATGCAGGGCGCAACTACCTTCTGGGAGTACTGGGGCGAACCCAGAATTGACGAGCAGGAGGGACCCCGCTCCTACAACCACCCCATGCAGGGCGGTTTCGATGCGTGGTTCTTCTACGGGGTAGCAGGCATTTGCCCCTCTGAGCAAGGGGTGGGGTTCAAACATATCGTGCTCAGACCGCAAATACTGCCCGGGCTAACGTGGGCAAGGGCGACCTATCGCTCGATGCACGGACTCATCGTGAGCGAGTGGTATCGGGAGGGCCACTGTGTTCACTGGAGGGTGGTCATTCCGCCGAACACAACGGCGTCGGTGCGCGTGCCATCGCTGGTGCAGGAGCTGGCGTCAGGGGAGTACGAGTTTGAACTGACCGTGTGAGAGCGGGGGTGACAGGCGATTAGACATGGGATTACCTCCTGCATCTTCGGTGTGTCGCCGAGTCAGATGCTCCCAATCCGGCGGCGCACCTGCTCGTAGACCTCCTCTGCTACTGAAATAGCGTCCTCTACGTCGTTCAAAGACGGCAGGAACGACTCTGGATAACGTGATTCCACCGCGAAAGCGGTGATAGCCTCTAAACCGTCGCGCAGGTTCTCAAAACTATCATCCTTAGAGCCGATCAAATCCAGCAGCTGGCCGAGTAAGTGTGTTTTGGGGAACTCAACGCCGAGCCAGACAAGGTAAGCTTTTAATGCCTTCTCCGCAGCTTGTTGCGCATGAAACGATGCCATATCGGCAAACTCATCTCCGCGTTCGACAGCCATTTTTGCCATCGCAATATCCTTGCGCGCCTTGTCAAGCCACGCTAGTACCAGGTCCCTCTTGCTCTTTTTCATATAGAACAATCCCTTCCCTTAGAGCGGTGGTAACGAACGCCTGCCTGACATCCGACCACTCGGCAATCTCTTCAGGGGTGTAAACGATGATGTCCAGTGGAACCTTTACACCCCTCAGGGCGCGATATATCGGCAAGGCTCTCTTATACCGCGGCTCAGAAGAGAACATGACAACCAGCAAGTCTATATCGCTCTCCTGACCAGCACGACCGCGAGCGTGCGAACCAAACAACACCACCTTTTGCGGGTTCACCGCCTCCACAATCCGCTGCACCACTTCTTCCAGTGTCTTCATTCGCCCTAAACGCTTGCGCATCTGCCTTCACCATAATCGATGATACCCCGCCTCGCAGGAAACTCCTGCTGTCACGTTGTATGTTATAGTCGCAGCATGGCTGGAGGTGCAGTATGAAGCAGTGTCTGCCGATATGCATCTTCATTCTTTTAACGATGGTGAGCCTGATGACGACAACGCAAGCGGAACCTTCAGTACCTCGTCCTGAGCATCCGCGCCCTGATTTTCAGCGTGACCTGTGGCTGAACCTCAACGGCGAATGGGAGTTCGAGATAGACGAACAGGGGGACGGCGAACAGCGAGGCTGGACGTCGGGTAAGAGCTTTTCCAAACGTATCCTTGTGCCGTTCTGCCCGGAGAGTAAACTGTCTGGCATCGGTAATACCGACTTCATGACGCATGTGTGGTATCGTCGCCTCTTCCGCGTGCCTGCCAGCATGAAGGGCAAACGGCTCTTCTTGCATTTCGGAGCGGTGGACTGGCACGCCCGCGTGTGGCTCAACGGCGAGTTTTTGGGTGAACATCGCGGCGGATACACGCCTTTTCGCTTCGACATCACCCGCCGGGTGCGCGCCGGCGATAACGAACTGGTCGTGCACGTGATCGACGAAACGCGCTCCGGCAAGCAGGCAACAGGCAAACAGAGCCATGAACGACACTCCTACGGCTGCGTGTATACCCGCACCACCGGAATCTGGCAAACGGTGTGGCTGGAGGCGACAGGCGAGACCTACCTGAAGACCTTCTGGCTAACCCCCGACCCCGATGGCGGACGGCTTCTCTTTCAGGGGTGGATAGACGGGGTGCAGAAGGGCACGAAGGTACGCCTGCGCGCATACGCGGGGGGCAAGCTGGTTGGCGAAGAAGTGGTGCCCGCGAACTGGCGTAATACGGTCGGCGTGCTGAAGCTCTCTAC
>CALJAP010000090.1 GCA_938027655.1 uncultured bacterium | reverse complement strand
TTCGCACGTTAAGTGGTATCCTGACCGAACGTCAGATGTATTGCCTGTGCCGATACTTCGGTCTGACCGATGAGGGTGCTTCCACCATGGAAGAGATAGCGTCGGACCTAGGTATCACCAGGGCTGCTGTCTGCGACAGCATTCAGAACGCGATCAAACGGATTCGCAAGAACATCGATAAGGTGGGGTTCCTATTCTCTTAATATTGGGGGGATGACCGATGCCGACTTATGTGTATCGTTGTAAGCGATGCGGTCGTATCATAGAGATGGAGAGACCGTTCACAGAGAGTAACGCACCGCCCCCGAAATGCGAGTGTGGTTCGGAGACGGCGCGTGTGTTCACTCCGCCCCTGATCCAATTTATAGGACCGGGGTTCCACGTGAACGATTACAAGAAGTAGTTACCGTTTCTTGACGAACTTGAGGGGACTGGTCTCGTCCAGCAGTCTAGCCCGATCCTCTTCTGCGAGTTTGACGTAAGACCTTAAGCTTTCTAAGCTGCTATGTCCGAGTTGTTCTCTCACCAGTTCGGTGCTAGCGCCCATTGCCAGTCTCAGTGTGGCGCTAGTGGCTCTCAATCGATGTGCCCACACGTGTACCCCTGCCTTCTCGGACAGTCGTTTCATGATCAATCGGAGTGCATTGCCTGACAGGGGTTCTCCCCGTGTGGACTGCCATAGCGCGTCATCTGCACTCAATCGTCTTCCTGTATCGCGCATGAACAGTCTGAGATACCGTCGTATCTCGTGGATACACTCCGCGTTGAGATGCACCACGTGTTGTCGGTCGCCTTTCTGGATGACGGTGAAGGACTGCTGGTCCAGATCACTTACCTTCATCTGCACCAGTTCACCGCTTCGTACGCCTGTATACAGTAGAGTGATTACCAGTGCGCGGTCTCGCGCGGCTATCCAGCCCTTACCGTCTGTGGCGTCAATCAGTTTCTGCACATCATCCACACGCAACGGTTTCGGGTTGGGCTTGGGCTTAGCGATGAAGTCGCCGTGCTTAAACGGTGGAGATTTGATAATCTCCTCTCGCACGCACCAGTTGAGGAAGGCGCGTACATCACAATTGATAGACCACACGGTAGCGCGACTCTTGTAGTGTTCCAGCAGATGCGCTTGCCACCCCATGATGTGCGACCTCTGCAGGTCGTGAATGTTCTCCACGCCCTGTTCGTGACACCAGCGGATGAACTTCTTGAGGTAGCTTTCGGCGTGTTCAATCGTGCGTCTCTTGCGGGTGACCTTCATCCAGGTGATGTACTCCTTCAGGATCCAATCCAGACTGTCAGGGTTGAACGCACGTTCATTCTTGACCAAACGGTTACCCTTGCGCTGACCTTCTCTTGCCATGGTGTGCATCCTCCTCCTATGCAATGTTTCTTGCGATTTGAAGTATTAGGTTGACAGCACTTAGGGGGTTGTGGTACAATAATAGTGCAACTAGCTGTCTGGGAGTGTCGCGGACTGTCTCGGACTGGATGGGGGCCAGGAGGTCAGCGGTTCAAGTCCGCTCACCCCGACCAGATGTGCCGGCGTAGCTCAGTTGGCAGAGCGGCGCACTCGTAATGCGTAGGTCGGCGGTTCGAATCCGCCCGTCGGCTCCAGACCCCTACATCTTGTGGCAATAACCGCTCAAAACCCCTCTCGCCTACTACATCTTGTGCCTCTCACACACAAACACAGGAGGCACGAAAACATGAAAACCTACGCACTTCGCCTTGTGGCAGACGAACTCACGCAGGCGATTCGCCTCTACCTCGACGCCGTGCGCGTGCGTCAGTCCTCACCACGAACGGTAAGGTTAGCGCAGTCAACGCGGTGAAAAGGCGGTTGGGCACGCTAAGCCATGTGGGTATTGCCCCGCCCAGCGCCGCATAGTGCCTTGCCCAGAGACCGTATTGCTCTACCTCCCGCTAGCCAGATATTCGTTTACTGCGTGCACTACCTGCTCGCGCTTCATATACGCGGTCTCCAGCGCCAGCCGGTCCACAACTTCTGCGGATAGGTCGGGGGCAGTGGAGCGAATGATTTGTCGGCGCATCTCCACATAGGGAGTCTCTAACTTGTGTCCGTGCACTTCGCCCGGCGGTCCGTTCTCGAAGCGATTCCATACCTCTTCGGGTCGCGGCGGCGAAGGGGGTTTGCTGTGTTGTTGCCATCGGCGATTAACAGCACGCCGCCCGGTTTCAGCACATGCGCCGCCTCTCGCAGGAAAGCGTCCATGTCGTAATGGTGCGAAATGGCTTCGTTGGAAATCTCCGCTGATTCGCCCGTTGTATCCGTGTTTATCGGTGTGCCATATCGCGTGGGGGAGTATGTAAGATAGCAATCGCGGGGGGAAGGGTGCTCCTTCCCCCACTTCTTATTACGCTGCCTTCACAACGCGAAAGACATCCTTTACCCGGCGGTAACCGCACTGCCGATTGGTGCACTTCAGCACGTAGACGGCATCTTTACCCCGAAGGTCGACAGCGGTGTGCAACGCCAGGTTGCTTCCGCAGCGTGGGCAGGTCTCTTCGATTACCTGAGCAAGGTCGTGACCGTTAGTCATCATCTTTCTGCCTCCCATAGGGACTCAGCCGGGTTGTACCCCAGAAATGTTAAAAAGCGATTTATTCTGGGCGATTACCCCCATGAGGGCAGCCGACGAGCCAGGTGAGACCCTACTCGAACTGCGGGAGCCACCGTTTCTCCGCTTCGAACATCTCGTCCACCATGCGCCGAATCTGCGGAAGGGTAAGCAACGCTCCCGTCAGCGGGTCCATCGCCACCGCCTGATACACCAGCGAACGGTCACGATTCAGTGCCGCCAGCACCGCCAGCTCTTGCACGTTGATACTCTGACGGTTAATTGCTGCACATTGAGGAGGCAGGTCGCCGAAAGCGACCGGTTGCACGCCGTTGCGGTCTACCAGACAGGCGACCTCCACACAGCAGCCCTGTGGCAGGTTGGAGATGATGTGCGAACGCGAATGCTTGGGGTCTGTGCCGGGTGCGCCCCAGTTGGGCACGTTGCCGTAAATCACCACCGGTTCGCCCGTTTCGCAGGCGTGGATGATGCGTGCGCCATATTCCTCGCTCAGGTGCAACGGACCTTCGCACAGCTGACGCAGGTACTCCTGATGGCTCTCCTCCTGATACGAGCAGGAAATCTGGTAGTAATCCCAGCGTACGGGGATGTAGGCGTTCACCATGTCCGGGTTCTTGCGGAACCAGGGCACATACTCGCTGCCGTGGTGCGAGCTCTCGGTGTGGAAGTAGCCGAAAGTGCGCATGATTTCGGTGCGCACGCGCTCGTAGTAGTATACCTCGTCTTCTGCCTTGTGGTCTAGACCACGCTGGGCAAAGCGGTTGGTAGGCAGTTTGCTTTCTGCGTCAACCTCCAGTGGAGACGGGTACTTCTGGAACATCACCTCGCGCAAGCGCGGATACATGTCTACCCCCTTGTGCTTGAACTCGGTAAACCACGCCTGATGGTTGATACCGCCACACTTGAAGGAGACCTCTTCGTAGGGCACACCCAGCTCGTGCGCCAGCATCCTGCTAGTTCCCTGTACGCTGTGACACAAACCAACGACCTTAATCCCCATCAGGTTCAGCGCCCAGCAGTTGATGGACATGGGGTTGGCGTACTGCAGCATCAGCGCGTCCGGGCAAAGGTCATGCATGTCGCGGGCTATCTCCTCGAAGACGGCGATCGAGCGCAACCCCCGAAAGACTCCACCAGGACCCAGCGTGTCGCCCACGCACTGGTCTAACCCGTACTGACGAGGGATTTCTACATCCCACTTGTATGCCTCCACACCACCCACCTGAAAGGCAACGATGACGTAATCTGCGTCGCGCAACGCCTCCCGACGGTCCAGTCCCGCTTCCACTCGGGTGGGCAGGTTGTTGCGTTCCACAATGCCGGTGATGAGATGCTTGGAGCGAGCCAGCCGCTCGCCGTCGATGTCGTAGAGGTAAATGCTCGAACCCTGCAGCGCAGGGAAGGAAAGGATATCTACCGTCAATCGGATGGGGAAGACGTATCCTCCCGCGCCCACAATGGTAATCTTCGGCATAAGTTTTTTCCTCCTGTTTTCTCGTCTGCGCCCACAATGACGCGCTCCGCAATTTTCACTTACGGCGAAGACCTCGTGTTTCCCTGCCAGCTGAGCCTGCCATTTTCGCGCTTGAATTTGTCGTTTGTATGTATGTAAGTGCCAAATTGAAACTTTTTTGGGAATCTATGTGTCTAAAGAGATACAACACACATTCTTCTCAGGGAGGGTGCTGTGATGCTTACCGGTGACGCAACATCTACCGAGATGTGCTTTCAGGCTGAACAAGCTATTTTGGCTCTTGCGCCATGCATGAGAGCACGAAGCCTCGATCGCGACAGCCGTCGTCATCTGCTTTTGACTGTGGACTTCCTCACGTTGGTCTGGAGAACCCTCCGTGTAGGTGGGGAGATACCCGCTAGCGGAGCCAGCACGCTACAAGCGCTGTACGCGCTCTGTGAAATGACAGCCGCTTGCGAGGATGACGAGATACCTCTTGCTCTCCGGGCAATGTACCGGATGGTGGAGGGATGGACGTTCTCGCAGCAAACGGTTTCCTCCTCGCCGTCGCAAGGGGCAGCGGAGGAGCCAGTGGAAGCGGAGCCGCCGGTGGAACAGGTACCTGCTACCGCATCTGCAGAGGGTGAAGCGCAAATGGCGAGTGTGACTGAAACGCCTCCTACCCCAGCCAGCACCGCCCCGCCTGCTGCTGAACCCACCCAACCGCAAACGGAAGGGAAGGTTGCGGAGCCTGTTGACACCCGGGAAGAAGAAGCGCGCAATCGGCTATCGGGGCGGTTAGAGGCTTTGGCAAGCTGGCTTGACTATGTAGAGAACCATACCCTTGCTCGCGAAGAGGCGGTGCCTCTGCTGTTGGCATGTGCGTGTCGTTATCGTCTGATACAGCCTGAAGCAGCCGTGTACGGGCGAGAGTGGGATGCCAGCCAGCTGAAGAGGCAGCTGACCACCCTTGCTAAGGAACGGTTTCGCAACCTGTGGTTACCTCCCCTAGACCTCGGCATCGATTTCAGTGAGCACGAGCTGGAAACGCTGCAGACCGGCTATGAGGCTCTGGCGAGAAGCTGGCAGATGTGGAGATGGTATGAACAGCATCGCGCCGATATGGACAAAGGCGTCGGCGTGCCTCTGCTGGAAAGCATCGCCGCTCCGGTGCCGATGGTTCAGCAAATCTGGACATCTAAACAACTGCTGAGCAGACTGGCTGAGCAGGACGGGGCGGACACATTGCGTGATGCAGTGCAGGAAGAAGCCAGAGCGCGCAAATGGGACCTCGATATGCTGGCGGCAAACAGCTCGCGTCAAAGGCAATCGCATTTCATCAAACACGCTGACGAGCACTGGGAAGAGGCAAAGCGATGCGTACAGAAGAAGGCGCAACAGCGGGAGGCGATTGCCCGACTGCAAGCGGTTCTCTCTGCGCCCAATCCAGACACCTTTGAGGAAGACCTGCTGTGCGCACTGGTCGCATGCCATCGGGCGCAAATACCATACTCGAATAAGGAACTGTGTGCGCTGATGAGCGGCTACGATTTCTTGCTGGAAAACCCTGCCGTACCGGATCGGTGCGCTTTGACAAAATCCGAACAGAGCTCGGCTCGCAAGTTTCTGGTGAACGTGGGCAAACAACTGCTCAAGAGCGAACAGAAAGAGGCGCCGCAGGAGCAACAGCCGGAAGAGGAACCTCAGCCCGAACATAACGGCGACCTGCTGAGCGAAGCCCGCAAAATCACGCAGGGCAAAAAGCTGTTCATGCTCTGCTTTAACCGGCGAGCGGAGGCGGAGCAGCATATCCGCGAGGCGCTGCAGTTTGCCGAGGTGGACTGGCCCGACCTGGACGGTGCCGAGAGCGTGAACAGCATGGAGGCGCGTATCCGCAATGCCGACATGACCGTTGTGGTGGTGCGCTATAGCCGAACGCGCTGGAAAGAGGCTCGCGACATCGCCAAGCAGTACGGCAAACAGTTCGTGATGGCGACGAAGGGTTACGGTGTCACCCATCTGGCACAGCAGATTGTGGAACAGTGCGGCAGGGGATAGATGTGTTCGAACCTATCCCCCCGTCCCCCTTCCCCACAGGGGAAGGGGGCCTCCGAGGCGAGACACCCCTCTCCGTGTAGGAGAGGGGGGGAGAGGTTATCTAACATCGTTCAACCTTTGCTGCAAGGGAAGAGGGATGTTGTGCAAACGGCTCCCCTCTCCGCGTAGGAGAGGGAATGGGGGAGAGGTTCTTGTTCTTACGCTCGCAGTCGTCGGCGAAGCGGAAGCAGACCCGCTACCAGCCCGGTGCCGAACAGCGCCATCGTGCCCGGCTCGGGGATGACGGGACCGCCCAGCGTGCCGTAGCGGAACGCACCCACCGCCCAGTCCACTTGAGAACTGAACACCACGTACGCGATGGGCGTTGGCGAAGAGGCGGCGAACAGGCGTGCCCCAGCAATGCCATCCACATTGCGCGAGATGGTGCCCAGCAGGTTGTCCGAGGCGTCGTAGAAGCTGGCAACCATTGTATGCACGCTGAACGGCTCGGGCTCCGCTTCGAAGCCGAAGATGTTCACCGGCGAGGAGAGCACGAATCGCGCCGCGGTAGCCCCGTTCGAGTAGAACACGGGCAGAACATCGCCTGCACCGCGCTGCGAATCGGGAGCCTGGCTCCATGTTGCCCAGCTGCTGCCTAGGGCCGTTCGTTTGTTCATCGTCAGCGGAGCAGACCCCGCCGCGTTTTTGAAGGAGACGATCAGCGTGCCGTCGGAAATGGAAGTCACGTTCGTCCAGTCCAATATTGCCGACGGGTCGATATAGGTTGTGGACGCCAGGTACGCCGCATCCGGGCTGGAGATGGGCGTGAACGCCATTGCCTTCGCGGTGAATGCCCACACCGCTATAGCCGCCGCGAGCATCAGCGAAAACCGTTTCATGTTCCGTACCTCCTTAGATTTTGTTTGCTTACGGGCTAAGCATAGCGAAAAAATTATTTCGTGTCAATAATATTCCATAAAACTGAATAAAAACTCATATTTTTATTTGGATTATGCGTTAATATGCAAATCATGCACAGCAATTTTAAGAGGCGGACAGCTAAGCGCAGGCTAAAGCCTGCGGCTACAGGGTTCTACAGGGTTCTTCAGGGCAGGATTCCTCACCAACGACACAGAAGCAATAGACCGTAGCAAAACCGTTAGAGCGAGGGAAGAGGGATGAACCGAGCGGCAGCCCTACGGTGGGCAATCTGGATACTCATTATCGGCGGCATTATTGGCTGGACGATATGGCGTAACGTGCAGACCCAGAAGACGGTGGACGCTCTGGTGGGCAGGAGTCCTGAGGAGCAAGTGGCTGCAGCAAAGTTGATGGCGACCCACGATTCGCTATACGACTTAGTACAGCAGCGCCCTATCGCCGCCCGCATGAGGGCAGCGGATGCCTTCGAGCGTCTGGGCACGGAGGAGGCGATGAAAGCGCTGCTTGCCCTGCAGAAAGACCCTGAAATCAAGATGCGTGAACACGTGACCCAAAAGCTCATCGCTCTCGCCCCGAAGTACCCACAGCCGTTGCTGGACGCGCTGAAGGATGCCGACAGCAATGTGCGGGCAGGGGCGGCGAAAGCGCTGGCAACGCTGGGCGAGCCTATCGTGCCCAAGCTGGTGGATGCGCTGAAAGATGGTGGCTCGCGCGCTGCGGCAAGCGATGCACTGTCGCGCATCGGCAAGGTGTGCACGCCACAGGTGCTGCCCCTTATCGACGACAAAGATGAGGCGTTGCGTATTGCCGTTGCCGAGCTGCTGGGCAAACTGGGTGACCCCCGCGCTGTGCCTGCGCTGCTGAGGCATCAGGACGATTCTCCCGCAATGCGCCGCACGGTCATCGGTGCGCTGGCGGCAATCGCCCATCCTTCCGCCGAAGAAGCCCTGTTGCGGGCAGTCAATAATCCCGAAGACGATGGTGACGCGCGGGCGCAGGCGGCGGTCGCACTGGGCAAAATCGCCAGCCCACGCGCGGTAGATGCTCTGGTACGCGCCCTGCGTGATGAAGACCTCGTTTTGCGCTCGGCGGCAGTGGGGGCACTGGCGCGCGCAGGACGTGCTGCCATCCCGGCACTGGCTCAGGCAATCCGCCATCCAGACCCCGAAGTGCGTCGGTTGGCGGCGGAATCGCTGGGCGGAATGAACGACCCGGCGGCGGTGGGTGCTCTCTCTGTGGCACTCAAAGATGCCGATTACCGCGTGCGCCGCACCGCAGCTGCCGCGCTGGGGCAGACAGGGCAATCTGCTGCCATCCCATACCTGCTGGAGGCGTTATCCGACCCAGACGGGGGCGTCGGCGAGGCGGCGGCGAACTCACTGGCCGCTCTCGGTGCGCCCGCGGTGCAGCCGTTGGCGGCGAAGCTCGCGGCTGGCAACCCCACCGTAGCTTATCTTGCGGCGCGCGCCCTGTCTGCAATGGGTGATGCCAGCGTCAACGCTCTGCAAAGCGCACTCAACTCGTCCAATCCGACCATGCGGCACTGGGCACTGATTGCGCTGGCAGGGAATACCAGCCCACGCGCTGTGGAACTGCTCCGGCGGATACAGGCGCGTATTCCGCAATCGGAACGCTGGATTATCGAAGAGGCTATCATGCGCCTTGGCTCCAGCGAAACGTAGCGGTTTAGACGCAGCAGAGATGAGATCCCGACGGTACGCTCGCCGCAAACGGGGCTGGGCATGCGGCAACCGGAGAGGCGATTATCCTACCGCCACACGAACTCTCCGCTGTGCACTCCCCAGTCCGCGCCGAAAAAGCCTGCTGCCAGCACGCCCTCCATCCCCTTCGTGAGCATGTCGGTGGAAAGCACCAGACAATCGGGCACCCCTGCGCCGGCGGTGAAGTAAGGAAGCCGGTCGGTTAAACGCATTCCCGCAACACCCGTGCCCGCAACCGCTCCCACCAGCGCAGTGGCAGAGCCAGCGCGCGGTCGGATGAACAGGCAAGCAAGCCCTTCGCCGCTGAGGGTTTTTTCTCCCATATGCACTGCACCACGATGTACCTGCACCGGGCTATCGCCGAGCAGTAGCGGCCATGCCGCGTTGGTCTCCGCGTTGCCGTACAGCACCACGTTCCGGTCGCGATAGCGGTCGGGCTGGAACTCGGTGTCGGCAATCACCTCAAAGGTGGCGTTGCCACGATACCAGAAGGTCTCCGAGTCGAATCGCGCTTTCGCCATCGCCCAGGCGTTCTCTTCGGGCGTGCCCTTCGTACCGTACACCAGCACCGGGCGGTTGGTGAACACGCTCTTGAAGCCTCCATATCGTTGAGGGGATTTCATTGCCGGCGAGGGAGCGGCGGACAACTTCCACTGCCCGCCCTCTTTCACCAGCCACAGCTGTCGCTCGCGGCTGGGATAGGAGATATTACCGACGACCTGTCCGTCCAGCTCCACGCTAATCGGTGCGCCCGGTTTCACCTGTTCCAGATGGAGCGAGAGCCTCACGACGTTGCTGGTCGTACCCACGAAACGCCGTTTGCCGGGGTCGTAGCGCAGGTTCACCGAACTCGGTTTCATCTGTTGTTCTTGCATCTCGACGCTCACCCAGTGACATCGGGCAGACACCCCCGGGCTCATGGTAGTGAACTCAATGCGTCGCACACTGTCGGAGGTCGGCAGGCGGTGGCGGGCGAAGAAATCGAAAATCGGCATCCAGTCCACGCAGTCCACACCAGGCTCATCCGACACATCCCACCAGTGTCCTGCGCCGGGTTGTTCGTAATACTCGAAATCGTGGTGGATGGGGGAAAGCCGGTCTCGCATCAGTCGCGCTTCGGTGACGGGCACGTTGTCGTCGGCGTCGCCGTGCAGTACGTACACGCCCTGCAAGAGGCTGTTGCGTACCAGCGACAGGGTGTCGCTGGGGGAAGCGCATCGCAGCAGAAAATCTTCCATCGGGTCAGTTTTCTCATCCGCGTTGCCTTCACGCTGTCCGAGCCGTGCGCTGGTGGCATACGTCCAGATGCTCACCCAACCAGCACTGGGCGCGATGACGGCGAAGCGGTCGGGATGGGTCAATCCCACGTGCCACGTGCCATGCCCACCCATCGAGTGTCCGGTGAGGTATACCCGATAGGGGTCGGTGCGCCATCGCTTCTGCGCCAGATCCAGCACCTCCAGAGCGTCCAGTCGTCCCCACTCTTCCCAGCTGAAGCCAAAGGGACGGCGGTTGGTCGGCGCCACAATCGTCGCCCATGTTTTGGGGGAGTAAGAATCCACCTGTCCGATAGCCTCCACTCCTGCACCGTGTAGTGTTAACACGAGCGCAGGGGCAGGGGAATCCTTGCTTAATCTCTGCGCAGGCAACACCGCGTAATACTGCACACTGCCGTCCAGCGAGCTGATAAAGGTGCGCTTCTGCGATTCGTGGGGTTCACGGATTCGCAAGGTGACTTCAGCCGTGTCCAGCGTGAACTTCTGCTTACCCTCCTGTCGCAACAGGCGCAGTTCCACCTTGCGTACGCCTGCTGCACGGGGTGCAAAACCGCGCAGGCGCACGGGCACTTTGCAGATACTAAGAGGCGGCAATGCGGGTACCTGGCTTTCCGTTGTGCGTCCGCCCTCATGCGAGGCAGTAATGGTTAGCCCTTGCAGGGCTTGCGTGGAAGCGTTGATAACCACAATGCCTAGCCACACGTCCGTCTCCTCGCCCACTACTAGGTCAGGCAAGGTGGCATCGCGCACATCCAGCAGAGCCCCTTCCACCGGCGCGTTGCTGAGCCGGACAGACAGCCTGCCCGCTCGGCTGCACCGCAGCAGCAGTTCGTTCTGTCCCTGCTTGAGCAGCACCGGCACTTTCACATAACCGTGCTGGTACACGTCTCCGGCGCGCGGCTCCCCGTTAACGAGGACGCTCACACTGCCCGGCGCCTCCAGCAAAGCAACCCGCTCCCGCTCGGAGGATACCGTGGCGAACGCATAACCGTTACGCAAAGCAGGATGTTCAAACCATCCCTCTGCGTTGGCGGTCACCGCTTCCCACTGTCGGGTGGAGCCGTCAGGGAGGGTCACCGTATCGCCCGCCTTCGGAGCCGTCCACGCGCCGGACACCTGCAGAGCCTGCACCGGGTCCGTATAAACGATGGAGCGCGTCATTCCACTCGGCAGGGGAAGCACCACACACTCTCTCACCGGTTGGGCGTTGCCCCGAACGGTGAATATCGCCAGCAGCGCCAGCGGAACAATGTACCTCATAACCATCCTCTTCCTTCCGATTGAACAAAATGGTGGGCGCAGCGCCCCGTGTCTGCCCCATGTTCTTTCTGCACAAGGAACCGGTTATTCCTTCACAGAAAATGACAACAGTAATCGCATCGGGAGGATGAAGGGTGTCGCTGCTGTACAAACCGGATTGGCACCATGTCAAAATGCGCTACACGGCATGGTGGGCGCGAGAGGAGATGGAGGGACCGCTTCTCATCGTGTACGCGCCGCTCGAGAAGCCGGTGGTAGACGTTCCTCCGCCTAAACCCGACCCTACGCCGGAGCAACGCTGGCTGGACATCGAGTATCGCATCACCGAGCAAGAGTGGCACTTCGCCCATACCTATCACGGCGGTGATGGCTTTCCCTGGTTCGATACCAACCTAGGACCGGGCAGTCTCGCCATCCATCTGGGTAGCCCACCCACCTTTGACCATAACACCGTGTGGTATGGCAAGGTATTCGATGACATCACCACCGCGCAGATACCGCCGTACAACCCCGACGAGAAGTACTGGAAGATAAACACCGAGATGGCTCGGCAGGCGATGGAGCACTTCAAGGGCAAGGCGCTGGTGAGCTTTCCCGACTTTGTGGAGAATCTGGATACGCTGGCGTCCCTGCGCGGCACGCTGGGGCTGCTCACCGACCTCGTAGACCATCCTGAACACGTGCATCGCCTGCAGAGGCAGATTCTGGAGCGGTACTTCGATTACTATGACGCCTTCGAGCCGATTATCCGCGATGAGGATGGCGGAACCGTCTTCTCAGCGTTCAACATCTGGGGCATCGGACGAACCTGCAAACTGCAGTGCGACATGTCGTGTATGATCAGCCCGGAGCTGTTTAACGAATTTGTTCTGCCCTACCTGGAGCAGCAATGCGAGCGACTGGACAACACCATCTACCACCTAGACGGTGTGAATGCCATCAAGCATCTGGACGCGCTGTGCAGTATCAACAAACTGGATGCCATCCAGTGGACGCCGGGCGCAGGACAACCGCACGCAGGCGACCCCTGCTGGTATCCGCTGTACCAGAAGGCGTTGAAGGCGGGCAAGGGTGTGCTGGCTCTGGGGGTTCCGCCTGAAAGCGTGCAGCCGCTAGTGGAAGCCATCGGCACACGCGGCGTGATGATAAGCACATACACCAGCACCCCCGAGCAGGCAGATGAACTCGTCCGACAGTCCAAAAAGTGGAGGAAACGCGGTTGATACACGAGCTGAAGTGGAAACCTGATTTCGGCAAAACGGTGGAGCGGTTCGAAGCATGGTGGCATCGTGAGATAGTGGATCGTCCACCGGTCACCTTGCACGTTGCCCCATCACGCCCATATCGGGGACCGGTTAAACAGCACGCATCTTTACGTGAGCGGTGGATGGATGTGGAGTACGTGGTGGATTCCGCCATCGCATGGATGGAGTGCCACGATTATGTGGGCGACAACTTTCCCATGTTCTGGCCCAACCTCGGGCCCGAAATCACCGCCACGCTGTTCGGCTGCGAGCTGGAGTTTTCGGAGAGCACCAGCTGGTCGAAGCCTGTTGTGCACGAACCAGAAGACTGGCATCGCATCTTGCGTACGCAGGCTGACTTCGAGAACCCCTACTGGCAGACCGTTGAACGCATGACCGACTACGCCGTTCAGCGGTGTGAGGGGCGGTACATCGTGGGCATCACCGATTTACACGGTAACTACGACATCCTCGCCGCCCTGCGTGACCCGCAGATGCTGTGCATGGACATGCTGGACTGCCCTGACCTGATTGTGCAGGCGGGCAGGCATGTGGCGAAAGCGTTCGTGCGGAGCTTCGAGCGCAGCTATGCGAAAATAGCGGAAGCAGGGTTCGGCTGCACCACCTGGCTCAACGCCTACCACGAAGGCAGCTACTACGTGCCCAGCTGCGACTTCTGGATCATGGTCTCGCCCGAAATGGCGCGGGAAATGATTCTGCCCGACATCCTGTTCGAGATGGAGCCTCTAGAGCGAAGCATCTTCCATCTGGATGGGGTGGGCGCACTGAAGCATTTGCCCCTATTGCTGGACATCCCGAACCTGCACGCGATACAGTGGGTGTACGGTGCAGGGCAGGGACCCGCTTCGCGCTGGATAGAGGTTTACCGTCGCTGCCTGCAGGCGGGCAAAAGCGTGCAGGTGATTGCCGAGTCCGCGCAGGACGCGCTCACTGTGCTGGAGGCGGTCGGGGCAAAAGGCGTGTGGTTGACCGTTGGCGAGGGCTTCCGCAGCGTGGATGAGGCAGAAGCCTTTCTGAGAGAAGTGGAGAGACGAGTTTGACAGGCGTAGCAGCTCAGGCTACAATATCACCGGTGAAAAGTGATGCCCAGCCCGTTTCCCGGAATGGACCCCTATCTGGAGAACCCCGCGCTCTGGGGTGGCGTGCATGATGGGTTGATTAACGCCATCCGCGCACAGCTGAACGCGGTTCTTCCAGAAGCATACGTAGCGGATGTGGAAGAACGACTGTACATTGTGCAAAGCGAGCGCGACATGCGCCCCGATGTTGTGGTGGTGCAGACCAAGCCCGTAACGCCATCTCCATCATCTGCTGCCACCGCTGTAGCCGACCCGCCGATTCAGATTAAAGCCCTCCTCGCATTGCATGAAGTGCGCGAAGCCTTCATCAAGATTGTTGCACCCAAATTGGACTATCGCGTGGTCACGATTATCGAGGTGCTCAGCCATACGAACAAGGCGCCGGGGCACCCAGGCAGAGAGCTTTACTTGCAGAAACAGGCGGAGCTGCTCGCCAGCCAGGTGCACCTGCTGGAAATAGACCTCCTTCATGGCGGAGAGCATACGGTGGCTGTGCCCAAACACCACATACCTCGCGCCTATGACTATCTGGTCTGCCTGCATCGGGCGGGCAGCGGCGCGAGCTATGAAGTGTGGCCCGTGACGCTGAAAGAACGTTTACCGCGGGTCTGGGTACCCTTGCTGGAAGGCGACCCCGATGTGGTGTTAGACCTGCAGCAAGCCTTCACACGCTGTTATGAGGAGGGAGCGTATCACCGATTGGTGGACTACCGGCAGGCTCTGCCGGTGACTCTATCTGCCGAAGAGGTGTCGTGGGTGCTACAGCAGGTGTCTGCTCGGTAGACTACCGCTCTGTATCCTGGCTCGCTTCCGCCTGCTTCTGATAGTTTTCCAGCTGTTCCAGTAGCAGGCGCATCTTGCGGGCGTGCGTTTCGGCGAGGAAGGGGTATCGTTCCACCAGACGCACCGCCAGCGCGTAGAACCGCTCGCCGTTTGCTTTGAACTCCTGCGCTACCCGCTGCAGCAGTAGCATCAACTGCTCGGGGGCGATGCAGGGGGTGTCTGTCGTCTCCAGCTCCTGAAACAGGCGCAACATGCGCAGAGTGAGCGTGTTCATGGTCAGCTCATGGTATACGCTGGTGACAGCCACATACAGTTCCTGCTCTGTGTCATCATGTATCGGCAAAGTTACGTACTGCTGCAGGGCGTCGCGATGGGAGCGTAAGGAGTACGGCTCCGCAATCCAGCGATAGAGGGCGTCCTGAACCTCTTGGGGAGTGAGTATTTTTGCCTCATGTGCCTTTAGCCAGCCGTCGATGATGGACTCGATGTAGGCGTTCCACGCAGCGTTGTCCAGCGCTTCCACCACCAGGCGGTGCAGAACGTCGCGACGACGCGACTGCTCGCGCGTGCGCTCGCGGAACACCTCCCAGCGTTTGAACAGGTAGTAAGTGCCTGCCGCGCTTCCCGCGCCTATCATCGCTCCAACAATCAGTGAGCTGTCCATCGTACCTCTAGCGCAAAAACTCCGCTTCGATCAAATCGCGATTTTCGGGCAACACACGACCTCCCAGCTGCATATCTATCACTATGCCGCCCAACCGGTTTGCCAGATAAAAGGCAACGTCCGTTGCCTGCCGGATGGTCTCCGGGCGCCCATCTTCTTTCGCCCGCACCGCAATCAGCATCACGCTCGGGCTATCCGGTGAGCCGATGTCCACCCACACCGTTCCCTCCACGTTCGCGGGCAAGCATGTACCCTCAGCGACGCTTAACCCAACCGCACCCAGGGCACCCTCTACCTCTTCCCAGCACCACTCGGTGTCTTCCTCTTCGGGTTCGATAATCAGGTCGTACATCAATAATCCACCGGACGTAAGTAGTAGTCGTTGATGGACGTGGTGGAGAGCATGGCGGTCGTGGGTAGATGGCGTTTCCAGTGTGTGCTCTCCAGCCTTCCTTTCACCAGCAGAATCTTCTCGCGCGGATAGCCCATCTCCTCAATCTGCTCTACGCGATAGCCGCGCAGCAGAAAGTACAGAATCTGGTCGGCGAGATGATAAGAAATGCCCAGGTCGTCCTCGTCCGTTTGCCCAACAATCAGGTCTGCCGAGGCAGGCTTGGAGACAATCACCTCCGGCACGCCCAGATACCGCGCCAGCTGCCACACCTGCGTCTTAAACAGGTCGCCCAGCGGGTTGATAGGCGGCGAGTCGTCGGCGTGCCAAGTGAAGTATCCAAACAGCCTTTCGGTCTTATTACCCGTGCCGACAGGCAAGGCGTTGAGTTTGGCGGAGAGGTCGAACAGCACAATCATGCGCATCCGCGCCATCACGTTACCGCGTCGCCTGCCGTCGGCGTCGGGTTCGTACTGCAGGTAGCCGTCCACTGCCGGCGTGATGTCTATCGTGCGGGAATGGATGCCCAGCTGGTCGATGACCAGCTGCGCGTGTTCCAGACTCTCGACACTGCTGGTGCGATAGGGCATTCGGATGCCCCAGACGTTCTCCGCCCCCAGAGCACGCGCACACAGAAACGCGGTCACCGACGAGTCCACCCCGCCCGATAGCCCGACGACCGCGCGATGAAAGCCCCGCCGACGTATCATCTCGTCACGCAGGAACTCCACCAGCCACTCCGCCACCAGAGGCGCGTTGATGCGCAACAGCTCTTCCGCATCGTGCGTGTGCGCAGGCGCACGAATCACCTCCAGTTTGCTCATTGCCGGTCCCTCGCATGTTGCTCCGCAGCGATTTCCTGCATCTCTATCAGCAGGTCTGCCAACCCTGCCTCCAAATCGGCGAGCAGGGGGGCGTTCGCCCTCGCGATGGCTATCTCCTCGGTGTCGATAGTGGCGGTAATCATCGCCTCTTTCATCAACGGAGCGGAAACCACAATCTGCCCGAAGGGGTTGACCACCATCGACTGTCCGACGAACCCCTTACCCCCTTCGAAACCAACCAGGCTCGCGTTCACTACCCATACCCCGTGTTCTTCCGCCATGTTGCACAGCAATTGTTGCCACTTCATCACGTTGTCCACGTTCTCGCCATGAAAGCCCCTGCCAGGTGAGGCGGCAATCACAAAAAACACCTCCGCACCTTTTAACGCCGCGATGGCGCCTGTGATGGAGTGCCATACATCTTCACAGATTAATACGGTGGCGACGCCGAATCGAGTTTGAAATACCTCGATATTACGCCCTCGCGCCACAAAGCGTTTCTCCTGAAACACGCCATAGGTAGGCAGGAAAAACTTACGGTGCGTATGCACGATTCGACAGGCTTCGGGTTCTGCGCTCAGGGTTAAATACAGCGCGGAGTTGTAGTACTTGCCGCGCCAGAGCTCGTAAAAACCCAGCACTACGTCCAGCGGCTCCTGGCGCGCAAACGGTTGATAGCGCTGTGCTAGCGCTTCCAGTATCTGTTCGCGGGTTCGTGCTGCTTCGCGCACGCCGCCCTCCAGAAAATAGCCGGAGGAGATGGTCTCGGGAAACACCACCACATCGGCAGGCACATTGTCTTCCACGACCTGTCGCAGTGCGTCTGTGACGCGATCTAAATTGTGTTCCACATCGCCCTTACGCGGTTTGAACTGTACCGCCACCACACGGATTTTCATGGAGGAACCTCCGTGCTACTCATTATTCAGCCCACGCAGCATCCTCAGTCGGTGCTCGACCTGCGCGATTGTCTGTGGCGTAACGTTCCCCCATCGTTCCCGGAACCGCTCGCGGGGAACGCACCTGCCGCCAGAAAAGCTGCTCCTGATGTTGTTCTATCGCCTTCGAGATAACCTCCTGCATACTCTCCCCAGTTTGCTGCGCGAGCGCTCTCACCTGATCATGGATTTTCTTGCTAACGCGAAAGGTGGTGGCTGGCATTGCCGTACCTCCTCTGAGTTTACCACGAGTATCCCATAAAATCTACACCCTCGTCAACCGCCTCACTCCCACTCGCCGACTGTCAACACCTCCTCTTCCAGCCACACACCGAACTTTTCATAAACCCTTTGCTTCACGATGTCTGCCAGTTGGCGGATGTCGCTGGCGGTAGCGCCGCCCGCGTTGATGAGGAAGTTGGCATGTTTCTGCGAGACCATCGCCCCGCCCACGCGCAGCCCTTTCAGCCCTGCCTCGGCAATCAGGTATCCCGCAGGCACAATGCCTGCCTCTTTCAGCGCGGCGGGCAAACCGGGCAGCCTTTGCGCCAGCTCCGGATCGGTGACGTTCTTGAAGAAACTGCCCGCTGAAGGGTTGGGTGGTTGCCTCTCGATGCGCCAGCGTTGCAGTTCGCGTGCTCGGGCGAAAATCTGTCGGCGGTCGCCGCGCTGCAAACGCAAGGTCACTGCCAGAATCGCCGCGCGCGGGGGATTGGGGCGACGCAGGATGCTATCGCGATACGAGAACTGCATCCACTCCTTGCTCACTAGCTTGCGCTCGCCTTCCACCACCACGTCGATGGTTTCTACTAGGTCGCAGATGTTCTCACGGAACGCACCCGCGTTGGATACCAGCGCGCCGCCCACCGTGCCCGGAATGCCCACTGCAAACTCCAGCCCTGATAGCCCCGCTTGCGCCGTCTTGAGAAAAAGCTGCTGAAACGATGCGCCCGATTCGGAGAAGGTCAGTTCGCCCACCTCAATGCGCCGACAGCAGTTGTACACTACCAGCCCCCGAACGCCCCTGTCGCTCACCAGCAGGTTACTACCCAATCCCAGGATGAGGGTGGGCACGTTCATCTGGTGAGCGGCGATGACCACCTGCGCAAACTCCTCGATGTCGGTCGCCCTGTAGAACAGGTCGGCAGGACCGCCCACACGCAGGGTGGTGTACCCCTTCAGCGGTTCGCGAAGGCGCAGGTGAGAGGGAACGGGAACCGCCTGCATCAGGTGATGCAGGGCGTCAGCGAGCGGTGTTTGCTGTAACGGTGTGGTCACACGCTTCGTCAGCCACCGAAGGATGAAAATGGCGGAGAGGGCGGGATTCGAACCCGCGACCCAGCTCTTCGCCGGGTACCCGCTTTCGAGGCGGGCGCACTAGGCCACTATGCGACCTCTCCAACCCATAAATATACAGGATTTTCAGGGGTAATTCAAGGTGGTCACGCTATCCCCCGAAGGGATGCCCCGCCTGCTGCTGCCAGATACGCTGGCACAACGGCAGGAAATCACACACCTCGCAGTGGGGGATGCGCTTCGGTTCCAGATACTCGAAGTCGCGGGAGATTATCTCTTCGCCCAGCAGGCGAATGTCCTCGCGAAACTCTGCCAGCTCTTCATCGGTGAGGCTTGCGCTGGCGAACGCGCCTGTTTGCAGGGCGACAATGGTGGCGACTACCCGGCGGTGCGGGTAGAGGTGCTTCAATAGCAGCTGGTAACAGCACATGGCGAGGTCGTCGTGCACCTCTTCGGGAGTCACGTCGGTGCGCCAGCTTTTGTAGTCGATAATCTCCAGCGTGCCGTCAGGATGCTCGTCCACGCGGTCCACGCGCCCTACCAGCGCGAACGCGCCCATATCCAGCCGCAGCATTCGCTCCTGCATTAGGATACGTGGACGCTGTTCGGGTGGTATCTGCTGCAACGCTTCCTGCGCGCGGGCATGGTATTGTTCCAGCAACGCCGCCGCCATCTGCTGGAACTGTTGCTCCTCGTGGGGCGACTCGTAGCCTGCTGTCACCCACTGCTGTTGCATTACCTGTTGCAGTTGCTCCACCGGCACCGCTTCGACGCCGCCGGAAGCGTGCAGATGCTGTAGTACCGCGTGCATCGTCGTGCCAAACGAGTACTCGCGCTTTGCCCGCAGGTAGAACTTACCCTGCGGATTGAGATAGGTGTGGTAGTACTTCACCTCGCACAGCAGGTAGGTTCGGATTCGGCTGGGGCTGAGAACAGGCTTGCGTGGCATGCTTCACACCGCCATCACGGTGGTTACTGTGTCCAGCAGAGTGCCGCGCTCGCGTAGTATCTCCACTACCTTGTCTACTGCCTGCGTGCCGCCGGTGATGAGCAGCGTTTTGCTGTCACCACGTTCGGAGATAATCTCCGTTTGTATCCCCTTTGTCGGGAAGTCCATCTTTTCGCCGGGGACGACACGCACGATAGCGATACTGCGCAGTTCACGGGAACCATACGGGTATGCCTGCACCTGCAACACCTGCTGAAGGCGGGACAGGGTGCGCAACAGCGTCTCCTTCTTGCGTTCGGTAGCACGGAAGCTGAGCACAATGGTGCTGGGTGCGCCGAGCATACTCGCTGCACTACTGCCAAGCGTGTTTTCTAGAGACACTCCCCGACTGGAGAACGCTGAAGCGATAGCGGTCAGTGCGCCCGGTTTATCCTGTACTTTAATGACAAACACCCAGCGATTATTCTCCATATTTCGTCCACTCCCGTAGTTTGCGTTGAATCTGGCTGGCGGATTGCATCAGCAGCCGCGCTTCGTCCTGCCAAAGCTGTATCGGCACTACCTGCGACCAACCGTTATTGCCCACCACAATCGGCGCACCGATAGCGGTGTGGATGCCGTAGAACTCTCCATCCAGTCGCACCTGCCCTGCTACCACAATCTCACGCCCGTCCATGAGGGTACGCACGAGGTCTACGGTCACGTTGGCGGTGGCGACCGCCGTTTTCGCGCCCGAAAGGTGGGTGAGGTATGGCTTTAACACCACGCGCAGGTCGGGAGGAAGGCGGTCCACATGTTCAAATGCCTCGCGTATCAGCCCTTGCTGCAGGTATGCGAGCACGCTCAGCTTCTCGCGTTGCACCTCCTGCGGAAAGTCCAGCACGCTGCGCTCCCCGCGCAATCGCCTGGTAATCGCCAGCATCTCTTCCATGTCCATGCCGTAGATACGCACGCTGCTCCAGAGGGGAAGCATCTGCTCGCCGTGCTCGCCTACCACGAAGGCGTGCACCATCTGGCGGCGCACCCCCACATCGACGGCGATTTCACGGCGGAAACGTAGCGAATCCGAATACGCGCCGATGCCGATGACGCGGTGTCTGCCCAGATAACGGCTGAAAATCTCCACGCCCAGCTCCACCGGATTGGTGACAATGATGACCACCTCGTTGCCGTGTCCATACTTTTCGATAGCGCGAGCATAGGAGTGGAAAACCGGCAGGTTGGACTGCGCCAGCGTATCGCGAGATGGCGCGCTGGTGGCGTCGGTAGGCACTGCCTGTCCCGCCGCCATCACGATGATGTCGCCAACTACCTCTTCGGGATGCAACGCTACGTCCAGTTCGGGGGCGATTTCGGCATAGGCGTCGGAGAGGTCACTACGTAGCCCAAATAGAACACGCTCGCTTCTGCCCCCCCGTCTACCGACTAGCTGCAGGCGTTCGGTGGGGGAGAGCACTCGTTCCGCCACCAGTTGTATCGCAATTTCGCGCCCGCAATCGCCGCTGGCGCCGATAACCGATACGTCCATTGCTTTAACCGTCCCAGATGACGTCTTGCACTCCTTCCGCTGCGTTTACCGCCCGTGCCATGACGAACAGCAGGTCGCCCAGACGATTGAGATAGGTGATGAGGTGCAGGTTGCCCGGCTCGACATGAAAAAGCGACACCACGCGCCGCTCCGCCCGACGGCATACAGTGCGCGCGACATGCAGCACAGCTGCACCGGCGGTTCCTCCGGGCAGGATGAAATGCTTCAGCGCAGACAGGTTTTGCTCCAGCTCATCGATCCAGCTCTCCAGCCTCTGCACGTGCTCCTCACCGATAGGCTCTACCGGCACTTTGTAACCGATAGGCGTCGCCAGCTCCGCACCGGCGATAAACAGTTCGTTCTGTATCTCTTGCAACATCTCAGAGAGACGCGGATAGGGGTGCAGATGCACGATCGCTAGCCCCAAATACGCATTCAGCTCATCGACGCTTCCGTACGCCTCCACGCGAGGCGAATCCTTACTAACCCGTTGTCCGCCCAGCAAGCCTGTTGTGCCGTCGTCGCCCGTTCTGGTGTAGATGCGCATGGCAAACCTCGTTCGCGAAGTACGCTCTCATTTTGGCGCATCCGGCGGGCGATGTCAAGATGCTGAACTTGCGATAAAAGGATGAGAGACCCTTGAAATATGCACAAGACTTCTCAATCCGCGATGAAAGGCATCCTGTCTGAGCCGCCAGAGGTCATACCGCAGAGCACGTCGGTTTCCTCTTCGATTACCGGCTCGCGGTAGCAGTCCGTTGGGTTTTTGGGCAGACACAGGGGGCTGTTCCATGCTGCTGTATGTATTCGGCACAGGTGGGGTGCCCCCTTGTGGTTGCTCTTTTTGCAGGATACCGTTTCCCCAATCGCCAACTAAGAACCACTATGCGTAAAAGTCGAACAGTCCGAACAACCGTTCCCCTCGCAGCGGTGGTGCTGGTGCTTGTCGCGTCCGCGCTGTGGTACCGCTGGATGCCTGTGCGGGGAGATTTTACCGGCAAAGTGGTGGGTGTCTCCGACGGCGACACGATAGAGGTGATGCGTGCGGGACGCGCGGTGCGTGTGCGCCTGCAGGGGATAGACTGCCCGGAAAGCCACCAGGCGTATGGCACGCGGGCGAAACAGTTTACCGCCGAACTGGCGTTTGGGAAGACGGTGGCGGTGCAGGTACATGGAACCGACCAGTACGGGCGCATTCTTGGGGAAGTGATTCTGCCCGATGGGCGCAGCCTGAACCGCGAGCTGGTGCGCAATGGCTATGCGTGGTGGTATCGACGCTATTCAGACGACCCGGTGCTACAGCAGCTGGAGGAGGAGGCGCGGCGCGAGCGACGCGGCTTGTGGCGTGACAAGAACCCCACCCCGCCCTGGCAGTTTCGCAGAGAGCGCAGGAGCCGGTGAAATAACCGCACTTGCAGGAATCGCCTTGCTCGCCCCCGAAAGCGTACTCTAACACTGTCAGCACAGAGGAAAGGAGTGTTCAACGCATGGAAATCGGCATATTGACCGCGCCGTTTGGTGGGGAACCGCTGGAGGTAGTGGCAGCTTTCGCCGGCGAGCACGGCTTCGCCGCGCTGGAAGTAGCCTCCGGACCGGGTTCCAAACATATCGACATCACGAACTTCACGCAGGCGGATGCCGAGCGCGTTCTGGAGCTGATGGAACGACGCGCCCTGCGCATCAGCAGTGTGGCAATGTACACCAACACCACTCCGGCTGACCCGCAGGAGCGTGCGAAAGTGATTGACCTGCTGAAGAAAGCGGTGGACGCCGCGCAGCTGCTGGGCGTGGAAGTGGTATGCACTCTCGGCGGAATGCCTTTGCCCGGCAAGGATAAGTTCAAGACCATTCAGGAGGACTGCACGCAGGTCTTCCCGCCGGTACTGGATTACGCGGGCGAGCGCGGCATCAAAATCGCGCTGGAGAACTGGTATGCCACCAACATGCAGGGCTTGGAGCACTGGAAGTGCATGTTCGACGCTATCCCGCATGAGAACTTCGGCTTGAACTTTGACCCCTCGCACCTGATATGGCAGGGCATCGACTACATCGCAGCCGTGCATCATTTCGGCAAGCGTATCTTCCACACGCATGCGAAGGACACCGAGATTCGCGAGGACAAGCTGCGCTGGCTGGGCAATCAAGCGCACGGCTGGTGGCGCTACGTCATCCCGGGCTTCGGCGCGGTGCGCTGGGGTGAGTACATCGGCGCGTTGAGGGCTGTTGGCTACGACGGCGTGCTCTCCATCGAGCATGAGGACAGCGCGTTCGGGCGTGAGGAGGGCTTCCTCGCCGGCAAGCGATACCTCAGCCAGTTTGTGTAGCGGGAGGGTGACAATGGCATATCTGCTGGGCGTCGACGTCGGTACCAGCGGCACGAAGGCGTTGCTCATCGACCAGCGCGGGAAGGTGGTCGCCCGCGCGGTGAGCGAGTACCCACTGTATACCCCCAAACCCCTCTGGGCGGAGCAGGAACCTGCCGACTGGTGGCGAGCTACCTGCGAGAGCATCCGCGAGGTATTACGGCAGGCAGGCATCACCGGCGAGCAGGTGCAGGGCGTAGGCTTATCGGGGCAGATGCACGGCTCGGTATTCCTCGACCAGAACAATCAGGTCATCCGCCCCGCTATCTTGTGGTGCGACCAGCGCACGGCGGCGGAATGCGCGTGGATTACCGAAACCGTCGGGCGCGAGCGTGTGGTGGAGCTGACCTCCAACCCGGTGCTCACGGGCTTTCAGGCAGGCAAGATTATCTGGCTACGCAACAATGAGCCGGAGGCGTACGCCCGCGTACGCAAGGTGCTGTTACCCAAAGACTACATCCGCTACCTGCTCACCGGCGAGTACGCAACGGAGGTGTCCGACGCTTCGGGCACGTCGCTGTTCAACGTGCGCAAGCGTCAGTGGGCGGACGAGGTGCTGGATGCTATCGGCGTCCCGCGCCAGTGGATGCCCACGGTGTACGAGTCGCCGGAAATCACCGGGCGCATCACTGCCGAAGCGGCGGCAGCAACAGGACTGAAAGAGGGCACTCCCGTTGTTGGCGGCGGCGGTGACCAGGCGGCGGGTGCAGTGGGCAACGGCATTGTGGAAACGGGCGTGGTGTCGGTGTCGGTGGGTACGTCGGGTGTGGTGTTCGCCTTTGCGGACGAGCCGGTGGTGGACCCCGGCTTGCGCACGCACACCTTCTGCCACGCAGTGCCCGGCAAATGGCACGTGATGGGCGTGATGCTGTCGGCAGGAGGTAGTCTGCGCTGGTGGCGTGATGCCTTCGCTACCGAGGAGAAGAGCGTTGCCTCCGCGATGGGCGTAGACCCCTATGAGCTCATCACCGCCGAGGCAGCGCAGGCTCCGCTGGGCACAGAGGGATTGATTTTCCTGCCCTACCTCACGGGCGAGCGCACCCCACACGCCGACCCCCACGCGCGAGGCGTCTTCTTCGGCATCACCCTGCGCTCCGACCGGTCGCACTTCGCCCGAGCGATACTGGAGGGGGTGGCGTTCGGCTTGCGTGACTCTTTTGAAATCCTGCGCGAGATGCGCTTGCCGATTACACAGGTACGGGCATCGGGCGGAGGGGCACGCAGTGCGGTATGGAGGCAGATTCTCGCCGATGTATCGGGCTACGACCACGTGACCATCAACGTGGATGAGGGTCCGGCGTTCGGCGTGGCTCTGCTGGCGGGTGTGGGCACGGGCATATGGCAGAGCGTTCCCGAAGCCTGTCACGCCACCATCGAGGTGGTGAGCAACACGCCTGCCAACCCCGACGCCCATCGCGCCTACGAGCGGTATTACGCGCTCTATCGCAAGCTGTACCAGCACCTGAAAGCGGATTTCGCCGAGGTGGCAGCGCTAATGGAGTAGGGTTACCATGTGTCTGGTGGCGTTGATTTCGTTCATTCTGGCGTGGAAGTTTCCGATTTTCTGGCTGGTGTTCTTCTGGTCGCTGTGGGCAGCGTCGAGGCAGGTCAAGACAACCCACTCCTATCGCTACCAGCAGACCACCTACCAGCCTCCGCCTCCGCGCACGCAACCACCTCCGCGTCGAGACACGTTGTACGACCTGTTGGAAGTCAGTCCCAACGCCTCGCCGGAGGTGATTAAAGCCGCTTACCGCCAGCTTGCACTCAAGTATCATCCCGACAAACAGCCGGATGCACGAGCACGACAGCAGGCGGAAGAGCGGATGAAGCAAATCAACGCCGCCTACAACATCCTTTCCGACCCCGCGCGGCGAGCGGAGTACGACCGCCGGCTGCGCGAGGAGTTGATTTAATCCACAAGGAGGGTATTGCCATGAAGTGCCCAAAGTGCGGTGCAGAAGTAAAAGAAGGGCTAGCCGCGTGCAGCGTGTGCTTTGCCCCGTTGACGGGCGAGGAAGCGGAGCGCGTGGCGAAGCTGGCGAAAGAGGCTCCCCAGATAACGCCCCGGACACGACGCACAGCGCAATCCGTGCCCAGAAGCTCTGGCGGCAAAGGCGGTGGGGCACTTGCGGTGATACTGGTCATCATCCTGCTGGCGGCAGCAGGCGTAGCGGGCTGGTATTACTTCATCTACATGCGCTCACCCCAGTACGCCGCACGCCAGTTTCTGGACGCTCTGAAGGCAAAAGACTATGAGAAGATATACCAGTCCTGCGTGTGGACGGGATTTCTCGGTTTCGTGAAAAGCGGGCAGGACGTCCAGCGAGTCTTCGATATGGCGAAGCAGCTCGGCATGGACGTAACCATCGACGCCTACTCTATCAAAGAGGTCACCACTCAGGAAAACCGGGCAACTGTGAAGACCTCGGTAACGCGCGGAGGCAAGAACGACGACTGGAACGTGATTGTGGTAAAGGGCGAAGATGGCAAGTGGAAGTGTGACCTGCTGAGCAGTGTCATGTCCGCGTGGGTGGTTCTCTGAGGTTGCCGTCTGTGCCCGGTCTGAGGTTGGGAAGGTAAACCCACTCTGATACGGGAGGAATCCATGAAGAACTGCTGGCTTTCCCTTATCCTGATAGTGCTGGCGAAAAGTTTGCTGGCACAGGATGACCTTTTCTCTTTTGTGGTGCCGTGGGATGTTGCTCCCACCGGCGTTGCCGACCTGAGTGTCCTGCTGCACCGCCCTGCAGGGAAGTTCGGGCACGTGCACGTGGGCACAGACGGGCATCTGTACGTGGGTAGTCAGCGCATCCGCTTCTGGGGAGTGAATATGAGCGCGAGCTCCTGCTTCCAGCACAAAGCGAATGCGCCGAAGGTGGCTCTGCGTCTGGCAAAGGCTGGGGTGAATGTGGTGCGCTTCCACCACATGGACGCGCCATGGGCGAACCCATCCCTGATCGACTACTCGAAGGGCAACTCGCGCCAGCTGAACGCACAGGCTCTGGACAACCTGGACTACTTCTTCGCGCAGCTGAAGAAGGTGGGCGTCTATGCGAACATCAACTTGCTGGTTCATCGTCGCTTCTTCGCGTCCGACGGACTGCCTGCGGAGATAGAAAGCCTCTCCGACCAGAAAGACCAGCACGTCATCGGCTTTTTCTACCAGCCGATGCTGGAGCTGCAGAAAGAGTATGCACGGCTACTGCTCACCCATCGTAACCCCTACACGGGCTTGACGTACGCGCAGGACCCCGCCGTCGCGTTCGTGGAGGTAAACAACGAGAACGGGCTGGTGTACGGCTTTCTGGGCGGAGTGACCGACCGTATTCCGGCGGTGTTCCAGGCGGACCTGCAGAGGCAGTGGAACGAGTGGCTTATCGCCAGGTACGGCAACACACAGGCTTTACGTCAGGCATGGGGCGAACGTAGCGAACCGCTGGGGCAGGAGATAATTACCAACGGCAACTATACCGGAGGCACGACGGGCTGGTACCTGGAACAGTTTGAGGGCGCTCAGGCAACGGCGACGGTGGTAACCGACGCCCCATCGGGATACACCCGTTCCGTCCGCATTCAGGTCACCCGTACAGGCACGCAAGGGTGGCATGTTCAGTGGTCGCAATCGGGGCTGACGGTGAGCGGCAACGGGCTGTACACCCTCTCCTTCTGGGCAAAGGCGAACACCGCTCGCAATTTTACTGTGGCAGTGGCGATGGCGCATGAACCGTGGCAAGGTCTGGGTCCGTGGATATCGGTTCCGCTCGCGACATCATGGCAGCGCTACGAGTATACCTTTGTGGTAAGCCAGAGCGATGAGAACGCGCGGGTGCTTTTCACCAACATGGGTTTACAGACCGGCACGTACTGGATAACAGGGGTATCGCTGCGCCCGGGCGGTACCTTGCGCGGGCTGCCGGAGGGGCAAACACTGGAGGCGAAGACGGTTGCCAATGTGCTGCGCAGCAACTGGGGAGCCACGCACGAACCCATTCAAAAAGACTGGCTCCGCTTCTTACAGGACACTGAAGAGCAATACTGGATGAGCATCTACCGTTACTTGAAGAACGATCTGGGCGTGCGTGCGCTGGTGACGGGCACTGCTGTTGGCTTTACTATGCCTCACCCAATGGCGCAGATGGACACGGTGGACACACATGCGTACTGGCAACATCCTGAGTTCCCCGGTGGAGTGTGGGACAACCTCAACTGGTACATCCGCAACATCTCGATGGCGAACGAGCGCGGCGGCACGCTCACATGGCTCGCGCCGAAGCGGGTGCTGGGCAAACCCCACACGCTTACCGAGTACAACCATCCCGCCCCGAATACCTTTACCGGGGAGGGACTGCTCATTGCGGCGGCGTACGGATTGTTACAGGATTGGGACGCGATTTACTTCTACACCTATTCGCACCGCCGCGATAACTTGGACACCCGCAAGATTACCGGTTTCTTCGACATCGACCAGCACCCTGTGCAGTGGGTAAGTTTAGTCTCGGCGGGGGCGATGTTCCTGCGGGGAGACGTGTCGCCTGCGCAACAGCTGGTGGTGGCGTCGCTGAGCCGCGAACAGGTAATAAATGCCCTGTGCGGTAGCTGGATGTGGGGTATAGCGGACGGTTCGTTTGTGGGCTTACGTGGGGAGATTGCTCTCAAGCACCGCGTTGCAGTGGCACTGGAAGGGCAGACGATACCTCCTGACGCCCTGCGCCCTGAGCAGGTGAACACCTCTGGCGATACCCTTACTTCCGACACCGGGCAATTGAAGTGGGATTGGAAGTTGTCCGGCAAAGGTGTTGTGACAATCTCCACAGCGCGCACGAAGGCGGTCATAGGCTTCGGCGGAGGCAGGCTGTTTGACCTGGGCGATGGCGTCGTGATAGAACCCGGAAGTACGCGCCAGAACGGCTTCGGCGTGATTACCCTCACCGTCAAGCAGGGCGCACTCTCTTCACAGGTCACCCAGACCACACAGTTGCTCATCACCGCCACCGGTTACGTGCAGAACACCGGCTGGGGCTGGGAGGAGCTGGGCGATAACCGCGTGACGGTGCGCGATAACTGGGGAACCGCGCCCACGCTGGTGGAGGGTATTCCCGCTCGCATCACTCTGCCGATGCCCGCCGACGCGGTGCAGGCGTACGCTCTGGATGAACGCGGTGCGCGCAAGGTAAAGCTGCCTGTGAGCCGCGATCCCAGCGGTCGAGCAGTGATTCAGATTGGGGCACAGTACCGGACGCTCTGGTACGAGGTGGTTGCGACGGCACGCCGACCAGTCGCGACAAAATAGGGGTATAGTTGCCTGAGTGGTCTGTCAAGCGTGATTACTGTGATGCAGGCAACTGAACCCCACGATTGATGAACTTTGAAAAATAAAGCGATTGAACCTCTCCCCCACGGTGTCGTATTCACCGGAGGTGTTTCACATGACAACTCGTACTGCGTTTCTCTGTGGGCTGTTGCTGATTGCAGCCACGCTGGCGTACTCGCTGTGGCTCTATCCGTCGTTGCCCGACAGGATACCCACACACTGGAACTGGAAGGGCGAGGTGGACGGGTGGAGCAGTAGGTCATTTGGCACCTTCTTCCTGCCGGGCATGTTGGCGGGGATGTTCCTGCTGTTTCTGGCATTACCCTGACTCTCGCCAAAGGGCTTTAAGATCGAGCCGTTCCGCTCCACCTACAACCTCATCGTGGTACTGGTGCTTGCGCTGATGGCGTATATCCACGTGGTTGCCTTACAGGCGGCGCTGCACCCCCAGCTGGACGTATCACGCGCGCTGATTGGCGGCATCTTCCTGCTGTTCGGCGGAATCGGATTGCTGTTGGGCAGGGTCAAGCGTAACTTCTGGGTAGGCGTGCGTACACCGTGGACGCTCGCCAGCGACGCTGTGTGGGACAAGACTCATCATCTGTCTGCACGCCTCTACTCGCTTGCCGGGGTGTTGGGGGCGGCAGCGGTTTGGCTGGGCGTGCCACCTGCCGTCTGCTTTGTACTGTTCTTATTACTGGTGTTTGCGCCGGTGATTTACTCGCTGGTGCTGTATAAGCAGATGGAGAAACGAGGGATGGTCTAAACGCACGCAAGCAGGAAGGCGGCGCCGCAGGGCGAATCGAAGGGTGAAAACCTTGCTGAAGGAGGGATTCGCTATGGCGCGACCGGTTACGCTGTTCACCGGACAGTGGGCAGACCTGCCACTGGAGGAGATGGCGAAGAAGGCGAAAGAGTTCGGCTACGACGGTCTGGAGCTCGCCTGCTGGGGCGACCACTTCGAGGTGGACAAAGCGCTGTCGCAGGACGGCTATGTAGAATCGCGCTGGGAGATACTGAGCAAATACGGGCTGAAGTGCTTCGCGATTAGCAACCATCTGGTGGGGCAGGCGGTGTGTGATCATATCGATGAGCGGCACAAGGCGATTTTGCCCCCTTACGTGTGGGGCGACGGCAAACCCGAAGGAGTGAAAGAGCGTGCCGCGGAGGAGATGAAGAATACCGCCCGCGCTGCTCGCAAGCTGTTCAATGCCGCTCCCCCCGAAGTGAAGGCACAGCTCAAGCGCGTGGTGGTCAACGGCTTCACGGGCAGCTCCATTTGGCCCTTCCTGTACTCCTTCCCGCCTAATCCCCCTGACCTGGTGGATAAAGGCTTTACCGACTTTGCGGCGCGATGGAAACCCATCCTCGACGTGTTCGAACAGGAAGATGTGTACTTCGGGCT
Organism: uncultured bacterium; assembly: GCA_938027655.1. Classification (GTDB taxonomy): domain Bacteria; phylum Armatimonadota; class HRBIN16; order HRBIN16; family HRBIN16; genus HRBIN16. Next base: position 12,514 of record CALJAP010000090.1, on the reverse strand, counting down.
GGAGGTTCATCCGACCGAAATCGCCTTCGATATCGTCACCGCGCAGAGGGCAATTGAGGCGGTAAACGGGCACAGACGATTCGGCTTCAATTATGACCCCAGCCACCTGGGCTATCAGGGCGTGGACTACGTGGCGTTCATCCGCACCTTCCGCGAGCGAATCTTCCACGTGCACATGAAGGACGTGTACTGGTCGTCTACGCCGCGCCTGTCCGGTGTGTTCGGCGGGCATCTGAACTTCGGACATCCCGAACGCTACTGGGACTTCCGCTCGCTGGGACGCGGGTGCATCGATTTCGAGGGCATCATCCGCGCGCTGAACGAAGTGAACTATCAGGGACCGCTCTCGGTCGAGTGGGAAGACAGCGGTATGGACCGCGAGCACGGTGCGAAAGAGGCGTGCGCGTTCGTGAAGCGAATGGACTTCGAGCCGTCGCGCATCGCCTTTGACGCCGCGTTTGCGGAGAAGTAGCGTTTGGTGTGTAACCTCTCCGCAGCCCCTCTCCCGGTGGGAGAGGGGTCTTTGGGGTAAGGGGTGAGGATAAGGAGGGACAACATGCCTTTTCTTGTGCTACTGGCAGTGGGGTGGAATATCTTTTTGCTCCCTTTATCTACAAGCGCACAGGAGGCGCTACCTGCGATGAAAGCGAACGTTCCGATGCAGCGCGTGTTCGGTCCCGAACATCCGGGCGGTCAATACAAGCACGCACCCTCTATCACGCAACTGTCCAACGGCGACCTGTATCTGGTGTTCTATGCAGGCTCCGATGAGTACGCAGAAGATACCGCTATCTACGGGGCACGTTTGCCCAACGGGAGTAAGGAATGGACGACGCCTGTCGCCATTGCCGATGCGCCTAACCGCCCTGAGGGCAACCCCGTTATCTGGCAGGCGCCTGACGGCAAGGTGTGGCTGTTCTATGTCGTACGCTATGGAGCGACATGGAGCAAATCCATCATTCAGGCGAAAATCTCTAACGACGGTGCGAAAACGTGGTCTGACCCGATGATAGTAAGCTTCACACAGGGCATGATGGTACGCAACCGCCCGCTTGCCTTGCCCAACGGCGACATCCTGTTGCCTGCCTATTACGAAGTAGGGGAGGACCCGGAGTTTGTCTCGCCGGAGACCTGTTCGCTATTCTTTATCTACGATTCCCGAAAGCACACCTGGACGGAGACGAATCGCATCCGCTCGCGGCTGGGCAACCTGCAGCCGGCGGTGGCGGCGATAACGGAGGATTATCTGGTGTGTTACTGCCGGGCTGGAGGCAGTTACGAGGATACCCCTGACAGGCGCATCGTGCGGGCGGAGTCGCGCGATGGCGGACGCACCTGGAGCGAGGGCAAGGAGACGGAGTTCAAGAACCCCAACGCGGCGGTGGAGTTCCTGCGCCTGCGCAACGGACACCTCTTGCTCATTTACAATGACTCCACTGCCGAGCGCACCCCACTCACCGTTGCGATTTCAACGGACAACGACAAGAGCTATCCGTACCGGTTCAACCTGTTTGAAGGCGAAGACGCCTTTGCCTATCCGTGTGCGATTCAGACCGACGACGGCAAAATCCATCTGGTGTTCAGTGCACAGGGGCGCACCGTGATTTACCACGCGGTGTTCGAGGAGCAAGAGGTTCTTTCCCGGTAGTATTTGACCTCACCCTGCCTGTGCAGGGCTCTTTAGCCAGCGAGGGCTGCCTTCGTCTGTCAGGGAACGGCTTCAGCCGTAAACACTCCTCAATCGGGGGAAGTCGGCTTGGCGGGAGCCCTGCCCTCCAGAAGAACGCGCCTTGGCAGACCGCTACCCTGTCTGTATACCAGCGTACCGCAGCACCCTCGCGTCCTGTGCGATGCCGAACAGGTCTATGGTATGCGACGGTTTGTTCCCTCCGCGCTCGCAAGCGGTGAAAAAGACGCTAAACGGCTCGCGCAGGGGGATGGTTTGTGATTCTGCGCGTTGGGGCAGTAGCGGCAGCAGCGCATTAAATCGTGTGCCGTCGGCATGGGACGCCGCGTAGACCACCAGCAGCCGCTTGTCGTCGGGCGAGTGGAAGCGGGCATACAGCGGGGTGGGGGTATTCAATCCCTCACCGCCCTCCATGAGCGTTTGCCTCAGTACGGTGTGTCCTTCCTTGACCGCGCAATGCTCCAGTCTCGTGCGCAGGGGCAGGTTGGGAAAGTACTTCTCGCGCAAGAGGGGGGTAGTCTGCTGGCGCAAATACAGCAGATGAGCGGTGCCTTCGCTATCCAGCCACAGGTCTAAATTGGTGATGTGTCCGCCTGTAGCGTCCACGTTGTCTATCTCCAGCGGCGCAGAGAACGGCTCAGAAAGCACGTTTGGTGTCCAGGCAAAGAAGAGCCTGCGGAACACATAGTCCCATTCGCGCTGAGTTCTCTCGCGCTTGTAGCGTCGCCACTCCTCGACCGGCTCCACAATATCGCCAATCGCAAGCACGTATGCAGCGCGATTGCGCAACAGCACCTGCGGATAACAAGCACGGATAGGGAAGGAGAGAATGCCCGGCGCATCCCAGCGTCCGTCGCTTTTCAACAGCGCGTAGTGGTACTCGCTGGTGCGGGCGTCGATGTGCAGGAGCAGTATCTCGCCTCGCTGGCTATCGGCGGCGATTCCGCGATAGGAGTGGTCGGTAAACGTAGCCGTTTGCGGGAAGGGTGGGGTATGCTGTTTCGGTGCAGAGAGCGCGCCTCGCGAAAACTGCAGCAGGCGCGGCTCGCACCTGCCGTACTGAGTGCCGACGGGCATCACGGAGGTGTTGACCGAAAGGAACAACCTGCCACGTGGTAAGACCACCAGAGGACACGGTTCACGCTCGCGAAACGCAGGTGGAGACCATACCATTTGCCACCCTTCGTTGCCTCGCTTGCGGTATAGGCGAGGACGGGTATTGCACAGTGGCGGTATGCCAACGCCTGTCTCCATGATGCTGGCGAAAACATCCTGTCCGACACGCGCGATAAGCGGCGCGCCCCAACACCACAATGGTCCAGAGCCGTTGTTGGGCGGCTCGCAGGTGGCGATAGTTTCTTCAGCTAGTACACGCAACATCTTGTTCTCCCTCCTCGTAATCTCTTCAGCATCAAGAAGGGATTTTCCCGCTTTCTGGGGCAAAAACCGGTAATTTTATCACGGCTTTGGTACGCTTTTTGCAACTAAGATGGGTGCAAGGCAAAAAGAGGCACTGCAAGAGAGGTGCCCGACAACGCGAAAACTATCTTTAAGGAGTGGGTGTCATGAGAACGCGAAAAGGCTTTACGTTAGTGGAACTGCTCGTAGTCATCGCCGTGGTGGCGATACTGTCGTCCGTTTTGATGCCGGTATTTGGGCGTGCCCGTGCGGCGGCGCGCACGACAGCGTGTGTGAGCAACCTGCGCCAGATTGGGCAGGCGTTCGCGATGTATGCACAGGATTGGGATGGCAACCTGCCCGCGGCAATGCCTTACGCAGCGGTCGCCCCGGCAGGACGAGCCTGGATGATAGCGTTGCAGCCGTATGTGAAGGACGCGCGAATCTGGGTATGCCCTGAGAACACGATGCCGGTGCCCAGTTATGCTTACAATACGTTTCTGGGGTTTCCCCGCTTGATGGGTACGGCTTACGGATATAGCGGACTGGCTCTGGACGCGATAACGGTACCGAGCAACACGTTTCTGGCGTATGACACGCCGAACAATCAAGCAGGTGTGAACAACCTGAACGGCGCGATGGGCAGTTACATGATGTTTGTGATGCCCGGGCAGCTTGCCGAGCGACATCCGAACTGGGAATCGGCGTACCGTGAGCGAGCGCCGTGGCAGCGTCCGCGTCACAACGATGGAAACAACATCGCGTTTGCAGATGGTCACGTGCGGTGGGTCAGGCTGGCGGTGCAGAGCCCGTGGGGCGTCAGCCAGTTCAATCCGCTGCAGACGCCTTGACAACCGACTTAACGCCTAGCACCATCCTCCTCCTCTCCTCCCGCGAGGCGCCGGCTGACCACCGGCGCCTTTTTCATCCCTCAGGGCAGGCGCACCACATGCCCGATAGTTTTGTCCACCGGTAAACCAGCAAAGCGCGACTGAGCGTGTAGTGTTACCACAGAGCCTCTGGGGAAGGAGGGAAACCGGAAGGTAACCCCATCCTCGTCTACCTGCGCCGATACGCTGCGTTTCCCGCTCTTTGCCCGTAGCGTGAGTGTGGTCATATTGCCGTCCGGCAGCAGTACATGCGCGGTGCAGATGTAGGTGAAGCCAACACGCGGCTTGCCCCGTGTGTTCAGGTGCAGTATCAGTCGCCCGTTTTCCAGGTGCAGAACCCCCCAGCTGAAGTCGCCGGGTGATTGCAGTTCGCGCAGAAAGTCTTCTTCGTCAGGCTCTTCCCAGACAATGCCACGCGCCGGTTCAAGAGGCATCGTCACCGGCTGTTCGATAAACAGTTCGTTCTGACGCACGAAGCTTTGCAAGAAGCGCGACATCATGAGCATCTGGGAGTTGTGGGACTGTATCGCCTTCAGCTTCTTCATTTGCTGTGCCGGGGTCAGGCTCAGTCGCTTCCAGTGCAAGCCGATGTTGAAGAAAGCGGCGGGTGGAGTAAGTGGCTCGTCAGGGTGCAGTCCGTGTGGTTGGGGCCAGTCGCCACAGTGCACTAGATAGTGCCTCAGCACGACCCGCTGTGCGAAGCCGACACCCTGCACTCGCAGACGAGCCAGCGCAGTCTGCACAAAAAGGGCGGTGGCCGCGTGGTCGGGATGATCGTCAGCCGGGTGGGTCACGTAGACGTGGGTGGGTACGGTACGCCTCAGCACTGTCTCCACATCACGCAGCACGTTTTGCCCGCAGTATGTCGAACCCGGTCGCAGGGTATCGCGGTATGGATTAGAGTCGGTATCGGTATAGTAAGAGCGCAAGGCGCTGGAGGGTGTCCAGTTGGAACGCCAGAGGAGATAGAGCCCTCGGTCGGGGTAGCCCAGGAAGGTGATGCGCCAGTCCGCCAGTCCCAGCAGATGCATCGCACGGCGTGCTTCTTGTTGACGCATCTCCCCAAACAGGATATGTTGCCTGGGGGTGGGTTTGGGCTGTCGGTACTGTTGCTCCACAGCGAGGCGAAAGCCGTCACCGTTGGTCATATAGACTACCCACACCTGCGCTCCCGCACCAAGAGCCTGCTGGATTACCCCGGCACAGCCGATGGCTTCGTCGTCGGGATGAGGAGCGAACACCAGCACGCGGTCCCCTGCATGGTGCGGAGGCATTTCGGGAATAGCCTCTATTGCGGAGGGCGGCAAAGCACGCGCCTGGCGGTAGTAGCTTGCACCCTTATCGGCGAAGTACAGACCGCCAACAACCCATGCGAGCCAGAAAAACCATTTCAGTGTACGTTTTTCCCCCACGGGCGAACCAGTCCCCCAATGAACCAAACCATCGGCAGGTGGCGGAGAGGGTGGGATTCGAACCCACGAGGCTCATCGCCTGCCGGTTTTCAAGACCGGTGCCTTCAACCACTCGGCCACCTCTCCGCTACGGGTGCGCACCTCGGAATGGAAGAGGCAACCTGGAGCCTTCGGCAGTTTGTACAGTACCACAAAGTAGCGTTTTCGTCAACCTCTGGAGGGCGAGGCTCCTGCCGAGCAGTGTGAATGCCCCCACCTGACCTTCCCGTGAGCAGGGAGGGCTGGGGTGGGGGCTAAACCGGCTCACCCACAGGTTCGCCCTCCGATGTGTTCACCCTTCTCGTGTGCTGGCTACGTCTCGCTTTCCTCGTAGTGCTGGCGCAGGGCGGCAACAACCGATGGGTCTGCCAGTGTGGTGGTATCGCCCAGTGCGCGCCCCTCGGCGATGTCGCGTAGCAGGCGTCGCATAATTTTACCGGAGCGGGTCTTGGGCAGTTCCGCCGTGAAGAGAATATCATCGGGGCGAGCGATAGGACCAATCTTCTGCACCACGTGCTCCTTCAACTCGTCTATCATCTCGCTGCTTGGGCGGTGCCCTTCTTTGAGAGTGACGAAGGCGGCTATCGCCTGCCCTTTGATTTCGTGCGACTTGCCGATGACCGCCGCTTCGGCGACCGCGGGGTGGTCTACCAGAGCGGATTCCACCTCCATTGTGCTGATGCGGTGTCCCGCTACGTTCATCACGTCATCCACGCGCCCCAGCAGCCAGTAGTAGCCTTCTTCGTCGCGTTTGCATCCATCACCTGTAAAGTAGATGCCGGGGAAACGGCTCCAGTACTGTTGCACATAGCGCTCGGGGTCGCCGTAGATGGTGCGCAACATGCCCGGCCAGGGCTTCCTGATAACCAGATAGCCGCCTGCGCCCAGCGGTACCGACTCACCGTGTTCGTTAAGCACGTCCGCCTCGATACCGGGGAAGGGGTGTGTGGCGGAACCGGGCTTTGTCGTGGTGATGCCGGGCAGAGGTGTGATCAGGATGTGTCCTGTTTCGGTTTGCCACCATGTGTCGACGATGGGGCAACGCTGTCCACCGATATACACGTGGTACCACATCCACGCCTCGGGGTTAATCGGCTCGCCGACGGTACCCAAAAGGCGCAGGCTGGACAGGTCATGTCGCTGCGGATACTGCGGTCCCCACTTCATGAAGGCACGGATGGCGGTAGGCGCGGTATAGAACACCGTCACCCGGTATTTCTCCACCAGCTCCCAGAAGCGGTCACGGTCGGGGTAGTCGGGTGCGCCCTCGTACATCAGCACCGTTGCGCCGTTGGCAAGGGGACCGTACACCACGTAAGAGTGTCCGGTAACCCAGCCGATGTCGGCGGTGCACCAGAACACGTCGTCCTCTTTGAGGTCAAAAACCCACTTGGTCGTTGCATACACGCCGGTAAGGTAGCCGCCTGTGGTGTGGGCGATACCTTTGGGCTTGCCGGTAGAGCCAGAGGTGTACAGAATATACAACAGGTCTTCGGAGTCCATCGCCTCGGGTTCGCAGTGCATGGGAGCATGTTCCATCAGGCGATGCCACCAGTGGTCACGCCCTTCCAACATGGGCACATGCGTGGCGTCCATTGCACGGTTGAGCACGATAACATGCTGCACGGTGGGGCAGTGGTTCAGAGCTTCGTCGGTGGCGCGTTTTAGCTGTACAATGTTGCCTCGCCGATAGCCGCCGTCAGCGGTGACAACCACTTTTGCCCCACAGTCGTTAATGCGCTCGCGCAGCGCTTCGGCGGAGAAGCCTCCAAATACGACGGAGTGAGGCGCACCTATTCTCGCACAGGCGAGCATCGCGATGGCGGCTTCGGGCACCATCGGCATATAGATGACCACCCGGTCGCCCCGGTGCACGCCAAGTCGTTTCAGCACGTTGGCAAACTTGGTCACCTCGCGGTAGAGGTCCCAGTAGGTCAGTACGCGCTCTTCACCGGGTTCGCCTTCCCAGATAATGGCTGCTTTGTTGCGTCGGGCTGTGCGCAGGTGTCTGTCTATGCAGTTTACCGAGACGTTCAGCTTTCCGCCGATGAACCATTGCGCGTGAGGCGGATCCCACTCCAGCACTCTGTGCCACGGTTCGAACCATTCCAGTTCGCTGGCAAAGCCTGCCCAGAATGCCTCAGGGTCTTTCGCAGCCGTTTCATAGATACGCGGGTCGTTCACGTTCGCCTGTGCGCGGAACGATTCGGAAGGCGGGAACGTGCGGTTCTCCCGCAAAAGGGCTTCGATAGCCGCTTGTGCTTTTGTTGCTTCCGCAACGCCGTCGCTCATGATATTCCCTCCTCTACATCTGAATATCGCGCTTTGGGTAACTAATATTTTACCATAAAAAGCGTATCTTCCTGCTTTGCGCAGGAGGGGCGGCGCAGGTGTCGAAGTCTTTTCCAGAGCCACACGACTTGACAAAGGGGGACAGATATATAACAATAAAAGTGTGGTTTCCATGTTTGCCCAGAGAACAGGGGCGTTGTGATGGATGCAGAGAGCATCGTTTCTATTGAACAGCAGGTTGCCGGGCTTCACCGGGTAGCACAGGTAGCAGTAGACCCCCTGGCACCGGAGGAGGCGTTGCGTCGCATCGCGGAGGAAGCCTGTTTGCTGACCGGAGCGAGCGCAAGTGCCATCGCCTTCCTGACGGAGAGCGAGACCAAACTGCGACTGGTAGCGGTAGCCGGGGAAGATGTACAGGATTTGCGGGGCACGGTGTTTCGTGTGGAGAACTCACTGATGGAGAGCACCGTGCGCCGCGGCGAAAACGCCATCCCGTTTTATCCGGTACACCCCGACCCGGTGATGGAAAGCCTGCTGGGCGGAGCGCGATTGCGCGGCGCTGCTGTAGTGCCGATACAGTGTGATCAGCGGATGCTGGGTGCGCTCGCTGTGCTGAACAAACGCGATGGTTCCCGTTTCGACTCCTCCGATGTTCGCATTCTGCAGATACTGGCTTCGCATATTGCTAGCCTGTGGCGGCGCAGGCAGCTGGAACAGCGCACCGACCGCCTGCGACGCGAGCTGGATGTGATGTACCACGCGGCGCAGAGCATCGGCAGCAGCTTGAACCTCAATGAGGTGCTGGACACCGTGGTGGACGAGGTTGCGGCACACCTACCTCATGCCTTCGCCGCGCTTTTCCTGTTGACAGATGAGCGCACGCACCTGTTTATTGCCGCCGAGCGTGGGTTGGAAGGGGAAGAGCGTGAGGTGATGTTGGCGGCGGATGAGGGGTTGCAGGCGGAGGTGTTGCGCAGTGGCGAACCGCGCCTGGTCAATGCCGCGGACCTGGAGCCCGGCGTCGAGCAGTTTGTGCCTCGCTTGCGGATACACTCTGCCCTGTATGCGCCGGTGAAGTCGCGCACGAAGACGCTCGGGTTGCTTCTGGTCACCAGCACCAGCCGCAACGCCTACACCGAAGCGGACCTGAAGCTGCTGAACGGGGTGGCGTCGCAGGCGGGGATTGCCATTGAAAACGCCCTGCTTTATGAGGACGCCCACCGTCGCGCGGAGGAGGCTACCTCTATCTACGAGCTGTCGCAGTCGGTGAACTCCTCGCTGGAGCTGCACAGCGTGTTGGACCTGGTGGCGGACAGCGTACTGCGCCTGCTACAGGTGGATAAGTTTGCGCTGATGCTTTACGACAGCAATGAGGGTGTGTTGCGCACGTACGTGAGCCGCGGCGTAGACCCTGCCTATTTCGACCGCCTGCGTCCTACCAAGGGGCAGGGTATCCCCGGTTGGGTGCTGGAGTTTCAAAGCCCTGTTTATGTGCTGGACGTTTCTGCTGACCCGCGCAATGCGGCGGTTCCACTGGACCGCGAGGGGGTGGTGTCGCTGGCGTGTGTGCCTCTGCAGGTGGGCATGGAGCCGATGGGCGTCATGCTGGCGATGAGCAGTCGGCGACGGCTATTCACCATCGCCGAAATGGAGCTTCTGTACACCATCGCCAATCAGGCGGCAGTGGCTATCGATAACGCCCTGCGTTACGAAGAGGAGCGGCAGAAGTCGGAGGACCTGCGGCAGTATTTCCTGCGGGTAGCGCGGGCAATCGGTAGCACAGTCAAACAGGGAGAGGTTCCGCAGCTTATCGCTAACATCGCTGCGGAAGTGTTGCGAGCGGATAGAGCGATATACTATACGGTGGAGGGGCATCGCGTCAAGCCAATGGCGGTAAGCGGCTCGCGGGTGGCGACACTGCTGGACGAGGAAGAGGCCTCCAGCATGGCGTGGGTGGTGAAAACGGGGCGTCCGTTGCTGGTGTATCAGGCGTCGTCCGATGTGCGCTTCCGAGACGACCCCTTCGTTCAGCGCGAGGGAATGGCATCATGTCTGGCGGTTCCACTCGGTGGGAAGAAACCCACCAGCCTGCTGGCGGTCTATACCTTGCAACCACGTAAGTTCACCCGCCACGATGCCGAACTGCTCAGCACCGTGGCGGAACTGGTGCTGGAGACTTAAGGGCACAAAATCCTCTAATCTTTCCCCAACCCGTGCAAAAACACGTGCACGATATGCTCCACTATCTCGTCCGTTGGGTAGGATACCTGCTCGAGATAAGTGAGCGTGACAAAAACGTTCACCATCCCCAGCAGCAGGTACACGCTTTTACCGGTGTCGTGCGGCACCAGCTCGCCGTTCTCTATCCCCCGCCGTATCACCTGTTCCATCTGCGCAATAGTTTGCATGAACTGCCGCACCAGCGACTGGCTTTCCTGGTCGCCCCGCTGCGCCCCAACGATTTCCCGGTAGACGATGCGTACCAGCCCCGGATTATGATGGGCAATCCGCAGGTAACCTTGCAGGAAGGCGCGGATCGCGTCGCGTGCAGAGGTAGTGGTGTTTATAGCGGTGAGCACCGTCGCACGCAGTTTCTCTACCCCTTCTTGCAGCAGCTGGTGGTACAGGTCCTCCTTGTGCTCGAAGTAATAGTACAGCAGTGCGCGGTTCACGTGCGCACGCAGGGCGATCTCGCCGATAGAGGTCGCCTCGAACCCCCGTTCGGCGAACAGCGCTTCTGCTGCTCGCATGATGCGGTCACGCGCGGTTGGTCGTTTGCTGGGCGCTTGCGGTTCTTGCATGTTTTTCTCCTCCAAAGATGTTTGTTTTTACTAAATGACCTCACCTTTTTGTCATTCTTCGCTTCGCTCAGAATGACAGCGAAGCGCAGCCACCCGGCTCATATTCAAAGAATCGTGCTTGACAGACTACCACTGGTTTATCAAGATTCACTCTTCTGGAGGGCGAGGCTCCTGCCGAGCCGTTAGCCCCCCTGTCGTCCCCCCGCAAGCAGGGGGACATGACGCTCCTCCCCGCGTGCGGGGAGGTTGGGTGGGGCGAATCGGCTCACCGGCAGGTTCGCCCTCCAGAGTGGGAAAGCGAGGGTTCACGCTTGACAAACTGCTACTGGTTCCCCCTATCCAATGGGTTAGATTTACTGCCCGAAGTGCCTTCATTTCTATGGCGAAACCCGCCTGTTCAATTTAACCATCGGGTATCTGTAATCCTGCCTCTTCGCCAAACAAAAAGGGGGATTCACCGCGCTCGGTAATTTAGTATCGCGAGGGAGCTTGGCGGTTTACGGGTGACGCCAAAACAGAAAGGGCTACTGCTATGAAACCGCTCGACGAGGTCAAAGTTCTCGTAAGCGATGCCGTGCGGAATCTCCACCTGACTTGCCCAGTAGACACGTCGGGCGTTCACGCGTACCTGCAAGTCCCGGTTCCACGTGCCTTTCGGCTTGCGCCAGTACTGGGTGACAGGGAAAGAGCCTCGATACCGCCACCAGGGAGCGCGCGGGTTTGCTGGCTCTTTGCCCGGATCAGCCTCGTCGGTGGTTAAGCAGACAACGATGTCGCCTGCGTGATTGCGGGGAAGTCGCTCCAGAGGGAAGCAGGTATCCGGGGCGAAGTGTTCTCCTTGGTAACTGCCGAATAACTCACGGCTGTGTACCACGGCATCCCTGAGCCATAGCTGGCGGGCGCGAATGTAGTTCCCCATCGTGGCGGTAAGCACGCACTGGTCAAGAGATGCGCTGTTCGGGGTGGGCTCTGCAACCAGACATACCTCGTCGGGGCGGTCACTGCGGAAGGTTGCTGCGACGGTTACTTCCGCGCCGTTTTCGAATCGCTCTATCAGGAAGCGTACCCTCAGATACTCTACCTTGCCCTCTTTGTATCGTTCACCATGTTGTGGCTCGGATACTGGCTCATTGTCCTTCAGGCACCAGAATCTCTTGCCCTGTTGCTGGTCGGTTTGGCTCCATTCCAGTTCGCTAAAGCCTCTTTGCCCGCGCACGATGGGTTCCACCGCAATGAAGTTGATCAACCCCGTTTTTTTGCCATTATCCAGAATGGGATAGCCGATGCGGAACAATCCACGAGGGGAATGCGCCCCTTCCTCTACTTCATCCGGGGCAATACCAACCTGAATACCCTGTGTGAAACCCCATAAGTGTCGTTTGGCAAAAGGTAACCAGACTTCAGGCATAGCGGCCTCCCCACAGGAACCTTCTGTAGAAGAGGTTCGCTGTCGATGTGGGGAATCCTGCCTTATACAAGGGGGAACCTGTACATATCGAAGCCGGCAGGTGCTCAAACCTGCCGGCTTAAAAGGCAACAAAACTCTCCCTGCTTTCGTTGCGGGCGCAACGAAAGCGGTCAAGAAACGGTGTCTTGCCGGGCGTGTCTTATCAGCGCTTTCGGCGGCGCAGGAGCAACCCTGCTATACCGGCTCCCAACCCCACGATGCTCGCCGGGTCGGGTACCGGGTTTAGCTCCACGACGAAGCTGGGGCGAGTGCCCTGCGGGTAGTCATGCCACATGCCGTTTGTGTAGATGACCAGATACTGCTCACTACCCGGTCCCAAGTAGTCGTTAGGTTGCCCGGGATACCAGTTGGTATAGGTCCACGGCTCGCCGGTGACCCATTGCCAGTTGGCGTTTGGATCAAGCTCGCCGGGCGGCTGGTACCCTCCCAGCCACGCGGGAAGGGTGAGCAGGCTGGTGATGACTGCGTTCTCATCCGCGCTGTGCACGGTTGCCAGATAGCCGTTGTAAAAGCCTGGCACAGTCACC
>CALJAP010000089.1 GCA_938027655.1 uncultured bacterium | reverse complement strand
TCGCGTCCCGCTTTCCCCTACAAGGGCGACCTGGTTGCACCCATCGAAGAGGTGCGCAAGGCACTGGGCATCTGAGAAGTGTTACTTTGCTATCGCCCCAAACAGGTTCAGCACGTCCTGCGCGGCGATAGGCAGGGTGTTCACGAAAACGTTCACCACCAGCGGCATCACGATGGCGAGCGTGATTAAGCCCATGGCGATTTTGGCGGGCGCGCCCACGAAGAAGACGGGCATCTGTGGAACCGCCCGCGACACAATCGCTAACGCTGCATCCACCACAATCAGCACCGCGGTGGCAGGAGCGGCGATGCGCAACGCCAGCAGGAATATCTGCGCAATCACGTCCGACAGCACGGGTTGTAACCGCGCCGCATCCAGCGCAACGCCCCCCACCGGCACAGCTCTGAACGACTCCGCCAGCGCGGCGAGCAACCAGTGGTGCGCGTTCACCTGCAGGTACACCACCATCAGCAGCAGCGTATGGAGCTGCGCCAGAAGCGAGGCAGGGGCAGGCGCGAAGGGGTTCATCAGCTGGTAGATGCCGTAGCCGACCTGCATGTCCAGAAACGCCCCTGCCATCTGCACCGCGCTGAAGAACAGCGACACCAGATAGCCAATCAGCATCCCCACCAGCGTCTCGCCCAGCAGGATTCCGACGAGCAATAGCCAGTCCTCCGGAGGCGTGCCCACTTTGCCCAGTGCGGCGGGGGTGAGCGCAAGAGCGAAAGCGGTGCTGAAGCCCAACTTGACGGGCACGGGCACGCTGGGGCTGCCAAACACCGGCGCGGTGACCATCAGCCCGCCGATGCGAAACAGCACCACCAGAAACGTCCAGAAGAGTTGGGTAGATACCCAGATGGGGTCCATCTTGCTACCGCGGTACGAACGAGAACAGCTGCACCATGAACGCCACCATCGTGGCAAGCATCCAAGGACCGAAAATGACCAGTGCCACCACCACGGCAGCGATTTTGGGCACGAAGGTCAGCGTCACCTCCTGAATCTGCGTTACCGCCTGAAAGAGGCTCACCAGCACTCCCGCCACCATGCCGAATATCAGCACTGGCAGGGCGATTTGCACCAGCACCCATAATGCCTGTCGTCCCACTTCCAGTACCTGGGCTTCGGTCATGAGCCATCACCTCTAAGTCGAACCTCTCCCCCAACCCCTCTCCTAGGAGGAGAGGGGAGCCGCTCTCCCTCTTCCCTTGTGGGCAAGGGGGTCAGGGGGACAGGTTTATTTCACTTAAACCCTGCCGCCAATGAGCCGATTAACAGCGTCCAGCCGTTTGCCATGATGAACACCAGCAGCTTGAACGGTAGGGAGATGACGATGGGCGGTAGCATCATCATGCCCATACTCATCAGCGTGCTGGCAACGAACAGGTCAATAATTAGGAACGGGATGTAGATATAAAAGCCGATGATGAATGCCGTTTTCAGTTCGCTCAGGATGAAGGCGGGAATGACGGTTGTGATCGGCACGTCGTTGGGCGTGCGGGGGGGCTGTTTGGGCTTGCTCAGGTTGATGAACAGTTGCAGGTCTTTCTCGTAGGTCTGGCGTAGCATAAAGGCGCGCAGGGGCTTCTCGGCGTTGCTCAGCGCCTGCTGAAAGCTGATGCGGTTGTTTAGATACGGCTGCAGGGCGTTCTGGTTGATGTCGTTGAAGACGGGAGCCATCACGAAGAAGGTGAGGAACAGGCTAATGCCAATCACCACCTGATTGGGCGGGATGGAGGGCGTGCCGATCGCGGTGCGCAGGAACGACAACACGACCACAATGCGGGTGAAAGCGGTGGTCATGATGAGCAGAGCAGGCGCAAGCGTCAAAAGCGTCATCAGGATAAGCACCTGCAGGGTCACCGCCACATCCTTTGGGCTTTGCGCCGTGCCCACCTGCACGGAGACGCGCGGCACCGCCACCGGCGTTTGCCCCCAGGCGCACGCTGCCAGACCCAATAACAGCACAATGAAGAACCCGTTTGGTGTTCTGCGCCACATTGCCCCCAAACCTCGCAGCATTATTATCGGAAAAGCGGAGAAAACGCTTGAGGGTTGAATACCCGCGACGCGGGTTCTCGTGCTATAATGAGGAGGAAGGCAAAAGGTGTCTGTCGCGGCTGAAAGGGGAGGGCTGGGCAGGAGCCTCGCCCCCCAGAGGTTTTGATAGCCGTTGGTATTCAGAGGTGAAACGGATGATTGCGGAAATCGTCTCGGTGGGTACGGAACTGCTGATGGGGCAGATTGTGGACAGTAACGCCGCCACCATCAGCGCAGCGTTGCCCTCTATAGGATACAGAGTGCTGTACCGGCAAACGGTGGGCGATAACCTGGAACGGCTTACCCAAACGCTGAAGCTCGCGCTGTCGCGGGCGGATGTGGTCATCACCATCGGCGGATTGGGACCCACGATGGACGACCTCACGCGCGAGGGCATCGCCGCTGCGCTGGACGAACCGCTTATCCTGGACCACGACCTTCAGCAGGAGCTGCAGCAAAAGTTCCAGCAGCGCCGCTACCCGATGGTCAGCAGTATTATCCGACAGGCGTATCGCCCCGCTTGCGCCCGCGCGCTGCCCAACCCGAACGGTACCGCGCCCGGTCTCATCGCCGAGAAAGGCGATAAGGTCGTTATCGCTCTGCCCGGCCCTCCTGCCGAGCTGATACCGATGTTTAACGATTATGTGCTTCCCTACCTGCGCGAGAGGGCAGGGGACGAGCCCGGCGTCATCCTGTCGCGCATCCTGCGGGTGTGTGGCATGGGCGAGTCGCTGGTAGAAGACCGTATCAAAGAGCTGATGCAAGCCTCCAACCCAACGGTTGCCCCCTACGCCAAGACGGGCGAGGTGCATCTACGCATCACCGCCAGCGCACCCTCTTCCGAGCAGGCTCAGGCGATGATTGCCGAAGTGGAGGCGCAAATCCGCGAGCGACTGGGAAACGCGGTGTATGGGGTGGATGAGCAAACGCTGGAGCAGGTGGTCATGGAACTACTATGGGCGAAGGGGGCAACCGTCGCGGTCGCCGAGTCGTGTACCGGCGGGCTAATCGGGCACCGCCTGACGGAAGTGCCCGGCAGCTCGAAGGCGTTGATAGGGGGAGTGGTCGCTTACAGTAACGAGTTAAAAATACGGTTGCTGGGCGTGCCCGAAGAGAGCTTGCGACAGCACGGTGCGGTGAGCGAGCCCACCGCCCGCGCGATGGCGGAGGGAATCCGTGCGCTGACCGGTGCACACTACGGTATCGGCACGACGGGCATCGCCGGACCGACAGGCGGCACACCCGAGAAGCCGGTGGGGCTGGTGTATATCGCCGTCGCCTCCGAGAAAGGCACGCGCGTGGCGGAACATCGCTTCATCGGCAGGCGTAGCGAGGTGAAATGGCGGGCGTCGCAGGCTGCGTTGGTGATGCTGCGGGAGGAGCTGTTGTGATGCGTCTGTTCTTCGCAGTGATGCTGAACGACCACACGAGGCAGCGCGTCGCCCTGGTGCAAGAGGCGATGAAGCGTGCGCTCGCAGGGAAGCGTATCTCGTGGGTGAAGCCGGAGAACTTGCACCTGACCCTACGTTTCCTCGGCGAGCAGGAGGAGGAAGGCTTGCGTCAGGCAATAGAGGCGGCGCAAACCGTTGCTCGCGAGCATCAGCCTTTTCGCTTCGTGGTACGGGGTGCGGGCGTGTTTCCCGATGCACGCAGGGCGAGGGTGCTGTGGGTGGGTGTGGAAGAACCGGTGGAGCCGCTGTACCATCTGGCGCACCAGATGGAAAGGGAGTTGCAACAGCGCGGTTTCCCTCCGGAAGAGAAGCCGTTCCGCTCACACATCACGCTAGCGCGTATCAAGGAACCTCCCCCCGCTCAGGTGGTGCAGAGGCTAATAGAGTCTCTGCCGAACGAGCCTCTAGGCAGTGTGGAGGTGCGCTCCTTCTCGCTGATGCAGAGTGTGCTACATCCTAACGGCTCGCTGTATACCCCTGTGCAGGAATTTCCGCTTGGTGCGAACTAAAGCGCGCGGTTTGTGGAGGGCGAGGCTCCAGCCGAGTCGCTGGAGGGTTTGCGCTTAACAAAACACGACTCTGCCACAACTCTCGTTGGCACAAGATTCTTCGCTTGCGCTCAGAATGACACTTGTTGTACAAATACCTCCCTGCTTGCAATAGTGGTGGTGTCGCAGGAGAGGTTCAGCGTCCTACTTTGCCTGCTCTTCCCGCGGCGGCGCGGATGTCACCACTGCCGTTTTCTCCAACGCCTTCGTGGGGGCGATGCCCAGCGCGGCAAAGTACATCTGCACACCCTTGTTCGCAATCAGGGAACCAGCCAGCGTCATGATAACCAGCAAGCCCAGCTTCTTCAGGGTGTCCATCCCGATTTGCCCTAATTTTGGTAATGATTTCTCGGCGGAGGGCAGGGGAGCGGTGAACATCTGATGCGCCTCACGGAACACAATCCACAGCACACCCACGCCCAGCAGAAAGACCGCAATGCCCAGTATCCGCCCTATCCAGTCACCGCGAAGTCGCAACGCTCTCTACCTCACCAGACATTTTTCAAAATTTTCCTCGTGAGCGAGGTTCTCTGTCTTGACAGATGAAAAACCTGCCGAGTATTATTTATGGTTACTAGGAAACCGCTCATCTGCTCGAGAGAGGATGCTATGCGAAAGCGATTTCGGATAACATTCTTTTGGGGTAGATTACTCCCGATCCTGCTTGTATTCCTGCTCTGTTTGCACCCTGCGTTGCTTGCAGGGGAACAGAAGGAGATTGTTGACCGCCTGCACGGGTTTGCCTTCACTCCCAAAGAGGGATGGGCGGTTACCCTTGTGGGTAACGCTATCCTCTTCCATGATACCTATCGCTTTGTGCTGGTGCGCGCGGTACGTCACGATGGCAATCTGCAGAGGGTGGCGAAGGCATGGGCAGAGGAGCACAAAGCGATGGACGATGGCTTCCAGGCGAGCCGATACGCCTTCAAAAAGGTGGGCAAGGGTGTCGTGCTGGTGGGAACAGACCTCTCTTACCCTTATGCACTGCTCCCGATGATGGCGGTGAACTTTGGCTTGAGCGGACAAACACCGCCCAGCAACTACCGCGAGGTTACCTCCATTCTGCCCGGAGAGAAGTATGCGCTGGTGGTCAGCTTCTTGTTCCCTGAGGATACTCCGAAGGCGAAGATGGAGGAGATGACCGCCATCCTGCGTTCTCTGCGATTCCTGCCTCCCCAGCAGATGGTGAAGTGGCGCACCGAGCGGGTAATCGACCCGGAGGCGGGAATGGACGCTGCCACCCTGCACGTGCCTGAAGGCTTCGAGTTTCGGGGGATGGTCATCCGTCAGGGCACGAAGCGGGTACCAACCCTCTGGATTCAGAAAGGCGACAAGATGATGCGCACAGACCACGTGGATGTACAGAGTATGTCCTTGCAGGCGGGTGCGACGGGTAACGCTTTCACCACCATCACGGTAAACGGGCAGAGTATGCAGTTGCCTCAGATGGTGGTTGCCAGTTCCGACGATGACGTCATCCAGCTGGTGCTTGCCCTGTGGGAAGGGGAGACGGGGCAAAGCTGGACGCTGAAGGAGAAGAAGAACCTGCCTTTCAGCGAGGAGGAGAAGCGGACGAACTTGCAGATGCAGCAGATGGCAGCACAAGGGATGGCAGCGATGGGCGCACAAATGGTGCTCACCCCGATCAAGGTCTCCTTCACGGCGGAGAGTGGCTCCTTGAAACGGGAGGCAATCGTGCTGGGCAATTACGGCGGTTCCGGGCGAACGGACTGGGTGGCTGCCACCCAGAACGCGCATGTCGCCATCATGGTGGGGATGGTTCAGGCGCCTGCCTCGGAGTTCGATCAAACCGCCGCTATCTTTCAGGGGGTAACCCACAGCTGGCGGGGCAATCCGGCGCAGGCGATTTCCGCTCTGCAACGCTTTACCGCCGAGAACAAGCAGCTCAACGACCTCGTGCGCCAGATGACGCAGGAGCACCGCGAGTTCAACAGCCGGATGTCCACCGCCTGGAGCAACCTATTAAGCGACCAGACCTACGTGAAAGACCCCCAAACGGGTGAGCTCTCGCGTGTGTACAAGCAGTCGTGGGAGACGGGCGGCTTCTGGCGCGAGCCTGTCTTCGGTGACGTGCTTTTGGG
>CALJAP010000088.1 GCA_938027655.1 uncultured bacterium | reverse complement strand
CTACCTCTTCTGAAAAATAAGGATAAACTCGTGCACTTTATTGATTCGAAACACGCTGGGATAGCCCAGAGGGCGCAGGTTGTTGTACTCCTGCCGTCGGTCCCAGATGATGAGGTCATCCCATTCGAAACCGATCTCCTGCATTTTTGCCGCGAAGTCGGCGTGATAGGGATAAAACTTACCCTTCTTGCGGATGTCCATCACCACCACACAGCAATAGCCGCCCGTTCGCAGAGCATCGTAAACCTGCGCGAATATCCCCTGCAGTTCGGTGAGAAACCGGTCGTAGTCGGTAATTTTGCCTAAGTCGTGCTCCTCGTCTCCATAATGACGAACAGGTTTATAATCCACCGTTCTTTTCTCCAGCAGAATATCCCAATAAGGGGGCGAGGTCACCACCAGGTCTATGCTCCCCGACGTAACGTACTGGCTAAGGTTGCGGGCATCCCCCGTGATGATGACGGACTCTATCTCCTCCTCGTCAAAGAGCGCTCGTTGTTGGAGACGTTCTCGGGCGATGTCCGCAAACTGTGGGTTCAGTTCGATGCCGATGCCCTTCCTGCCCAGCTGCTTAGCAGCAATCACTGTGCTACCGATGCCGACAAAAGGGTCCAAGACAATCATACCGCGTGTGGTGAAGCATTCAATCAGCCGCCCTGCCAACGCGGAAGGGAACATAGCAGGATGTTTCAAGGCGGACTCTTCGGCACTTTTGCGTATATCGCTCCAGATGGAAATGGAGTAGCGTGTCCATGTTGCCCCGTCCAGCTCGTTGGCGCGTCGCATGCCAGCGGCGTATACTACAGAGGCGGGTTCACATACCTGCTCCTCGTCCCACCCGTCTACAGCGTCTACCTCTTCTTGAGAGAGTCCGGGGATAACTTCTGTCTCCATCTGCGTCGCTGAATACCTCTTTCATGCGTTTACCATACGGCTTCATAGTTACAGGATACGGAGTCATGTTGTCAACGATTGCGCCTTCTGTCCGCGCGAACCGTTGCGTGCCCCGGACACGACTACCGTATATTGAAGTACTTCGCCTCGGGGTGATGCACGATAATCGCGGAGGTGCTCTGTTCGGGAACCAGCTGGTACTCCTCGGTGAGCGTTACCCCAATGCGTTCGGGGCGCAGCAGTTCGAATAGCTTCGCCTGGTCCTCCAGGTTGGGGCAGGCAGGATAGCCAAACGAGTAGCGGCAGCCCCGATACTTCAGCGAAAAAAGCAAGCGTATCTCCTTCGCGTCCTCGTCGGCGATGCCCATCTCCTCGCGGATACGCTTGTGCCAGTACTCTGCCAGTGCTTCAGCGGCTTCGACGCCCAAACCGTGCAGATACAGGTAGTCCTGATACTGATGCGTGGCGAAAAGCTCGCGTTCCACCTCGCTGACGCGACTGCCCATCGTGACCAGATGAAAAGCCACCACATCTCGCTCGCCGCTCTGCACAGGGCGGAAGAAATCGGAGATGCACTTATACGGCGGGGAAGGCTGGCGGGGGAAGGTAAAACGCAGCCACTCGGTGCGCCCATCCTCGTGGTAGATGATAAGGTCATCGCCGTCGGAGTTTGCCCAGAAGTAGCCGTACACCACTTTGGGCTGGAGCAACTTTTCCTCTTTCGCCCGTTGCTTCCATCGCTCGAAGATAGGGCGCACGTGCTCCTCGAGGAAGCGGCTGAACTCTTCGTTGCTCATCTTGCCGCGGCGGAACTGCCACTGCCCGCGAAACAGCGCGACCTCGTTGATGTAGGGATATACCTCGTCCAGCGGAATATCTTCCACCACGCGCGTGCCGATGAAGGGTGGGGTGGGGATGGGCACGTCGCGACGCACGCTGCTACGCAGAACTCCCTCTGCAGTGGGCGATGCCTCTTCCGCATCCGATGGCTCCGGCAGTTTGGGGCGGGCAGGGGCAGCGGGCAAGGGGGGCGTCTCCAAAGGCTTATCAGGGTTGCATAGGTGCTCCATAATCACCAGCCCCTCGAAAGCATCCTGTCCGTAGAACACACGCCCCCTATAGAGGCGACGCAGGTCCTCCTCCACATAGCGACGGGTGAGCGCGGCTCCGCCCAGCAGCACCGGATAGTGCCACTTGTCCCGCCGGTTCATCTCTTCCAGGTTCTCACGCATGACAATAGTGGATTTCACCAGCAGTCCGCTCATGCCGATGGCGTCCGCCTGATACTCGTCCGCCGCCTCTAACATGCGATCGATGGGCACTTTAATGCCCAGATTCACCACACGGTAGCCGTTGTTGGAGAGGATAATATCCACGAGGTTCTTGCCGATGTCGTGCACATCGCCCGCTACCGTCGCCAGCACGATGGTTCCCTTTTGCACATCCTCTGTACGCTCCATGAAGGGCGTCAGGTAGTTCACCGCCGCTTTCATCACCTCCGCCGACTGCAGCACGAAGGGCAGTTGCATCTCCCCCTTGCCGAAGAGGTCGCCTACTACCTTCATGCCCTCCAGCAAGATGTTGTTGATGATATCCAGCGGGGGGTGTGTCCGCATCGCTTCGTCCAGCGATGGCTCCAGTCCGTTACGCCTGCCTTCGATGATGGCTCGTTTCAAACGCTCCTCCACCGGTAGCGATTGCCAGTCGTCCTCGCGTTTGGTGGTCGCACCCACCTTCTCGAACAGTTTCATGAACTCCACCAGCGGGTCATAGCCGTCGCGCCGCTCGTCAAAGATAAGCTGCCGGGCGACCTCGCGCTGTTCTTCAGGAATGCGGTGCAGGGGCAGGATGCGGGAAGGGTGTACGATGGCAGCGTCCAGCCCAACCTCCAGACAGTGGTGCAGGAAGACCGAGTTCAACACATGCCGGGCGGCAGGTTTCAAGCCGAAGGAGACGTTGCTGACCCCCAGAATAGTGTGGCACTGCGGGAACTCCTGCTTGAACTGCCGGATGGCTTCAATGGTGGCGATGCCGTCGCGTCGCAGCTCTTCCGACCCCGAGCCGAGCGGGAAGGTGAGCGCGTCAAAGAAGATGTCTTCGGGGGGAATACCATACTCTTCGGTGATGACCTTCACCAGCCGACGCGCCACGCGCAGCTTCCATTCGATGGTGCGTGCCTGTCCCTCTTCGTCAATCGCCAACGCAACCACCGCCGCGCCGTACTTGCGGCACATTGGAAGCACCTGATGCAGACGCTTGCCGCCGTCCTCGAAGTTCACCGAGTTCACGATACACTTCCCGCCCAGCCTTTTCAGCGCGGCTTCGATAACGGGCGGCTCGGTGGAATCTATCATCAGGGGCAGGGTGCTCCCTGTTGCCAGCCGACGCACCACCTCGGTTATGTCGCGCACGCCGTCGCGCCCCACATAGTCCACGCAGACGTCTAGCACGTTCGCGCCTTCGGCGGTCTGCTCGCGCGCCATCTGCACCATATCGTCGTAGTGCTCTTTCAACAGCAGGTCGCGAAACTGTTTGGAGCCGTTGGCGTTGAGCCGCTCGCCCACAATCAGGAAGGAGTTTTCCTGCTCGTAGGGCACGGACTGGTACAGGCTGGAACAGGCAGGTACAACCTCCGGATGGCGTACGGTGGGGGCGCGAAAGCCGACCGTCTCCACCACCCTGCGGATGTGTTCGGGTGTAGTGCCGCAGCATCCGCCCACAAAATTGGCACCGAACTCCTGCACGAACTGCAGGTGGTATTGCGCCAGCTCGTCAGGGGTGAGGGGATAGAAGGTCTTGCCGTCGCGCAGCTCGGGCAGACCCGCGTTGGGCTGGATGCTGATGAGGCGAGGCGAGTGGTGGTGCAGATAGCGCACGTGTTCCACCATCAGCTCGGGACCGGTGGCGCAGTTCATGCCGATAGCCACCACGTCGGGAAACGCCAGCAGCGTGGTTAACGCCGCGCCGATTTCGCTGCCCAGCAGCATCGTGCCGGTGGTCTCCATCGTGACCTGCACGAAGAGGGGCACGGTGCGTCCGGTGGCACGCATGGCGTTGCGACAGCCGTTGATCGCCGCTTTCGCCTGGAGCAGGTCCTGAACCGTTTCGATCAACAGCAGGTCTACTCCACCCTCCAGCAGTCCGCGCGCTTGCTCGGTATAGGTGGCTTCCAGTTCGTCGAAGGTGATATGCTCCAGCGTGGGCAGTTTGGTGCCCGGTCCGAGCGAGCCTGCCACGAAACGCGGCCTGTCGGGTGTGCTGAGGGAGTGCGCCACTTCCCGCGCGATTTGCGCGCCTTTGAGGTTCAGCTCATGCACGCGATGGGCGATACCGTATTCGCCCAAGTTCATCGCGTTCGCGCCGAAGGTGTTGGTCTCCACGATGTCCGCACCTGCCTCGAAGTAACGCGCGTGAATCTGGGCGACCAGATGCGGGCGTGTGGCGTTGAGCACCTCGTTACACCCCTCCAGCCCCTCGAAGTCCTCGGCGGTGAGGTGCAGGTTCTGGATTTGCGTGCCCATCGCCCCGTCAAAAAAGAGCACCCGTTCTCTGGCTGTTCGCAGGATGTCGCTCATGGTCTTTTGTAGTATACCCAATATGTGGGAGGAGTCTGGAGGGCGAGGCTCCCACCAAGCCGAGACCGCCTGAGTGAGGGGGGCACTGCCGACGCCGTTCCCCGGTAGACGGGGTCAGCCTGAGCTGGTCACAGCAACCCGACGGAGGTGGGGTTCGCCCCCAGAAAAATTTTGCCATTTTTGCCCGTATTCACCCCAAAACCGCCCCGAATGGTACGAATCTTGCATATATCATAGGCGGAGACCCTTGAGAACGCGCCCGTGGCGTTGGAGGGTCGCGCCTACTCGAGACCGAAGAAGAACGGTAGTAGTGTAGCCGCAGGCTTCAGCCTGCGCAAAAAGACAAGAAAGGAGGTTAACAGGATGAAACGGTTTCGCCCATCTGGGGTTATGCTGTGGCTGTCAGGCATCCTCTTGCTGGCGATGGC
>CALJAP010000087.1 GCA_938027655.1 uncultured bacterium | reverse complement strand
TTCCGCGTGCCTGTTGCTCCCATGTAGCCGCAACCTTCAGGTTGCGTGAGCTTGGCGCAGGCTAAAGCCTGCGGCTACAACGGTATGTTGATATTGGCGGGAATGTTCTGCTTGCCCCTGACGCTCAGCATGACGAAATAGGGTGAAAAATAGCCTCAAATGGTGGGCTATGGTGAGAAGAAACCTGCATCGCAGGTTTTCCAATCCGTGCAGGCGGATTTTGCTCCCTTTGTAGCCCATGATTTCCATCGCGGGGTTCGGCATGGTGAAGACGTAAAACCGTCTTGTTTACGCCCAAATCATCACGTGTGGAGAACTACATGCCTGTCATTCGGGGCCAAGCGAAGACTCTCGTTCTCAGCGAGGGAAAGAGCATACCGGACACGGGTTTGCGGCTAAAGCCGCGCCCTTGCAAACGAAACCCTGCCTTCACAGAGTTAGGGTCAACAGAATCTGGCTCCGTTTGAGCAGCAACGACTTTAGCCGCGAACGAAGGATCCTCATTCTGGCGGAGTGGGCTCGCAGGGAGCCTTGCCCGCCCCAAAATAGCAGCCTTTATCGCCACGGATCCTGTTCTATCAACACGTAACCTGCACTCAGCACTTGCTTCGGCTCGCCCTCCACCTCCATCTCGATCACCGTGCATATCGGGTTGGGCGGCATTTCAGGCAGTCCGCGCAACACCAGACGGTTCTCCGTTTGCGTGAACGCCACCTCCGGACCGTTCATGAGGCGAGCGCGAAGCACCTTGCACTGCAGTCCGCCGATCGCCAGCTCACTGCCGGGCCAGCGGTTGCAGTGGAAGTACAGCGTCTGCCCCTTGCGGGTGAACGCGCCGGTAATCATCCATTCCTGCTGCATGGGGTCGGTCGCATCGTACACAGAGGGCCCGTACTCCTGTAGCCACTTGCCCACTTTCAGCAGCTCCTGTTCGCACACTTCGGGCACACTGCCATCGGGTGCGGGACCGATGTTCAGCAGCAGGTTTCCACCTCCCGCCGCCACCTGCCGCAGCATCCCCACGATTTGCCAGGCGTCTTTCCAGCGGGTATCTATGGGCGTGTAGCCCCAGCTCTCGTTGAAGGTCATGCACGCTTCCCACATGCGTCCGCCCTTTTCAGGGGTGATGTGCTGTTCGGGCGTACCAAAGTCTTCGGGCAGACCGGAGCGGTTGTTGATGACGATATGCGGTTGCAGCTCGCGCACCATGCGGTTCATCTTCTCTGCTTCCCACTCTTCGGCGGTAAGCGGCCAGTTCACGTCGTACCACATGATGTCGATCGTGCCGTAGTTGGTCATCAGCTCGCGCACAATGCCGTGTGTGAACTCCACAAACCGCTTGCGGGCGGCTTCGTCGTGCTTGCAGCGTGCGCCGTCGGGGTGATGCCAGTCCATCAGGGAGTAGTAAAACCCCACCTTCAGCCCTTCGGCGCGGGCGGCTTCTACGAACTCCGCCACCAGGTCGCGCTTCGGACCGCGTTTTACCGCGTTGTAGTCGGTGTACTGGGTGTTAAACAGACAGAAGCCCTCATGGTGCTTGGTGGTCATCACCATGTAGCGCATCCCTGCCAGTTTCGCCAGTCGCGCCCACCAGCGGGCGGGATAGGGCTTCGGCTTCCATGTATCCGCTAGCTTCTCGTACTCCTCCACCGGAATGCGTTCACGGTTCATCACCCACTCGTGTCTGCCCAGCTGCGAGTACAGTCCCCAGTGGATGAACATGCCGAATCGCGCCTCACGAAACCATTTCAGACGCTGCTCTCTCTGTTCGGGTGTTTCCTCAGGCATAGTGAACCTCCTCTTTTGTTTTTGTGTTGACCTAACCCCCTTGCCCCCTTCCCTACGAAGGAAGGGGGAACCGCTCCCCTATTGTTGCAGGAGAGGGGATGCGGGAGAGGTTGTTCTTCCACCTACCCCCCTTACCTCCTTCCCTACGCGGGAAGGGGGAATGGCTCCCCTCTCCTTGTAGGAGAGGGGATGGGGGAGAGGTTACCACTCCACCTTCACCGGTTGTCCGGTTTGCACCGACTCGTTCGCGGCGAGGGTCACTGCCAGCGTCTTCACCGCGTCCGCGTAGGTGCTGCGGATTGCCGAGCGGTCACCGGTGAGAACGGCGTGGATGAACACCTTGTCCTCTTCCAGATATGGGTTGCTGCTCAGCTGATAGGTGGTCACCTTGCCCGCTTCGGTGGCTTTGACGCTGCCCCAGTCGGTTTCCACAATCAGGTCGGGAGTCACGATGTCCAGCCCCACGCGCCAGCCCATGTTGAGCAAGCAGGTGTTGTGTATCGCGCCGATGACACCGTTCGCAAACTTCACCGCCACCGCGCCCACATCGTACACGCTGTAGTTTTCCACCTCTTTGTGCAGTTTGCGGTTGGTCATCAGAGCGTACACTTCCGTCATGTCACCGACGAGGTAGCGGGCGAGGTCCACAATGTGCGTGGTCTGCTCCACGAATTGCCCGCCAGACTGCTCCATGACGCGCCACCATGCTACGCCCGGCAGTCCACCCATCCACCAGCCGGTGACCATACCCACCGTTTTCCCTTCCAGCAGCTCGCGCGCCTTCTGGGTGGTTGCCATGTAGCGGAAGTGATAGCCCACACTGCTGATGACGCCCGCTTTGGCGATGGCGGACTCTATCGCCTTTGCCTTTTCCAGCGTTCTGGCTACCGGCTTCTCCACGAACAGGTGGATACCGCGTTCGGCGGCTGCCTCTTCCGCTCCCACGTGCGCATGGGGTGGCACGCACACATATAGCGCATCCAGTTTCTCGGTGTCCAGCATCTGTTTCCAGTCGGTATAAGCCTTTCCGCCGAAACGCCCTGCCGCCGCTTCGGCACGAGACAGGTCGATATCACAAAACGCTACCGGTTGTGCTTCCGGTATCTGCGAGAGCGCGTTGAAGTGCGCACCGGCAATACCGCCACACCCGAAAAAGCCGATTCGAACAGGCATCTTTTACCTCCGCAATCTGTTGTTGATTCTGCCTTCGCGAGGGGAGCAGGGGGTTCCTGCAGCCGAGCAGTGGTTTGGTTTTACATGATTTGTCCGTGCCTGCGCCTGACCGCCTCAAACAGCAGTATCCCCGTCGCTACCGCCACGTTCAACGAGTGCGCACCGCCGCCCATCGGGATGCGTATCAGCGTATCCATCGCCTCGCGCGTTTCGGGGAGCAAGCCTGTCTGCTCATTGCCCACCCACAGGCAGAAGGGATGCGTCAGGTCTTCCTCCCACAGCAGATGCGGGGCGTGAGCGCTGGAGCCGACCTGCCGCCAGCCATGTGCGCGGAAAGCGTCAACAACCTTCCTGCTCTCCTCGCAGGAGACGATGGGCAGGAAGGCAATGCTACCGGTGGTGGAACGTACACAGGCGCGGCTGTATGGGTCGGCGAGAGGCGAAGCGAGTACGAGCGCGCGTACCTGTGCCGCGTCGGCGGTGCGGATAAGCATCCCCAGGTTGCGCGGGTCCTGAATGCGCTCTGCAACCAGCACGATGCCCTCGCACCGGGCGCAGATGTCGTCCAGCGTCACGTTCCACCAGGGCATCACCGCAACGGCGGTCGTGCAAGTCTCGTACCCACTAACCAGTAACCGGTGAAACAGCCCTTTGCGCACGGAGTACACAGGGATGCCCATCCGCTCGCAGGAGGCGGCTAATTCGGGTTCGGCCTCTTCCTTGACATACACCTCCAGTGGGCGCAGTGGGGCGTGGAGCGCTTTGGCAATCTGAAGCGTGCCCTCCATCAAGAAGCGACGCTCCGCTTCGCGCGGTGCGGGTTCGGTCAAACGGCACGCTGCGCGAAAGGCAGGGTGTTTCAGGTGGGCGACAGGTATCATTTTGTAGAAGCGCTCCAATCCTTCTGGAGGGCGAGGCTCCTGCCGAGCCGTTAGCCCCCCTGTCGTCCCGCCGCAAGCAGGGGGAGGTGTTCGCCCCCCCTGTCGTCCCGCCGCAAGCAGGGGGAGGTGTTAGCCCCCCCTGTCGTCCCGCCGCAAGCAGGGGGACATGACGCTCCTCCCCGCGTGCGGGGAGGTTGGGTGGGGCGAATCGGCTCACCCGGAAGTTCGCCCTCCAGAAGGGCGACGCGAAGATTCGTGTTCGCAAGTTATTTTCGGTGCAAGATGGGAAATTCCTTTGCCTGGTCAACCTCGCCCCCGGCTCGCAGGAGAGGGGAGCAGTTCCCCCTTTCCTCGTAGGGAAAGGGCAGGGGGTTAGGTTGAATACACCCCACCTCTCTGCTTGCAATATCAGGATAGGCATCGCGCTATCCATCGTGTGCGTGTACAAAGACCGCGCCCTGCGCAAGCTGCGCGGGGCGGTTGGGTACTGAGTGTCGGGGCTTCTGCCCGCTTGTAAGGGTGCAACCTCCCCCCCCACTACCGGTTTCATCGCATCGTCGGTGGCAGGATTCCCTTCCCTCGCCACGAAAGCATTTATCAAAACGAGAGGGAGGGATGACCCCTTGCGAAAGGCTTTCCGGATAACGCCGATACTGGCGGCTGCGCTGTTGCTACTGGTTGCCTGTGGCAAAAAGCAAACGCCCTCAGCAGGCACCAGCACGACGAACACTGGAGCCAAACTGGTGGTGGCGGTCATGCCCAAGCTGAAAGGCATCGACTACTTCAACGCCGTAGAGCGCGGCGCGAAAGAGGCGGCGCAGGAAATCGGCAATATCGACCTCACCTACGACGGTCCCACCGAGGGCAAGGTAGACCAGCAAATCCCCTTCATCGAAAGCTGGACGTTGCAGAAGGTGGACGTGATTGCGGTAGCGTGCAACGACCCCGACGCCATCTCCCCTGCCCTCAAGCGCGCTCGCGAGAAGGGTGTGCATGTCATTACCTACGATGCCGACGCCAACGCGGAAAAGTCGGGACGCGAGTTCTTCGTCAATCAGGCGACCTTCGAAGACATCGGGCGCGCGCTGGTAGACGAAATGGCTGCGCAGGCGGGTGAGAACGCGAAAGTGGCTATCGTCAGCTCCTCCCCTACCGCTCCCAACCAGAACGCCTGGATTGCGGTCATGAAGCGATACATGGCGGAAAAGTATCCGAAGATGCAGATTGTTACCATCCAGTACCCGGAGGAGGACCAGGGTCGCGCCTTCAGCATGACGCAGGACATCCTGAAAACCTATCCTGATGTGAAAGGCGTGTTCGGCATCTCCTCCGTGGCGTTCCCGGGCGCCGCCGACGCCGTGCGTCAGGCGGGCAAAAGCGGCATAGTAGCGGTTGTCGGATTGTCTACCCCCAAGAGCATGAGGGAGTTCGTCAAGGATGGCACGGTGAAGACGGTCATCCTGTGGAACCCAGTGGACCTCGGTTACCTCACCGTGTACGTCGCCAAAGCGGTCGCGGAGGGCACGCTGAAGCCAGGCGCAAAGGAGATCGAGGCAGGGCGATTGGGCAAGGTCAAGGTGGAAGGCGACCAGGTGCTGCTGGGGCCGCCGATGAAGTTCACCGCAGAGAACATCGACCGGTATGATTTCTAAACGCATCTCCCCCACCCGTTTCGCCCTGTGGCGTCAGTACGGACGCGAGATGAGCGTGGGGGTGTTTCTGCTGCTGTTGCTAGGCTATTTTGGGACGACGCCGGGCTTCCTGCGGGCGGACAACCTCCGCGATATCCTCATCAACGCCGCTCCGCTGGTCATCGCTGCCTGCGGAATGACGATGGTCATCATCGCGGGCATGATAGACATCTCCGCAGGCTCCGCGCTGGCGGTGTGTGCCGTAGTTGCCGGGCTGACTGCCAAATCGGGAGCCTCCCTGCCGACGGTGATTCTGCTACCCATGCTCACGGGCGCGGTCATCGGCGCAGTGAACGGCTGGCTGGTGGCTTTCGTGCGCATCCCCGCCATTATCGTCACGCTGGGCATGATGAGCGTGCTGCGCGGAGGCATTATCTGGTGGACACGCGGCGAATGGATTGGCAACCTTCCTCCTTCCTTCTCCGCCGTCGGGCGGGGCGAGGTTGTCGGTATCCCCACGCCGGTGCTGGTGGCGGTCGGTATCGTGGTAGCAATCGCGTTCCTGCTGGCACGTACGCCGCTAGGACGCCACATCTACGCGGTGGGCGGTAATCCCCTCGCCGCGGCGCGCATGGGCATCCCCGTGAGGCGTGTACTGTGGCTGGTGTTCGTGATGCACGGCGCGCTTTTGGGGCTTTCGGCACTGGTATACGCTTCACGCTTCAGCGTCATCCAGAGCAACGCAGGGGCGGGCTTCGAACTGCTCGCCATCAGCGCGGTCGTGGTGGGCGGGGTGAACATCTTCGGCGGTCAGGGCACGGTGTGGGGCAGCGCGATTGGCGGGCTTCTGCTGCAGGTCATCAGCACCGGCTTGATTTTCCGCCGCGTTTCGGAGTACTGGGCGCCCAGCGTGCAGGGCGCTCTGGTACTGCTGGCGGTGGTGGCAGATGCTCTGCGCACGCGGAGGGCAAGGCGTTGAAACATTTGGTGATGCGGCGAGAGGCGGTGCTGGTTCTGCTGCTGCTCGTGGAGATGGCGGCGATGCAATCCCTGTCACCCCTCTTCCTCACACCGGATAACCTGATAGAGGTGGTGCGGCAGTCCGCCGAGATTGGACTGATTGCGCTTGCCATGACGCTGGTCATCATCACCGCCGGGATAGACCTCTCGGTCGGCTCCATCGTGGGGCTGAGCGTGATAACGATGGGCATGTTGTGGGAAGATGCACGGCTACCCCTATCGCTCTCCGTTTTGCTTGCGCTTATGGTGGGGACACTGCTGGGTGGTTTCAACGGCACGCTTATCACCACCGTAGGCATCCCTCCGCTTATCGTCACGCTGGCAACCATGGCGGGCTTTCGAGGCATCGCGCTCGGCATGAGCCAGGCACGCTCCATCCGCAACTTTCCCGAGCCTTTCCTCTGGCTTGGGCAGGGTTATGTGGCGGACATCCCGGTGCAGGTGTGGATACTAGCCCTGACTGCAGTGCTCTTTCATCTGGCGTTAACGCGCACCGCATGGGGACGGTCGGTGTTCAGCATCGGTGCGAACGAGGCGGCGGCAAGGCTCTCCGGCGTGCCGGTGAACCGCGTGAAGATGCAGGTATATATGCTGTCAGGCTTCATGAGCGCGCTGGCAGCGGTGATTTACGCCGCGCATGTCTCCGTCGCCAAACCCGATGCGGGTCTGGGCTTCGAGCTCACCGCCATCACCGCTGTGGTGCTGGGGGGCACTGCCGTTTCCGGCGGCGAGGGGGGCGTGCTGGGCACGCTGATTGCCCTGCTCATGGTCGGTTTCCTGCGCAGCGGACTGACGCTGGCGCGCGTGCCCTCCGAAGCGCAGGATATGATGGTTGGCTTGCTGCTGATCGTTGTCGTGGCGATTGACCGCTGGAGTCGGCGAGCAGGCGGGGTGTAGAACTCCCCGATGTGGAGGTAGACCGAACCCCCTGCCCCTTCCCTACACAGGAAGGGGACATCCGAAACACGGCTCCCCTCTCCTTGTAGGAGAGGGGTTGGGGGAGAGGTCTACCCCAAAGGCAAGCCACCTCATTTCCCGATGCAAAAATCGCTGAAGATACGCTCCACAATGTCCTCCGTCACCGTTTCTCCCGTAATCAGCCCGATGGCATCCAGTGCGCCGCGCAGGTCTACCGAAATCAGCTCGGCGGGCAGGGTGGTTTGTGCACTGTGCAACGCCTGCTGAAGGCTCTCTATCGCCCCCTGCAGGGCAATCTGGTGTCTTTCACTCGTCACCACCGCCCCCTCGGGGGTGAGCCAGTCGCTGCCCAGCAATCGCTCGCCGATGGTTTCCACCAGCCGGTGCAGGTTCCAGCCCGTCAGCGCGCTGACCGCAAGGGCAGGGGAGGGCACTTGCCGAGCGAGTTCATCGATTGCCTCTTCGGGAATCAGGTCGCATTTGTTCCACACCAGCAGGGTACGCTCCGGGGGAAGGCGGGCGAGCAGCCCTTTATCCTCTTCGGTGAAGCCTTCGGGAGCAGACAGCAGAAACAGGATGAGGTCGGCTTCCCGTAGGGAACGGTGCGTGCGCTCCACCCCAAAACGTTCCACCACGTCTTCGGTCTCGCGCAAGCCGGCGGTGTCCCACAGCTGCACAGGGATGCCGTGTATCTGGATGCTCTCCCGTATCAGGTCGCGCGTGGTGCCCGGGATGTCGGTGACGATAGCACGCTCTTCGCCCAGCAGGGCGTTCATCAGGCTAGATTTGCCCACGTTCGGTCGTCCGGCAATAACCACTATCGCTCCCTCGCGGGTGAGGCGTCCATAGCGGGCGGTAGCGAGCAGGCTCTGGCAATGCGCTATCAGCCGGTGAATCTGTTCGCTCAGGTGCTGATAGTCCATCTCGCCGAGGTCGTCCGAGAAGTCCAGATACGCCTCTACCAGAGCCAGTATGCCCACTAGTTCGTCGCGGATGGCGTGGATGGCGCGCGAGAGTTCGCCCTCGTGCTGGCGCATGGCGAGACGTTGTGCGCTTTCGGTGCGGGCACGAACGAGGTCGGCTACCGCTTCCGCCTGCGCTAGGTCTAGCCGTCCGTTCAGGAAAGCACGCAGGGTGAACTCGCCGGGTTGCGCGAGACGTGCACCGTGTTGCAGGGTCAGTTTCAGCACGCGGCGCAACAACACCATCCCCCCGTGACAGCTGAACTCCACCACATCTTCACCGGTATAACTGCGCGGGGCACGGAAGGCAAGCAGCAACGCACGGTCGATATGTTCGCCGGTATCGGGGTCAAAGAGTGTGCCGACGTAGATGCGGTGGCTTTGCA
This sequence comes from uncultured bacterium, assembly GCA_938027655.1. Taxonomy (GTDB): domain Bacteria; phylum Armatimonadota; class HRBIN16; order HRBIN16; family HRBIN16; genus HRBIN16. Next base: position 46,146 of record CALJAP010000087.1, on the reverse strand, counting down.
CCTCCGCTGGTAGCGGGGTGAACACCCTTCGCGCTATATCGAACGCGCGTGCTCCGCTGATTCGCACGATGCCGATACCGCCTTCACCGGGCGGGGTGGCGATAGCGGAGATGGTATCCGTTGAAGGAAACATTGCGGACCCTCGAGGCACAAAATGGCGGAGCGGGTGGGATTCGAACCCACGAGGCACGTTTTGCGCGCCCACACGCTCTCCAGGCGTGCGCCTTAGACCACTCGGCCACCGCTCCTCGCAAGAGCAATTATATCACAACGAGCAGGGGGTATCAAGTTCCGTGAACGCGGAGATTCTGGTATAATCTTGTGCAGAGGGCTTCATGAAGGCGGTGGACGGCAAAGTTCTGGTTATCGGTGCTGGTGGGATGCTGGGGCAGGACATCTGTGCACGCTTTGCCCCCCATTTCGCACTGATAACCGCCTCGCGGCGGTCGGGGGACATCCGTCTGGACATTACCGACGGCGAGGCGACGCGCAGGGTGGTTGCGGAAAACGCCCCGGATGTGGTGATACTCTGCGCGGCATATACCGACGTAGACGGCTGTGAGCGCAACCCTGAAGAGGCTTATCGGGTGAACGCTTTCGGGGCGGCGAACGTGGCTTCCGCCTGTGCCGATGTGGGGGCGCGCTTGCTGTTCATCAGCACCGATTACGTGTTCGACGGCGCGAAGCGCAACGGCTACACCGAATGGGATGTACCTCGCCCGCTGAGCGTGTACGGCGCGAGCAAGCTGGCTGGCGAGCAGTGGATACGTGAGATTTGTCCGCGCCACTGGATTGTGCGCACCGCGTGGCTGTACGGTGTGGGGGGCAAGTGCTTTCCGCGAACCATCTTGAACGCGGCGCGAGAGGGCAAGCCCCTGCGCGTGGTGAACGACCAGACCGGCTCGCCGACCTTTACAGGCGACCTGGCGGAGGTATTGCTGAAAATGGTGAGCGCGAAGGTGGCGTACGGTACGTACCATGCGGTCAATCAGGGTTCTGCCACATGGTATGAGGTGGCTTGCGAGGTGGTGAACCTGGCAACAGAGCGTGGGCTGCTGTCGTCGGGAGTGTCGGTGACGCCTGTCAGCAGTTGGGAGTGGCTCTCCCCGACGTGCCGCCCCGCGTATTCGGTGCTGAACATGGAGCGGTTGCGATGGGCAGGTATTCCCTTACCGAGACACTGGAAAGAGGCGTTACAGGATTATATCCAGCGACTGGATGCATGAGGTGAGAGATGGACTACGATCACACGTTGAATCTTCCGAAAACATCCTTCCCGATGAAGGCGGAGCTGGTAAAGCGAGAGCCGCAGTTCCAGCGGTTCTGGCAAGAGCAGGATATTTACCGTAAGGCGTTACAGAAACCTGCCCCTCGTGGACTGTTCATCCTCCATGATGGTCCCCCTTATTCGAACGGCGACATCCACATGGGGCACGCGCTGAACAAGACGCTGAAAGATATTATCGTCAAGTTCCGCATGTTGCAGGGCTATCGGTCGCCGTTCGTGCCCGGCTGGGACAACCATGGAATGCCCATTGAGAACGAGGTGACCAAAGAGTTCCGCCGCAAGGGCGAGAAACCCGACAAGGTGACCCTGCGCAGGCGATGTCGGGAGTATGCCAGCCATTTTGTCAACCGCCAGCGTGAGCAATTCAAGAGGCTGGGCTGTATCGGCGACTGGGAGAACCCCTATCTCACCATGTCCTACGAGTTCGAAGCCACGCTGGTGCGCGTGTTCGGCGAGCTGGTGGAGCGTGGCTACATCTACCGCGGCTTGAAGCCTGTTCTCTGGTGTCCCGTGTGTGAGACCGCCCTGGCAGACGCCGAGATTGAGTATCACACCCATACCTCGCCCTCCATCACCGTGCGTTTCCCGCTGAAGCAAGACCCCAATGGGGTGTTCCCCAAGAAGGAGGACGGCAAGAGGGCGTACATCCTTATCTGGACGACTACCCCGTGGACCATCCCTTCCAACTTGGCGGTGGCAGTACATCCCGCTGAGCCGTACGCTGTCGTGGAAGCTAATGGGGCACTCTATCTGCTGGCGGAATCGCTGGTGGAGAGCATCATGGCGCGCATCGGCGCAAGGGAATATCGTGTGGTGCGCACGCTACAGGGCAATGCGCTGTCGGGATTGGTGTTTCAGCATCCGCTGTACGGGCGCGAATCGCCGGTGGTATTTGCCGATTACGTGACCATGACCGAAGGCACGGGCGTAGTGCATATCGCGCCCGGTCACGGCGAAGAGGACTTCCATACCGGCCAGGAGTACGGCTTGCGTGTGTTATGTCCGGTGGACGTGCAGGGCAAGTTCACCGACGAGGTGGGCGAGCGCATCGCGGGTAAATACGTGCGCGACGCAGACGCGGAGATTGTCCAGTGGCTCAAGGAGCAATCAGCGTTACTCGCATACGAGCCGTACGAGCACCAGTACCCCTACTGCTGGCGATGCCACTCGCCGTTGCTGTTTCGTGCGACGGTGCAATGGTTTATGAGCATCGACCACAATCGCCACCGCGAGCGGTGTTTGGAGGCGATTGAGCGCGTAAAGTGGTTCCCGCCGCAGAGCATCAATCGCATTCGTAGTATGGTGCAGGGACGCCCCGACTGGTGTCTCAGCCGTCAGCGGGCGTGGGGGGTGGGCATCCCCGCCTTCCATTGCCGAGGGTGCGGTGAGGTGTTGCTGGAGCCTGCGCTCATTGCCCGCGTGGCGGACGAGGTGGAGAAGGCGGGCAGTGACGTGTGGTTCGAGAAGCCTGCCGAGTTCTTCCTGCCTGAAGGCACAGCCTGCCCGAAGTGCGGCGGCACCGCTTTCGACAAGGAAACGGACATCCTTGACGTGTGGTTCGACAGCGGCTGTACACATCGCGCCGTGCTGGAGAAGCGACCGGAACTGCGCTGGCCCTCCGACGTGTATCTGGAAGGTTCCGACCAGCACCGCGGCTGGTTCAACTCCAGCCTGATGATTGCCGTCGCCACCAAAGACGACGCCCCTTACCGCGCGGTCATCACCAACGGCTGGATGCTGGACGGCGAGGGACGCGCCATGCACAAGTCGTGGGGCAACGTCATCAGCCCGCTGGAGGTGATTGATAAATATGGCGCGGATGTGTTGAGGTTGTGGGTGTCCAGCTGCAACTACTTCGAGGACGTGCGCCTGTCGTTCGAGATTTTGGACCGCACCGCCGAAGCCTATCGACGCATCCGCAACACCATGCGCTTCCTGCTGGGCAATCTATACGACTACGACCCGGCACAACACCGCGTGGTGGAAAGCGAGATGTTGCCGCTGGACCAGTGGGCGATGGCACGCACGCGCAAGCTGCTGGCGGATTGTATGGCGGCATACGAGGTGTACGAGTTCCACCGCGTGTACCAGAATGTGCACAACTTCTGCGTGGTGGACATGAGCGCGTTCTATCTGGACGTGCTCAAGGACCGGCTGTACTGCTCGCCACCCGCATCACACGAGCGTCGGTCGGCGCAAACTGTGCTCTACTTTATCGCGCAGACTCTGGCGCAGCTGCTTGCGCCGATCATCACACACACCGCCGAGGAGGTGTGGCAAGCTCTGCCCGGTGACAATAAGGCGGAAAGTGTGCTGCTCTCGCAACTACCGGATGACCCCTTCTCGGTGCACGATGCGGCGATGCTGGAGCGATGGGAGCCGGTGCTGGCGGTACGCGAAACGGTGAACAAGGCACTGGAGCAGGCGCGCCAGTCAGAGGTGATTCGTCGCTCGCAGGAGGCGGCTCTGCACATCCAACTGGACGATGAGACGTGGAGCACGCTGAAACCCTTCTTCGCCGACCTGCCGACGCTGTATATGGTGGCATCGGTGCACGTCGAGCAATGGGATGAGGAGGAGGTTGCGGTGGAGGTGCAAAAGGCAGAGGGTGAGAAATGCCCGCGCTGCTGGCAGATTCGCACCGACATCGGCGCGGATGCGGAATATCCCGACCTGTGTACGCGCTGCGCCAGCGCGATGAGAAGCATCGGATGAAAGGGTGGTTCTTTGCCGCCACTCTGCTGCTTATCCTGCTGGACCAAGCGAGCAAGTGGTGGATACAGTGGAAGCTGATACCCGGTCAATCGGTGCCGATCCTGCCGGGTGTGTTGCACTTCACCCTGTCATTCAACTCGGGGATTGCCTTCGGGCTGTTTCCGCAGTTTGGAGGGGCGTTCCTGTGGGTATCGCTGGCGATAGTGGGGGCGGTGGTGCTATATTACCTGCGTCTGTCCGCTCCAACGGCGTGGACGACCGCTATCGCCAGCCTGCTCGTGGGCGGTGCGCTCGGGAACGTATTGGACAGAGTGCGACTGGGACACGTGGTGGACTTTATCGACTTGCGCGTGTTTCCGGTGTTCAATCTGGCGGACACGGCGGTCACCTGCGCAACCGTTTTGTGGATTATCAGGCACTGGTTGTTATTTCCGGCTGAATCGCCCTCACCGAAGCGGGATAACCAGGCGGACTGTTAGTAAATAGCCGCTTTCTTCGTCCTTCGGGAATAGCATCCAGATGGGCACAGATAGATCATCCGCGCAAATCCGTGCCATCCGTGTTTATCCGTGTCCCATCGCAGCTACCCTCCTATGCGTGGAAAAGGCTTGCCGCTACCACCTCCTCCACGCGGATGCGTTTCATGCATTCTCTATCCCGCACACACCGCTCGGCAGTGCATTCGGTACACGGCTCATTGTGGCGAATGATGATGTGTCCCTTGCCGAAGGGACCGGTGTACGCAGGGTCACTCACGCCGTACAGCGCTACCACCCGCGTTCCCATTGCCGCAGCGACATGCATTGGTCCGCTGTCGGCGGTGATGAGCAGGCGCAGGTGTGGCATCAGCGCAGCGAGCTGCAGTATCGTGAGCCTTCCTGTCAGCACCAGCGGGCGGCTACGGCAATTCGCCAGAATCTCCTCCGCCAGCTGCCTGTCGCCCGGTCCGCCCAGCAAGACACACGCGGTACCCTGTTCCGCTAGCGCGTCGCACACCTGCGCGAAGCGGTCGGGAAACCACCTGCGATGCTCGCGGCTCGCGCCCGGGTTGATACCCACCAGCGGTGTGATGCCGTCCCACCCCGCCTGACGCAGTTCCTGCTCTGCGGTGCGTGTGTCTTGCGAGGAAGGATACAAACGCGGGCGGTAATCGGAGGTGTCACAGCCCAGCAGTTCCACCACATCACGCAGGTGCTCCAGTGTCTCGTGACGTGACGTGTCGTGTGGTACAAAGGCGGTGTATAACCTCTGGAACTTCTCTTTACGCCTGACCCCTACCCGTACGGGGATACCTGCCAGCCATGCATGAAGTACCATGTCCGCGCTGTCGTCCAGAATCACCGCTAGGTCAAAATGCCCTTCGCGCAGGCGGCGGATGAACCGCAACTTGCCCCATAGCCCCTGGTGCGTGGGGCGTATCCAGATGTCGTCGATGCGCGGGAAGTTTTGTAATACCTCCACTGCACGCTCGCCCACCTCCACGCACAGATAGGCACGAGAGAACCGCCGTCGCAGGCAGTACAACGCCGCCGTGCTGTTCACCACATCGCCGATGTGCTCGCGCAGGAACACGAAAAGGCGACCGGGTTGCAGCTTTTGCAGGTCGTTCGCCTGCACGGTGACCTCACATCCTCACGAACGCACCATCAGCGTTGCCGGGTAGTTCGAACCCGCCAGTGGCATGGTGCGGATGGTGATGGTGCGCTTCTGGTTCGGTTGCAGGCGAATTCGGGTGATAGAAAACTCTTTGGGCGGCAGAGCTCGCTGTATGCCGAGCACCTCACCGCCGATGGCAAAGACGCCTCCTGCCTCACCGCCACTGGGTTCAAAAGCCACCTCCACGTCGCGCACCCTGTCGGTGGGGTTCACTATCTCCACGCGCACTTCGTAAATCACGCCGTAGTTGCCGTCCAGCTTGCGCTGCTGATTGTGGTTACGCACCGCCTGTTCGCCGATGCGGATAAACTGCCATCGTTGCCCCACCACGTAGGTGGCGGTGAGCACTTTCTGACTGGTGGGGTAGATGTGGTCGTTTCCGGCAATCTGGCGTCTCTCTTCGGCGGTAAGGGGACGAGGCGGTAGAAACCCCCATACCATCGTTGTCCCCACAAGCGGCAGAGGTTGATTCTGGTATACCTGCATCGCCACTTTCAACACGCATGGGGCAGGGGGCTGTGCCCCTTCGGTGGGGAGCAGGCGTACCTGTAGCACACCGCTGGCAGTGTCCAGAGGGCGCATCTTCTGCGCCAGCAACACCACCTTGCTCTGCGCAGGAATGGTGACGGTATGTCCCATGTTATTCATCAGCGCACGCAGGAACAGCTCGCCCGCCACGTAACCCACACGCACGGTATCCCGCATGGGTGTGCTCGCTGCGCCGGTGATGTGCGCGGTGCGTGTGACATCGGTGGGGTTGAGCAGTTCAATCTGTAGCAGTCCGTCCTGCACCATGCCGTTCATGTGGTGATAGAGCAGCCGCGCGCCCTGTGCCTCGCTGATTTCGCCGGCGAACAGCGTCTGTGCTTTCTGCACCCGCTCGGGGTCATTGCTGACCATCAGCAGCACCGGTTCGTTCATCGTTATCGGGCGGTTGACCACCGTCAGTTTCACTTCCTGTTCACGAGCGATATAACCGGAGCCGCTGGCGCGAACCAGCGCGCTTGCTGTGGTAGACTGCCCCACATCGGGGACGCTGCTCAGCCGAACGGGAGAGGCAATCTGCACCTCAGCGCCCGATTCCAGCTGGGTCGAGCGCACAATCGCCGCTTCCACCGCCTGCCGCACGAAGCGGATCGGCAAACCTATTCCGGTGACCACCACCGGCTCGGCGGCTTTGACCTCACCTGCATATTTGCGCACGGTCACCATCAGCGGCACGGAGAGCTCGCCGACGGAGACCAGCACCCGTTCACGCCCTACCGCGCGTCCGGTAATTTGCACCGTACGCCCATCGCCGATGACCGCGGGGTCAGTCACTCCGTCGTCGGGTGCTCCGGTAGGGGCGACTACCACTGTGCCTTCCAGCCAGCCGTTCACGCGCACGGTGCGCGACTCACCCAGAGGTACCAGCAGCTCGTCAGCGCTGAGGCTAAGGGGTGGAATGGAGAGGCAATGACGCAACGAGCTTGCCCACGCCTGCGCCAGACGCAGGGGGGTGGTACCGGCAGCGCGTGCATCCGCTCGGGTCGCGTACAGCAAAACGCCGCTACCGATGGTTACCGCCGCACGATGTCTTTCTGCTTTCACCCCTACGTGACGCGCACCCAGCCCTCGCGCGACGGCAGCCTGAAGGCGTTCCGCTGCAATCTGAGCGCGACGCTCCGGAGAAAGGTCACCGTTTGCAACGCGTACGCGAACGGCCATGGCGCGGTTCACAAGAAGCGTGCTGCCCTTTACCTCCACACGAGGCACCAGCTGTGCATGTGCGGCAATTGACAATGCCAGCACGCCTAACAGAGCAGCTATCCACTTACACATACTCCCCAGTACCATTCTCATCTCCTGACGCGGGCTACTCCTCGTGATGATTCTCGGCGAGAAGACGCAGAATCTCCTCGCGTTGGGGGGGAACCACCCCCACATGACGCACCACACTGCCTGCAGCGGCATTTGCCAGTCGCGCGGCGGTGTGCCAGTTTGCTCCTGCTGCCAGCGCGCAGGTCAGCGCGGCAATCACCGTATCGCCGGCACCGGCGGTGTCGTACACCTCTACCGGCATTGCCCGCACATGCAATGTCGGCGTATCGTCCGTAGAGAGAAGTATACCCTGCGCGCCTAGCGTAATTGCCAGCGCGTGCAAACCTAGCATCTCACGCCACAGGTGCGCCAACGGGGCAATCTGAGAGAGTGCGTGCAGCTCGATATCGTTGCCCAGGCTGTTGGCGAACGCCTGCGCTTCCTGCAGGTTGATAGACGCCAGCTTCGCCCCACTCAGGTGGCGCAAGAGGGGCGGCTTCGGGTTTGCGGTCACCGGGATACCTGCCGATGCACATCGCTCTATCACCGCACGCGCCAGCGAGGGCGTTAACACCCCTTTTTGATAATCCGAAAGCACCACCGCGTTGGCGCGAGGCAGGGTGGCTTCCAGTCGACGCAGCAGCTCCCGCTGCGTGCTTTCGGTGAGCGGGTGTCGCTGTTCGCGGTCCAGACGCACCACTTGCTGGCTGTGGGCAATCACGCGCGTTTTGCAGGTGGTGATACGCGAAGGTTCCACCAGCACACCCAGCACGTCTGCCCCGCTCTCGGCAAGGTGGGCGGTCAAGGTGCGTCCCTTTTCATCGTCACCCACCACACCGAACACGCTCACCTGCGCTCCCAGCGCAAGCAGGTTGTTCACCACGTTGGCGGCTCCGCCCGGCACGAAGCTCTCCTCCGTCCACTCCACGACGGGCACCGGAGCCTCTGGCGAGATGCGACGCACGATGCCGAACAGGTACTCGTCCAGCATCAGGTCGCCAACCACAATAATCCGTAATTCGGCAAATCGCTGAAGAATCTGCTCGTATGGCGCGATGGACAACATCCTCTCCTAAAGACAACCTATGTTTTGGCATAATTCGCTTCGAGGAAGGGCAATCCCTGCCCAACGATTACGACACGCACGACGTGTTGGTGGAGTATCTGGATGCGCCTACTGTGGCGGATCACCCCAGTCTGGGATTTTGAGCAGTTCGCCATCGCGCAGGGCGGACAGATGAGCAACCACTCCAGGCGCTAGGTAGCGCACCGCCTCCCAGACGTGAATGCGCGGCAGCCTGCCTCTGTTGCAGGCGTCTACAAACTCATGAACCAGATAGGCGTGTGAACCACCGTGCCCGCCTTTATCTGCTGCCAGCGGCTCGGGTAGAGGTTCGCCCACTGTACTCAGGTCTATTGGTTCCCAACCGCTTTTGGTAACCCATTTTGCTCCGGAGACGTCGTTTTCGAAACTCGCTTCCGTACCGTAGATGCGGAACCCCTCGCGTCCAACATGCCCGACACGCCGAAACTCACAGATACGCGCGGCGGCGCCGTTGCTCATGCGAAACAGGGCTACTTCGTTGCTAAATGGGTTTTGCCAGATGGTATCGGAGCGATGCCAATCGTCGTTGGGGTAGATATAGCCCTGAGCGGAGACCTCGGTCATATGCGCGCCCATGACGCTGATGACGCCGCAGGTGGAGTGGGTAGGATAATACATAGGCGGGTCGCCCGTTTTATCCCTGCCAAACTGCTCACCCCAACGGTTTCGCAGCACCTCGTACAGTCCGTGCGAAATGTCGTGGAAGTACTCGCCTTCGGCGTAGACAAAGTTTCCGAAAGCCCCTTCCTGCGCCTTTTGGCGGCAGAAGATGGTTTCGGGACGGAAGAAGGTGGTTTCTCCCAGCATGTAGACCTGTCCAGTGCGTCGTACGGTTTCTACCAAGCGGTCGCACAGCTCCAATGTTTGCTCCGGCTCGCGGGCGTACGCTGGAGGGACGGCGCTATACACGTGCTTGCCCGATTCCATCGCTTGCATCGCCTGCTCGGCATGCAGCCAGTGTTGAGTGATAAGCACTAGGGCATCCAGGTCGCTCTGGCAGATTTCGTCCAGCGAGGAATAGGTTTCGTTCACGCCAAACTCGAGGGCGGCACGCGCTAGACGTTCAGCGTTCAGGTCGCACAGCGCAAGTCGGTGTACATCGGGATGGTCGCGGAACAGCGGGATAAAGTACCTGCCAAATTGCCCAACACCGACAATGCCAACACTGATGCTCATGGGTTCCTCCTGATAGGGTAAGCATCTAACAGCAGATTCGGTCAGTGTCGCGAATTTCCTGCCTGACAAGGAAACCGGAGACGCGGACGCGAAAGAGAACCCAACAGACAGGAGGCGGATGGGAAAATGCACGTCAACAAGGTACTTAGGAAGTTGCGCGAGGGCAAGCCGGTGCTGGTGGGCGCGGTGTGGACGGTTCCCCACTGGAAAATCGTGGAGATGCTGGGCATTGCGGGCTACGACTGCGTGTGGATTGAAATGGAGCACTCCGACACCACGTGGGAGCAGATGTCGCAGATGATTCTGGCGGCGCGGGCAACGGGCATGGAGGCGATGGTACGCATCCCGCGCGGCAGCTACAATAACGTCATCCGCCCGTTGGAGGCAGGGGCGACGGGCTTGCTACTACCCCACTGCACAGGTGGAGAGGACGCCCGCGAGTTCGTGCGCATGGCGCGTTTTGCGCCGATGGGCTGGCGCGGTATCGGCGGCAGCGTGGATATGCGCTACGGTATCGTGCCCTTGCCGGAGTACTGTGAGTGGGCAAACCGCGAGATTTTGCTGGGCGTGATGATCGAGCGCAAGGAGGCGGTAGAGGACATCGAGGCGATTGCCCGCACCGAGGGGCTGGACCTGTTGCTGGTCGGTCCCGCCGACCTGTCGCAGAGTCTGGGCGTGCGTGGGGAACTGACGCATCCGCTCATGCAGCAAGCCATCGCGCGGGTGGCGGATGCGTGCAACCGACACGGCAAGCACTGGGCGGTGGCGGGCACGGTTCCCTCGTACGTGGAGCAGATGGCGATGGGGGCACGTTTCTTCAACATCGTGAACGAGATGAGTGTATTGATGGAGGGCTTTCAGCGGGCGAAGGAACGGTTTGAGGAGGAGAGTTCTGTTCCGTTTTAATCGGGCGAAGCCTCGCCTTACTCCCGCGTCCGCACCGTCTCGCGCGACCTCTGCCACTCCGCTTTGAGGTGATCCAGGAACGCCTCCACGCGGCGGTTGGCGTCCTCGCAGTGGATGGGTACAGGAACCGCCTCCAGCCCGATGGCGTCGTGACTCATCAGCAGCCAGTCGCCCTTCTTGAACTTGAAGGTCTGCCCGAACAGCTCTTCCGAGATGCCGAAGGCTTCCGCAATCGCCTGGCGGTCGGACTGTCGGGGCATTTTGCTGACGAAGTAGGTATGTGGCTGCGCCATGATGTTGGTGTCCAGATAGCGTACGCGCTGGGTGGCGATACCCACGCCCAGCCCGAACTTACGTCCCCGTCGAGCGAGGGTCATCACCACGAAGCGGGAGCGACCGTAGCTGTCGTCCGCGCCCTCGCGTCGCTGGGGGATGAACTCGTCCGCCTCGTCGAACACGAACACCACCAGCGGGTTGATTTTACCGCTCTTGCGTCGGTTTTCGAACATCACCTCGCCCAGTGTGGCGGCGAAATCGCGCAGGCGGTCGGGGTCGTGCGACTGAACGACGTACAAGCCGGAGAAGTGCGGGTCGTTGAGCCTGCCGATGAGCTCGCCCAGCGTCATCTGGAAGGCATCGTGCACGTGGCGCGGGCTAATGTAGCGGCGAAAGGCGTCGTCCACCGCATCGCGCAGGGACTGGAACGATTCGCGGGCGTCGTTGGTGCTCAGTAATCCGCTGTCGAACATGCGCTCAATCCATTCGAACAGCTTCGTCGCGCTTCCCTCGTCGAAGGGTGTGTTGTCCTCGGTGGCTATCCAGTTGCGCACCTCCTGGCGTATCTTCGGGTCGTTCTTGCCCAGTGTGCCACGCGGGTTCCAGTAGCGTTCTACCAGTTTGCCGAGCGTGGGCGGTTTTTCGCGGTACAGGTGCACCCGTGCGCTCTTGGGGTTGAGCAGCCGCCGCCACGCGAAGCGGAAATCACTGCGCCTGCCGATGAGCGCACGCGGGTAGAGGGTGGTCTGCGCCAAGGCGGTCAGTGCCTTGCTGAACGCCTCGTTGGTGGGTTGTTCCATAAACTGTAGCACATCTTCGGGCAGGGTCTCTTCGGTCAGCACCAGCAGACAGGCGTCGGGCGCCTTCACCAGCCAGTCCGCCAGCAGCACGCTGTACTCGCCCATCAGGTCGAACAGCACGACTTTGACCTGTTCACGCGGCGGTTCCTGCAGCGGCTCTTCCGTGCAGAATGCGTTCAGCACCTTGTCCACCAGCGTGCTGACCAGGTTGGACTTGCCTGCGCCCGTGAAGCCGAAGATGGCAAAGTGTGTACGCAACAGGTCCTCTGCGGATACCTTCACATCCACCAGTGGGTCGCGCACCAGATTGCCGACAGTGAAGATGGGCACGCCCTGTGGCAGTCCACTGTTCAGCACGTACTCGGTGCTGGAGGTGTCCAGCAGCAGAGCCTTTGCCCCTATCATCGGCAGGTTGCTCTCCTCCTGCAGGAGGCTTTGTCCGTCGCCCTCTACAATCTCCAGGTTGGTGGGGATGGCGATGCAGCGGATTTTGGTCACGTCTTCGGTGGGTTCGCTTTCCTGCTCTTCCCAGTCGCGCACCGCACTGCGCGCCGCTTCCACCACGAAGCCCGGATAGCCCTGCGGGTTGTCGCCCAGTCCGTAGTGCAACGGCAGAATGGAAACCACCTCCAGAATGGAGCGGTGACTCTCGGCGTGGTTGGAGGCGAAGTTGGGCACCGCCAGCAGTGCGCCCTCGCGAATCAGGTTCATTGCCTGGCGCGTGTAGTCGAACCAGATTTCGAACTCGTAGCGCGCCTCCGGGTCTTCCTGAACCCGAATCAGCGTGCCTTCCAGTCCGGTGACGAAGGTAATCATGGCTCCCTCCTCCGACGTTCGCCCTCCTCGCGCAGACGGCGCAGGGTGCGGGCAATCGGGTTGGTATGGAACGGAATCTCACTGCTGAGAATCATCTCGCGGGCGCGTTTGCCCACCGTCTTCGCGCCCCAATCCGCTTTGTGCAACGGGTCGGGATAGCCGATGACTTCGGGGAAGTGATTGCGCGTGAGCACGCCCAGCAGGTACATCATCACCTGTTGCACGGGGTTTTCGGCGTCGGCATCGGGGTAGAGCAGGGGTTTTATCGTGCCCACGCGCTCGTTGTGAATGACGAACGGGTGCTCCATTGCCCCTTTATCCCATTTGGGCATCGCCAGCCTGTCCAGAAAGATGACGTGCCCGCTGATGGGGGTGCGCTTATCGCGCGACAGGAAGAACTGCGCCAGCGAGCGCAGGAACAACCTCTCCGGCGACACAATCTCCCCGATTCGGCTGGGCGTGCCGATAATCGTTGGCTCGCCGGTGAACTCATCGATGCCCAGACGCAACGTCTTGAAGACCGAATCGAACTCGATGGTGCTCCACGGCGCCTCCAGCGAGATGTCGCAGTAGAGCGGAACGGTCTCCAGGAAGATACGGTCGGTCCATGGCAGGGGAGCGATGTCCATCTCTCGCAGTTCGGGGTAGACGCCGACCTGTTTCATCACGCCGAGATAGTTTCGCGTGAGGTAACGCGACTCGGAGTCCTTCACCACGCCCACCAGCAAGATATTCCGCTCCCAGCACTTTTCGATCAACGCCCGCAGCCCGACGGTGGTCAAAAAGTGTACATCTTCGGGCGACATCCACCGCTGACGGCGCAGGTTTGGGTTGTCGGGGTCGGGCGCTTCGTATACCAGTGCGGAGGGGTCTTTGTCGACAAAGAGCCGTTCGCAGATATTTTCGAACAGGCTCACGGTGTATCGCCACGACTCACGGCAGGCGTAGCGGGTACGCAGGTGACCGCCGGCGTCTATCTCGCACAGTGGGGTGGGTTTGTTCGTCAAGATGCGCACCGCGCTTTGCAGCTCGGCAGGGGTGAGTTGCAGGCTCCGGTACAGTTCTTCCAGTGGGATACGGTCGGTATTGCGGAGGTGGAACTCCGCCAGCACCGCCAGATGCCTTCCGAACAGCTTGGTGGACGGCACGCCCAGTTCGCGCGAGACGGGATGCATGAACGCCACGCGGATGTCGAATGCGTCCAGCGAGCGGCGGTCGTAAGGATAGCCTACCAGCTCCGTGCCCGCGCCGTGCGACACCGCCGCCATCAGCCCGCTGAGCGACTGGTCCAGCATGATGAGACGTGGGTAGTCGTGGGTGCTCGCGCTGGCGACGGAATAGGCGAGGTATATCTCCGCCAGCTGCATCAGGCTGGTGTGGATGTTAGACAGGTTGACACGCTCCTGGTCGGAGACCACGAAGGTCTCCTGCACGTCGGCGTTGGTCACGTCCTCGATGTTGGCGAAAGGCACGGGCACGTAGGCGACTAGGGACACGTCGCGGTTCATGTCCCAGCGTTCGTATTGCACCACCGGCGGGTCACTCTTCAGCCTCACCGAGCCTTTCGCGCCGTATGCCCCTCCAAAGAACACCACGAAGTCCTGAAAGGCGTCTTTGGTGCAGGTTCCGTCGATGGCGACGAAGTCGATGCGGTCGGTGTCTAGGATGCGCTCCGCCACCTCGCGCAGGTGGCGACGATAGGTTTCCGATTGAAACTTCTGGGCGAAGGGGAGTATCAGGCGGTGGAAGAACTGGTGGTAGAAGGCGCAACCGTTCTCCAGCCGGTGCTGATACAGCTGCTCAAACCGACTGCGCGAGAAGGTCAGGGAGTTGTGGTATCCCTTCCAAATCTCCGACAGCACGGACATCTTCTGCGCCACCGCCACCCCAATGTTACGCATATTATATCACGAGGCGCAGGAGGTGTCAGCTGGGGGCAAGGTTCTGGTATAATCGTGTGTGAGGTGATTCGGGTGATATACAGAATCCAGCATGTAGCCGCAACCTTTCTGGAAGGCTAACCCGCGCTAGAGCCGGAAGACATTCAGGCTTGTTGGGCGAATAAACAGGCTGCGGCACTTGGACAGGTATCTGTGGATGATTCTGCAGATGTCAGGTGTTAAGACAATGGAGGCTCGGAATGACGAATGCTTTCGAAAGCCATCCTCGATCTTTCTTGCTACTTCAAGATGAGACCGAAGAGGTGAAAATCGCGCGGCAAATCCTAGAAAGCCCGCTCAGGCTCACAAGGGAATTGATTTGTCACTTGTTTGACAGCAACCTTGTTGGTTTGGCTAGAGCATCAGACACTATAAAGGGATTTGCTGCTGGAATAGAGAGCGCCAAAAGAGAGGCACAGCGGTCTTACTCATTAGCCAGCTACTACCTGCTGCTTTTCCCCTTCCAACAGTGGTTCCACAGCTCATATCGTGCGAGGCAGGGCAAGGTCTTAGAGGCACTGACAGCTGAGTTTATCAGGAATAAAACCGCTTTCAATGAGGTTTTGGGGAAGCAGAGCGACAAGAAAGCGTTTTTAGAACGGCTTTTTAACGTTACAGACCTCAGCATAGGAGACATAGATATTCTGGCGAACAGCTCTAAATTGAGCAAGTGTATTGTGATGCAGCTTCGCTCTCGTGACGATACAGGCGGGACAACGGCAAAAGGTTCCTTAGTAGAAGCCCTGAAGGCGCTATTAAGGACGTCGACGATGCCGCACCAGCCTCTTTTGTACTTGGTTGGCGTGTGGGACGCCGGGGCGAGTGTGCAGCGAACATCCGCCGCGAACAAAATCCAGTCCGAGATTCGAGAGCTTGTTAGTCCGCAGGTGTTAGAGGATTTCGAGACGCGCATCTTTGAAGGTATTTCTGTAGGTGCAGGTTTAGTCCTGCGCTTGGCATATGGTCTCGACCAAATACTGGAGGCGGTGCTGGATTGGCAAGATGCAAACAACGGTCAATCTACACGCCACTCACCGGAGTCTTGGCACACCCTAACCAAAGCCGTACAGAAGACTATAGATTTAGTGACTTCGTGGGATGATTTATGGATAAGCTACGCGGTAGCAAGCATCGAGATAGACATCACCAAGACTAAAGGCATATCGAACATCCAGACGCTCCGAAACAAGTGTAGAGCGTTGGGGATTCACTTAGACCATACCTGCTACCGAGACCTTCAGCGTTCTATTGACGCTGCGGCTCAACAGCTAGTGCTATCTTGGACAGAGCCATCGGTTCCCTTAACGTCCCCCGCCGATCAGTCCCTCTACATACGCGACTTGTTGTATCTATTAGCGATTTATGAAAGATGGTGTGGTGCAAGCAGCGGGTCTAAAAGTATATCGGCTTCGAACGCTTCAAGTGAGATGGAACAAGTTTGTGAGCCATCAGCCTTCTATCAAGCTCGACTATTTGATATGTTGCCTCAACCAACGGAGCAAGAAGTCACGCCAGTTAGCTTTAGAGACCTTGTGCCGGAAATTACCGATACAACTTACTTAACGCACGGTTTATACTATTATCCGGCGAAATTCATACCTCACGTGCCGCATTACTGTATACGCCATTACACTGCACCTGATGACTGGGTTCTTGACCCATTTGCAGGGTCGGCAACTGTAGGTTTGGAGGCAGCACTTCTCCGTAGAAACGCCATATTACTCGACATTAATCCCATGCTCAACCACATTGTTCCGACGAAAATACTTTTCCGTCGGGCTGATCTGAATCCGTCCGACTTAATGCACCGGCTCGCCGAAGTGCGTGATAGCCGACAGTATTTTCGACCAAGTTGGTCAAATATAGAATATTGGTATGACTCTCGCGTGCTGGAGGTTCTATGTCGCTATTGGGGTTGGCTAAAGGAACACAGCACCGACCCCTACGCGCAGGTTATTGAAGTAGCAATGCTCCGGGTCAGCAAACACTTCTCATACGCCGAACATAAGGCCCCCAAACTGTTCAAGTCGCGGTATAAGCGCGTTCAGATGGATTCACTACTCGATAGCGACTGGCGCAGCCTAATGGACAATATGCTTGTTGAAGAATCTCTGGAGGCTCTATATCGTTTGAAAGATTTAGCCAGATTACAACTGTGTGCCCAAGTTATATACCGAGGAGGGGTGGATACTGCAACGAGCTTCCCTCAGGTCGATGAACCGGTATGTGCGGTGATTACATCGCCTCCCTATTTGCAGGCACAAGAGTATATTCGCACTTCGAAGCTGGAGTTGTACTGGTTAGGCTATTCGGAAGAGCAGGTAAAGCAGGTGAGCAGGTTGGAAATACCATACCGCAAGGCGCCCGAACAGGTGTACACTCCTACCTTGGAAAAGGTCAGGAGTCGTCTACTTCGCCCGAATCTTCTGAGCATCGTGGATGCTTACTTTTACTACACGCTTCGTGCCTTGCAGAACGCATCCGAAACACTTTGCCCCGACGGACGAATGTGTATCTTTGTCGGCAATCCTGTGGTAGACGGCATACAAATAGAAACTTGGCGGGTGGTTGCAGAGTATTTCGAGCCGATGGGGTTTGAACGCGAACACGTGTACGAGGACGAGATTAAGAACCGACAGCTGTTCAGAGGACGCAGAAACAAAAACCCAGAGGGCATGAAAGCAGAATATTTACTGGTGTTGCGCAAACGTCTGTGAGATGTGCTTTGATAACGATGAGGGCAAGTGCACTACAACCTCAAACCCCGATGCTGCAGCAGTACTTCCGCGCGAAGGCGGAGTACCCGGAAGCGCTGCTGATGATGCGCGTGGGCGACTTCTACGAGCTGTACGGCGAGGACGCCGAAATCGCCGCGCGCGAGCTGGAAATCGTGCTTACGGGGCGCGATGACGGCAAGCACGGGCGCGTGCCGATGGCGGGCGTGCCCTACCACGCGGTGGAACGCTATGTCGCCCGGCTGGTGCAAAAAGGTTACAAGGTCGCGCTGATGGACCAGATGGAAGATCCCCGTTTCGCAAGGGGACTGGTCAAGCGCAAGGTGACCCGCGTGCTCACGCCCGGCACTGTGCTGGAAGACTCGATGCTCGAAGAGCGCAGCAACAACTACCTTGTGGCGGCGGTAGCGGGAGAGAAGCTGTCGGGGCTGGGTGTGGTGGATGTGTCCACCGGCGAGTTCCTCGCCACCGAGATTAGCGGGGAAGCCACTATCGCCCGCATCGTGCAGGAGATTGTGCGCCTGCAGCCGGCGGAGTGCCTCGTGCCCAAAGGGGCTACCGACCTCGCGGCAGCCATCGAGGAAGCGTGCGGAGCCACCGTCACCCTGTACGACCCGCAGGAGTACGCCGACCGCCACGACGCCCGCCAGCTGTTGCTCCAGCATTTCCAGACGCAATCCCTGCGCGGTTTCGGATGCGAGCACTACTCGGTGGGATTAGAAGCGGCGGCGATGGTGCTGCGCTACCTGAAGCGCAACCAGGTGTCCGCCCTCCAGCACATCCGCACCCTCTCCACCTACTCGGTGGACGGCTTCATGTATCTGGACGCGGCGGCACGGCGCAACCTGGAGCTCACCCGCTCGCTGGTGGATGGCTCACGCAAGGGCACGCTCATCGAAGTGCTGGACATGACGCGCACCGCGATGGGCGCACGCCTGTTGCGTCGCTGGCTGGACCAGCCGTTGCAAAGCGTGGAGGCGATTGACGAGCGTCTGGGGTGCGTGCAGGAGTTCGTCAACGATTCGCTCACCCGCGAGGAGGTGCGTCACCAGCTGGGCAGGTTGGGCGACCTCGAACGGCTCACCTCGCGCATCGCCACCGGTGTTGCGTCGCCGCGCGACCTCGCTGCGCTGAGGCAATCGCTACAGGTGCTGCCCGAACTGCACGCCGCCCTGCAACCGGTGCGCACACCGCGCCTGCAACACCTGCGCGAGGGGATACGGGGTCTGCCCGACCTGGTAGGCTTCCTCGCCCGTGCTGTCGTGGACGACCCGCCCGCCACGCTGAAGGATGGCGGCGTCATCCGCGACGGCTTCCATGCCGAACTGGACGCTATCCGCCGCGCGCAGCGCGAGGGCAAACAGTGGATTGCCGAACTGGAGCTGCGCGAGCGCGAACGCACCGGCATCCCCTCGCTCAAGGTGGGCTACAACGCCGTCTTCGGCTACTACATCGAGGTCTCCAAGCCACACCTCTCCAAAGTGCCCGCCGACTACATGCGCAAGCAGACCACCGTCAACGGGGAGCGGTTCATCACGCCGGAGCTGAAGGAGATGGAAGCGCAAATCACCGGGGCGGAGGAGCGTGCGCTTATCCTCGAGCAGGAGCTGTTCAGCATGGTGCGCGAGGAGGTCGCCCTGCACGCGCCACAGATACTGGACATCGCCCGCGCGGTTGCCGAGCTGGATGTGCTGGCGAACTTCGCCGAGGTGGCGGTGCGCTACGACTATCATCGCCCCGTAGTGCATACGGGCACGCACATCCGCATTCGGGAAGGCAGGCATCCGGTGGTGGAGCGGTTTGGCATGCAGACCTTCATCCCCAACGACTGCCTGCTGGACGATGAACAGCGGATGATTGTGCTCACCGGTCCCAACATGAGCGGCAAGAGCACATACCTGCGGCAGGTCGCGCTCATCTGCCTGATGGCGCACATCGGCAGCTTTGTGCCCGCCGACGAGGCGGAAATCGCACTGATTGACCGCATCTTCACCCGCGTGGGCGCGCATGATGAGCTGGCAACAGGGCAATCCACCTTTATGGTGGAGATGACCGAGACCGCCACCATCCTGAACCATGCTACCGAGCGGAGTCTGGTGGTGCTGGACGAAATCGGGCGCGGAACCAGCACCTACGACGGTCTTGCCATTGCGTGGGCGGTAGCAGAGGCGCTGGTGCAGATTGGCTGCAAAACGCTGTTCGCCACGCATTATCACTACCTGAACGAGCTGGCGAACCTGATGCCCGGCGTGCGCAACTACCGTGTGGCAGTGAAGGAGCAGGGCGAGCAGATTATCTGGCTGCATAAGGTACTGCCCGGCGGCACGGACAAGAGCTACGGTATTCAGGTGGCACGGATGGCGGGCGTTCCGCCGGAAGTGGTCATGCGGGCGCAGGAGATACTGCGCGAACTGGAAAGGCAGTCCTCGCAACGCGGCGGCATGGCAAGCGCAATCGCCCCCGACGCCGAGGCGGTTTCCCACGTGAAGGTGAAGAAGCAGAGACTGCAACTCACCCTCTTTGAGGCGGAGAAACACCCGGTGGTGGAAGAGCTGGAGAAACTGGACGTGACCACCCTCTCCCCGCTGGAAGCGCTGCTTAAGATTAACGAGTGGAAGAAACGAGTGAAACCATAAGGAGGAAACCTTTCATGCAAGCACGTCGTTTGTCTCTCGAAGAGCTGAACGCTTACGAGCAACAGGGTTACCTGATTTACGGCAAGATCCTGACCGACGACGAGCTAAGGGAGTTACGCCAGTACGTGGACGACCTCATCGTCAGCCTGCCACCCGGCAAGCGCCCAGAGAGTCTAGACCATCCGCACTTCGACGACCCCTACCTGATGAAATGGTGTCAGCACCCGCGCATTCTGGATGTGGTGGAACAGATTATCGGGCCTAACATTGTGCTCTTCTCCAGCCATTTCATCGCGAAACCGGGTGGTGACGGATTGCCGGTACCCTGGCACCAGGATGCGACCTACTGGCCCCTTTCCCCGATGAAGGTGGTGACCGTGTGGCTAGCGGTGGACGACTCGGATGTGGAAAACGGCTGTATGAAGGTGATTCCAGGTAGCCACCGCTGGGGTGCAGTGGAACATCATCAGGTGGACGACCCCTCGCGCTATGTGCTGAATCTGGAGACGGACGTGGACGAGTCGCAGGCGGTAGACGTTATCCTCAAGGCGGGGGAGATGTCGCTGCATGATGCGTGGATACTACACGGTTCGCACGCCAACCACTCGCCGCGTCGCCGCTGTGGCTACACCATGCGCTACATGCCCACCGAGGTCAAACTGGACAGAGGGAAGTGGCCTCACTGGAAACTATGGCTGGTGCGTGGAGAGGACAGGGAAGGCAACAACCGGTATGAGAACGCATAGCCTGATTTGACTTCTGTCCGCTGTTCGGATATTATTACCGTTGGATTTACACCACCTAAGTTATTCATGGAGCAGCGGGAGATATGCCTGAAATCCGTTCCATTCTTGCGACAGACTGTGGCAGTACGACGACCAAAGCGATATTGATAGAGAAGAAGCCGGAGGGCTACCGCCTGATAGCGCGCGGTGAAGCCCCCACCACCGTCGAAGCCCCATTCGACGACGTGACCGTGGGGGTGCTCAATGCGGTGCGTGAACTGGAGGAGCTGACCGGCAAGACCTTCATCCGCGACGGCAGGATTCTCACCCCACAAATCGATGAATGCACTGGCGTGGATGCCTATCTTTCCACCTCCAGTGCGGGTGGCGGTTTGCAGATGACTGTTGCGGGCGTGGTGAAGGTGATGTCGGCGGAGAGTGCGCAGCGTGCGGCTCTGGGTGCGGGCGCAATCATTATGGACGTAATCGCTGTGGACGATGGACGTAAGGATTACGAGAAAGTACAGCGCATCCGCCAGCTGCGCCCCGATATGATCCTGATGTCCGGCGGAACCGATGGCGGAACGGTAACCCATCTGGTGGAGCTGGCGGAAATGCTGGTGGCGGCAGACCCGCGTCCGCGTCTGGGGGGGATGCGCCTGCCCGTTATCTTTGCAGGCAACAGGGATGCCCGCGACCCGGTGAGGCAGTTACTGGACGGCAGGGTAGACCTACGCATCGTGGACAACCTGCGTCCCACGTTGGAGCGAGAGAATCTGGGCCCCGCTCGCGAAGCCATTCATGAGCTGTTCCTCGAACACGTGATGCAACAGGCGCCCGGCTACAGCAAACTGCTCAGTTGGACCAGCGCAGATATTATGTCCACTCCCAACGCGGTCGGCAAGATTATGCAGACCATCGCCGCAATGCGCGGCATCGATATTCTGGGTGTGGACATCGGCGGCGCGACCACCGACGTGTTCTCTGTGTTCAACGGCGTCTACAACCGCACGGTCAGCGCGAACCTGGGCATGAGCTACTCTATCTGCAACGTGCTGGTGGAGACAGGCGTCGCGAACATCCGCCGCTGGCTGCCTTTCGAGATGGACGAACGCGACCTGCGCAACCGCCTGCGCAACAAGATGATACGCCCCACCACCATCCCGCAGACACTGGAAGACCTGTATGTGGAGCAGGCGGTCGCCCGCGAGGCGTTGCGTTTGGCGTTTGAGCACCATAAATCGCTGGCGCGAGGACTGAAGGGCGTACAGCAACAGCGCACCATCGGCGAGGCGTTGACACAGGAAGATACGGGCAAGACGCTGGTGAACATGATGGAACTGGACATGCTGGTGGGTAGCGGCGGCGTGCTGAGCCATGCGCCGCGCCGGGCGCAGGCTGCGTTGATGATGATGGACGCCTACCAGCCCGAAGGCGTCACCATGCTGACGGTGGACTCTATCTTCATGATGCCTCAGCTGGGAGTGCTCTCCACCATCCACCCTGAAGCAGCAACCGAGGTGTTCGAACGCGACTGCCTAGTGATTCTCGGCACGTGCATTGCGCCTGTCGGCACTTCCAAAGAGGGGGATGAGGTGTGCACACTGCGCATGGCAGGGGAGACACACCAGCTGCGCTTCGGGGAGCTGCGGGTGTTCCCGTTGAATGAAGGCGAGAAGATAGAGGTGGAGATTCGTCCCACCCGCGCGTTCGATGTGGGCGCGGGGCGGGGCAGGCCGCTGACCGTCACCGCAGAGGGCGGCGTGGTCGGGTTGGTGGTGGATTGCCGCGGTCGTCCGCTGGCGTTGCCCCAGCGTGATACGGAGCGCATCGCGAAGCTGCAAACATGGCTGAAAGCGATGGGCCTGCCGACGGTGTAAGGTATTGTCGACCTTCACGCCACCGTACCGATGGGCGTTGCCTCCTCGCATTCGATGGTGCTGGCAAGCACGCGCGTCTCGAAGTGGCCCTCCTGCAGGCGGATGACCACCACCACTTCGTTGCGGAAGTCCCAAAGGATGATGGCTTCATCGTCTTCGCGCTGCAACCACTGCACCTCGCTCAGCCGCGTCATCAGGTAATACCGATGCGCCTGCCCGTTCCAGCTGGGTATCAGCACGGCAGCGCCTACCGCCTGACTGTACAGGTCATAGATGCTGGCGTAGTCGTTCATCTGCGCGTATGCGAACAAGGCTTCTTGCTGCTTGGCAAGCCCGTGGTGCACCAGGTCGTTTGCTCGCAGTTCCAGTAACGGCTGCATGTCGCGGACAATCATCATACACACCTCCAAGAGGTTGTTCCCTATCGCGCACGCTCTTTAACAATCCTTAACACCTCCGCAATGTGCTCTTAACCTGCACCCGGTACACTGTGGATGATAAATCTTTTAGTGAGGAGGACATGACATGAAACGTCTGGCTTTCACGCTGATCGAGCTGCTGGTGGTTATCGCGATTATCGCGATACTGGCAGCAATTCTGTTCCCTGTCTTCTCGCAGGCGCGGGCAAAGGCTCGGGCAGCGAGCTGTCTAAGCAATACCCGCCAGCTGGGCACCGCGATGCGTATGTATGCACAGGACTACGATGGCTTCTTCGTGTTCAACTGGTGGGAGTGGCACATCCCCCTGCATCCGTACATCAAGAGCTGGGACATCTTCATCTGCCCGCAATCTGCAGCTCCGCGCCCGCAAATGATCGAGTTTACCGCTGATGATGGTTGTTTGACCTGGGGTGACGATCCGCCATACGTGAAGCTGATCGGCACGTTTCCCGGCAACGTGCCCGCCAATGTTCGCACCGCGCGAGGATGTTCCAAACCCGCTCCCATCATCTACGGCAACTACGCCAAGAACGAGGAGCTTATCGCGAACTACGGCTACAACCGCACCAGCTACAGTGGATACGAGCACAACGAGGCACAGTGGGAAACAACCGCCGACCTCATCATCATCGCCGAGTCACGCAGTGGCTCCGAAGACGTTCCACCAGACACCAACCCGTATAGCGCGAACAACGGGCCCTACATCGAGCCGGGCTCAACCACGTGGAATGAGGTCTTTGACCAGCTCTCCGGTCGCCACAACGGCGGTATCAACTGCACCTTCGCCGATGGTCACGCCAAGTGGTGTCGGTATGAGTGGTTCAAGAGCTACGAAGGGCGATTCGCTATCAGCCCGCCGATGGCGCGTCTGTGGCGCGATGGACAACTGGGTGACGATCAGCGTTGGCCCTAAAAAGGAGCATCGCGATGAACTCTGTCTTGCTCAAAATAATCGTGATACTGGTGACCCTCCTGACCGTTGCCGTGCTGAGCGGTTGTGCGGACAAACCGGGCCCCCCGCCCGGTGCGCCGCCAGCGACCATCAACCAGCAACAGGATAACCAGCAGGCGCCGCCTACATACGGACAGACGCGGGAAGAGCAGAAAGAAGGACAGTAGGCTCGCGCCCTGGATAGCCCTCCATGCCTTGCGCAGGGTGTCGCGATGCACCCTAGCAGGGCTTTTTCTTCATTCGATCTGCAAGGCTGCCAGAGAATGCGGGGGTAGATCGATGGCGAACTTGCGTCCTACGTTCCCCAGAGCGCGGTGTATGACGGAAACCGCGGTCGGGTTCTGCTCGTTTGTGGAATCTACCCTTTCACCGGTGAGCACCCACAGGTTAGCACCGCGGGGGGAGAAACCGCGCACTTCTACCCCCACCCGTACAGGTAAGCTGAGATGCTTGTTGACCAGCATAGCGTAGACCCCTCGCCGCCCCCTGCGGCTGGCGATGGCTGAGAGATAGGGTACTGCGGGAAGAATGCGCGGAACCATTTCCTGGATCTGCACGTCACGATACCACGCCTTGCCCGAAACGACACCTCCTCCTTCCAGCCGGCGCGCCAGCACCTCCACTTCGCGCGTGTCGGGTAGGGTACGGTATTCTACCTCCACCTGCGTCCAATCGGATGTGCCGATGACTTCGGGGGTAATTGCGGCGGAGCGTGTCGCTAACCAGCCGCGTGCGTCGCCAATCTGGAAGCAGGCTCCCCGGCTCGACGTGAGGTTTTCGGTCTTCACCCAGCCTCTCAGGCGGTACAGCGTGTTTGGCTTGACGGGAAGCACCACTCGCGCGTGGTAGTAGTTCACATCCTCGTCGCCTGTAAACTCCACTGCCAGCATGCCGTTTTCCGTCTGCTGTTTCACTCCCGCAACGGGCTGTATTCTCCATCCGCCTGCCGGCTCGACAGGCGTACCAATGGCGCCACCGCGCCGTCCCCGTCCTTTCGCGGGAGCCACTCCGTAACCGCCCTCCACTTCAAAGCACGGAGACCCCACCTGCACCTCTACCAGCTCCTCGCCGAAGTGGTGATGGTACAGCTCGAAGGGATAGTACTGCGGGCGTTTAACCAGCCGTTCGCCCAGATGCACGTACCCTTTCACCATGCCCCAGTACTCGTTGCAGAACTGCCAGAAGTTCGCCATCAGGATGCGGTTCTTTGGATTTAGGAACACCCGAAGCATCTCGGCGTTGAGCAGGGCATTGCCCAGAGTGTGACGATAGGGCACGGGCTTTTCCTGTACGAAGTGCCCGTTAAACTCGGTAACGGCGATGGGCACGTTATCTCTGCCTGTTGTTTCCCGTAGAAGATGGCGCAGCTCATCGTAGTAGGCTTGAATCTGGTCAGGGCAGGCGAACGCCAGCGCGAACAGTTCCTCTGCGGGGGGCACTCCGTCCTCGCGCGAGTAGTGTGGGATGTAGCTGTGGTGAATGACGAAATCCACCTCCTTACCTATCCACTGCAGTACGGGGAGTGCCCACTCGTTCAGGTTGGGGAAGCCTGTTGCCACCACGGCACCCAGTTTGATACGAGCATCTACCGCCTTCATCGCACGCCGATAACGCAGGTAGTTCTCAGCGTACTCGCGGGGCGACATGCGCCGCGACACATGGTCGCCGTGTTCTGTCTCGTTGCCGTATTCGAACCACAGCACATTCCACGGCTGGCGCCTTCCGTCCCTTGCCCGCAGCCGCGCCCATGGATGCCGCGCATCGGCAGCGGCGTTCAGGTATTCCACCATGTCGGCAGCGTCCTCCGCCTTACCGTGATAGTCGGCAAGGGTGATCAACGGCACCGCGCCTATCGCCTCACAGCACCACAGGAACTCCGGTAGACCGAACAGCTGCTCCGGGCGGCTCTCCAGCGGACCTACCGTCTTTTTCCAGTCGAACAGGTGCACTCCGCATCCGCCCGGATAACGCGCCACGCTCAGCCCGATGTTTTTCGCCAGCGATATCATCTCCGGCACAGGGCGCTTGCGCTCCGGGTCCCAGATACCTGCGCCCCGGTCATGGTAGACGGGTTCGGCATGGGGCCACCCACCCTTCTGGTAGCCCAGCATGTTGTTGCCGAACACCCAGCGGTTCACTCTGCCAGCGGGTTTGTCCGCGAAGAGCGTGATATACGCCTGCAGCGGTGGCATCTCAACGCCTCCATTGAAGGATCTCACGCAGAGTATCCTTCGGCGGATTACTGGGAGCCTTGCTCTGTAGAGCTATCCCCTCGGTTTGGGTTTTATCTCCCCTCGCTCCACCAGGTCTACCAGCGGGTTATCGGTAATCGTGAGCGGTAAATCTACCCGCCCTCGTCGCCGCACCGACTCGTAACAGGCGAAGATAATTTCGGTGGCGTTGAGCGCGTTGCGGGCACACAGTTCGGATTCGCGTCCCTCGTGCAGTGCGGCAACGATATCGGCGATGGCTCGCTCGATGTAGCCCGGACCGTGCATGTCTTCGTTGCCGCAGTCCACCACTTCCCATTCGCCTTTGCTGAACCGGCGGTATCGCAGGGCGGGCGCGCCGGGCTCCATACTGCCCAGCTCAATAATACCGTCGCTGCCGATAATGCGGTGATGCGCCCCCACCAGATTCGCCCCCGCGCCGGTGGAAGCCACGCCCCACACACCGTTGCGATACTTCCAGAGGGCGTACGCTTGGTTCTCGTTGTGCGTACCGAACACGAGGTTCTCGGTGCGATAGTCTATCTGGGCGATGACCCATTCCGCCAGTGTCTCGTTATTGAAGTAGTTGCACATGTCGAAGTTGTGCGAGCCGTAGTCGTACAGGTTGCCTGCGCCAAACTCCACGCGCACCAGTTCGCCAACCACGCCCTCATCTAGCAGCTGCTTCGCCATGCGGAAGGGCTTGCCGAACCGTCGCTGATGGTTGAAGGTGAGCCGTACCCCGCGTCGCTCGCATTCCTGCGCCATCAGCCGTGCCGCGCCCCAGGTGTAGTCCATCGGCTTCTCGCAATGGATGGCTTTGACACCAGCCACCGCGCAGTCAATCACCAGCTCGGCGTGCGTCATGGGCCAGGTGCAGATGCTCACGATATCCAGCTGCTCCCTCTCGAGCATCTCCCGGTGGCTGATGTATATATTGGTAATGCCATATGTCTGGGCAAAGGCGCGCGCGTTCTCTTCCACGATGTCGGCGCACGCTACCAATTCGCAATCAGGAAGCAGCGTATAGGCGTCTGCATGGGCATACGCCATCGCATATCCCATCGGACCGGCACGCTCCGGCTTACGCCCCGTGCCGATGAAGCCAACCCGAAACTTCGGCATGTTGTCCTCCTCTGCACAAGATATTCCGTATCAAGGTTGGCTGTTGGAGGGGGAGGTTCCTTTTCTGTGAATTTCTACAGCAAAAGCCTTGACGGGGTATGCTTGTTTAAGGTAGTGTATAGATACATGCTCATATACTCATTTACTCGCTACGATAAAAGGTGACAGAGTTGGAAAACGCGGTACGTCTGTTCAAAGCGCTGGTCAGCGACAGCAGAGAGGGATTATGGGTTTACTACACGGTTGCAGGGGAAGCCATGGAACAGTCTGAGAATAATCTTGTGGTTGTAGAACACTATGATTACCACGACCGGTTGCTACACATCATTGAAGGAGAAGATGCTCGCTCTCTTTGCGCGACAATACTTGAGTTGGGTTTAGTCTCCCAGCTCGACCATGCCGCTTATCTTGGAAGGGAGCTGATGCGAGCGGAGCTGTCGATACGTTACGGGCTACCGTTTGTCCAGGATAGCGGTTGAGGATGTTCCTCCTCTCCCGAAGATTCGGGAGAGGAGGCAGGGTCTAATCCACCACGAAAATCACCCGATACTCGTTAAGAAAGCCCGACGTCTCGTTGGCGGTGAGAAGCAGGCGCACGTCGTTGTCCGACAGCACCGGGTCACAGCGTCCGGGCGTCTTAGCGTATCCGACCGCCCGCAGGACGAGCGGGTTGCTTCCCGCGCGCCGGTTCGCCTTCGCCTCTTCCAGCGTCTTCGCATATGCCACAATGCCTTGCTCAATGACAAAGTCGCGGCTGGCGTTGATCGTTCCCCATATCTCGCTGCCGTCCTGACGGCGGATCTTCGGGCTCATCGCGGGACGGATGCCCAGCCCGCGTGCGTCGATGATGACGCTGGTGTAGGTATTGCTGGCGACGGGTAGCGGAGCAGACGCAGGTTGCGGGACGGATTTAATCTCTACCGACGGGAGTGCGCCCGGTTCAGAAGGTTGTGCGGCCACCTCCGGCATGATAATTCGGCTCAATCCCTCTTCGCCGTACATGCGCACCGCTACCGTTACCTCTACCGCCGGTGCGCCGTTCAGCGTTATCTTCTGCTCGTGCACCACCTCCGCCCCTTTGACGAATCCACGCACCTCGGTGCGGATGCGCTCGCTCTTGGCTGCAAAGTCTTCCGCGTAGGCAGTGGCATCCACGCGCACCTTGTCGGTAACCATCAGCAGGTTTTCCAGCGCGGTCATGATGGCGTAACGACGCGCCTTCAGGTATGCCTTCGCTTTGTTCGGTTCATTGTCGGGGATGGCACCGATGCCCTTCGCATAAATCGCCCCGTACTGCCAGTCGATCTTGCCTTTATCGCCGATTTTCTCCACCAGCCCCACCATCCGGGTGGTGGTTTGTGCGGCGGCTACTGTACAGACCGCCAGCGCCAGTAATGTTGCCCAGTACTTCATGGCAGAACCTCCTTTGTCTTTCGTGTCGCCTGTTTGTCGCGAAGCACCTTGGTGCTTCAAACGGTTGCTGAAAACGGTCAAACCGCCCGGCAGAATAGCCTCGTCCTGCGGGTAGTTCAACGCAGCGCCATCCGTATCAAGCTGGGCGAATGGCGCAGGATAGACACCCGTTTTGTGCCTACTTGCAGACTCAGCAGCTGCCTGCGGAACAGGGCGGGGGGCAGGCGCACCACCGCCTCTACCACTCCGTCGCCCGCCTCCATGCGCTCGCGCTCCACGCCGATTACTCCACGAATTGCGCGCAGCTTATCCGAGAACTGCGACAGGGTTCGGTAGTCCACGCCGCGCACCACCAGCCTTACACGCAATCCGTTATGCAGCTGGCTGATAAGTGCCGCCAGCACCTTTTGCGCAAGCGCGGCTTTGCTTTCCTCCACCAGCTCTCGCCCCAGCGTTTGCAGCGCTTCCTGACGCGCTTCCTCATTGGAGTTAAAGCTGAAACCTCTCGCTTCCCAGCGAAGCGGCGGCACAAGTACCGCGCCAGTATCCGCCCATATCACGCGCACGTCTGCATATGCCTTCTGTGTGGCGATTACTTCTCCCAGTCCGTATGGCGCGTCTTTATCGCCCAACCGGATGCCCGTTTCCGTGCGCACCGTGCCGATTATCAGCACTTCGGCGCGGTCGCTCGAACCGTTCGTTACCTCAAACCCTCGCGCTTGCAGAGCCTGTGCGCATATGGCGGTGCTGGTCGGTTCCGGCTGGCGTGTGTCTCCAGTGAGCAGCTTCACGCCAACACGCGGTCGCTCCAGCGCAAGGTATACCTCCGGTACCTCCCAAACGGCCTTTACCGCATCGATGGCGCTGACCGTCGCGCGGATACGTACCTTCACCAGCCCGTTACGGGTATCCCATTCCGGCTCGCCCAACAGTTCCCAATGTTTCACATAACCCTGACTGCGCGTGCGAATGGTTTCCCACACCACTTCATAGTTCTGCGCCAGCGCTTCCGCATTCACCAGCACGCCCAGAGCCTGTTCCACCGCGTTGCGCTTGGCGTCCAGTACTGCCTCTTCGATGCTGGCGGCGCGGCTGCTACCAATAGCTGCCATGCCGGATGCTTCAATTTTGATCTCCGGTTGCTCCTGTGCGAGTAAGCCGCCAGCCAACGCAAGGGCGAGTATGGCAGTAAGGGTTCGCATCTCAGTCCACCAGAAAGACCACTCGCCAGCGTTTTAAGAAACCGCCTTGCTGTTCTGCTTTCAGAATCCGCTCTGCGTCCGCCACGGTGATAACGACCCTATCTCTAGCCGCGCCTCGCACCTGAATCGCACGCACGTATACGGGATTGTCACCCGCGCGTTTGCTGTGTTCCTCCATCTTCACAAAGTCAGCCACGCCATACTCATGAATATAGTCTACTGGAGGCACGTGGCGCGGGTCAGGATAGATTTGCTGCCCATTTGCGTCAGTCACCGTTGGGTTCATGCTAGAACGCATTCCCAATCCTCTGGCATCGATGACCAGTCCTGTCCATGCTCCCCCAGACGCGCCGGCGGGTGAGGCAGGTAGCAAGGAGGCTATTTGCGCAGTGGGAGGTGGAGGGACGAGTCGTGCCAGCAATTCTGCTAGCTGCCGGCGTTTGAGCACATGATGCGGTGAGGCTTCCTGAACGTCGCGAATATA
Organism: uncultured bacterium; assembly: GCA_938027655.1. GTDB lineage: Bacteria > Armatimonadota > HRBIN16 > HRBIN16 > HRBIN16 > HRBIN16. Next base: position 15,866 of record CALJAP010000087.1, on the reverse strand, counting down.
GCCTTGCTGTCTCGCCTGATAGACGTATGGGCGTGCCCATGGAGGCAGGAGCACAAGCGCGCCCTCGGCGTACGGTTGCTCAGCAAATCGTTCAGGCGGGAGAGCCAGTCGCGTCAGTGCGACGATGGCGCGAAGCATGTTCATCAGGTCTCCTGGGCGTGAGGTGTCCAGCTCCAGTTTGCCGTCCCATTTTCGTGATGAAACAAGGCGGGACATTACTCGCGCGAAATCCCCCACTGTCACCGGCTTATCGGGCAGGAAGTAGCCATCGGGTGTGCCCAGCATCCAGCCCTGCTGCACCACGTACAGTATCTCCGGGTCATCGCCAGCATCTACTATCTGCACGTCTGCAGATACCGCTCTCGACGTACTCGGCTCTACAGAAGCCAGCTCGTGTCCGGTTAGTCGCACGTGTAACCGGTTTGCCAAGTCGCCCAGCAAGGTATGTAGCCTACCCAGACTACCCTGCACGTTTTCTGCGCGTCCAGCCATTACCTTACCGGTGCGCACGTCCACTACCCGCGCGTTGATCACTATCTGGTTCTCGCGCACGAAGAAGCTGCCGAGTATGACGGCATCCGCGCCGACCAGTTTCCCGACCCTCTTCGCCTGCGAAGGATCTGTTAAGCCTGTGCGTTGCAAACGCAGTTCACGCACCGCCTGCCCCAGCTGCGCGCGTTCTACGAGCGTAATATGTTCGGACTTGGCAAGGTCCGTGCCCAGTGTTTCGGCAATCTCCTGCCCAATCTCCACAGGCTTGCCCACGAAATCACTAACCGCAATGACCTCTCCTGCAGCATAGGCGAACCCGGCGCAAAGCACAAAGCCCAGAAGCCATACTCGCCACATAGCAGTCCTCCTTTCTTGATGGTTCTTATCGCCCCCCCGCAGATACAGACGATGCCGCTGCGACGGGCGTTATCTTGCGCTGAAGTTGTTCCTCTGCCAGTTTCAGCAGTACTGCGAACTGGGCGCGGGTAAGGGACTTGTGCGATGTGTTCCCCAGCCATGTGGTCGCCCAATCGGGCACATCCAGAAAGTAGGTGTGCCTGCCCGTGACCAGCATACCCAGCGCCCGCGCCGCCTCTATCCGGCTGATGCTACCAGCACCGTCACCTGCAGGAAAATAGCGAGTATCATCCATCTGGTAACGTCTGGCAAGACGGCGCAGGGTTTCATAAAAGTAGCGTTGGGTAACCGGCTCGTAGGGACGAAATGACCCGTCGGCGTACAGGCGCATCCATCCTCTCATCAGCGCATAGGCGATGGCGGCGCTCTCCGACAGGTTCTCCCAGTCGGGCGGCGGCACAGCCGGTGCGGCTGTCGCAACGGGCACAGATGGCTCTGTTGCCGGAATCTGGGGGCGCGGTTCCGTGAAACCGGGCAGGCTTTCGCCGGTCAATCGGTGGTGGAGGCGGTTTGCCAGTTCGTGTGCGAGGGCGAACAGTTCATCGTTCCAACCTTCGGTGTTGACCGCTGCCCCTGCGTACAGCATACCGGTGCGCACGTCCAGTACACGGGCATTCAGTATCACTCGTTGTTCGTTGACGTTGACGCTGCCGACCACCACGTGCGTCGCGCCGATGATTTTGCCTGCGCGCGCCATGTCGCCGGTTTCGGTTAGACCCGTCTTCTGCAAGCGCAGCTCGTTCGTCGCGTGGCGCAACTGCGCCCGCTCTACCAGCGTGAGTTTGCTCGACTTCGCCAGGTCAGTCAAGACGGTCTCGGTAACCGCCTGACAGAGCGCGGGGTTCTCGCCGGTGAAGTCAGAGACAGCCAGCACGGGCAGAGGATGCTGGTTGTCGTTTGCGGGAGCCCTGCCGACCGCGAGAAGCACCAGTAGTGAGAGTAAGATTTTGCGAACCATCGTCTTCAGCCTCCCTCCCGGGTTACTTCAGTTATACACTGTCCAGCAGATGTTGTCAACGCTTTGTATGCGGAGAGTAGCGGATGCACCCGCTGGAATCATCCGTGCAAATCCGTGTCCTTCGAGAAAATAGCACACGGATACGCACAGATTCTACAGAGGAACATGCGATGGTCAAGTCAAAGAAGTATGCAGTATACCGTTTCACTTCGCTGATTATCGCAGGAGGTAACAGATGAACGCACAGGATTTGTTGGTTACTGCCGATAGTCGCATCGAGAGGGTTCGTAAGGCAGACGTCACCGTGAGAGTAGTGGACAGGCTGGGCAAGCCAGTTGCGGGCGCCCAGGTGGAGATTCAGCAAACGCGCCACGCCTTTCTGTTCGGGTGCAACATTTTCCCTCTGTTCAGTTATCAGGGCGAGCAGTATGAGAAGTACGGGGGGCAATTTGCAGCGTTATTCAACTACGCCACCCTCGCCTTCTACTGGGGAGCGTATGAACCAGAGCGCGGTCGCAAAGGGCGCGATTTGCAAGAGCGCATGGCCCGCTGGTGCCAGCAACATCGCATTGCCACCAAGGGGCACCCGCTGGTATGGCACGAGGTCTATCCCCGCTGGGCGCCTAACGAGGTAGACGAGGTAAAGCCTCTGCTACGTAACCGCGTGAAGGAGATTGTCTCGGAGTTTAAGGGATTGATAGACCGCTGGGACGTGGTGAATGAGGCGACAGCCTCCGCCCATTACAGTAATGGGGTTGCTAACTGGATAAAGCGCGACGGCGCTGCCAGCATGGTAGCGGAGTGTCTATCTTGGGCACGTGAGGCGAACCCGCGCGCCATCTTATTATATAATGACTATAACATCAGCCCGTCCTTCGAGCAGCTGGTGGAAGAACTGATACGACGCAAAGCGCCGTTCGATGCGGTGGGTATCCAGTCTCACATGCATCGTGGGGAGTGGCCGCTAGAGCGCGTATGGCAAGTATGCGAGACATATTCGCGCTTCGGCAAACCGCTGCACTTCACTGAGACTACGGTGCTTTCCGGTGAGTACGGCTTCGAGCGCCCGCAACCTTGGCCTTCTACTCCAGATGGCGAGGCACGCCAGGCGGATTATGTAGAGAAGTTCTACACCCTTCTCTTCTCGCATCCCGCTGTCGAAGCGATTACGTGGTGGGACTTTATGGACGGCGGCTGGCAAGGCGCACCGGCTGGACTGGTTCGCGCCGACCTCAGCCCGAAGCCGGTGTACCACCGCCTCAGCAGGCTCATTAAGGGTAAGTGGTGGACACAGGATGTGACACGCACGAACGCACGGGGCGAGGCGAAACTGCGAGCCTTCTTAGGAGATTATCGCGTGACCGTAAGCGCGCCTGCCGGTAAGCGTGTCCGGCAGTTCACCCTCCAGCGCGGCAAGAACGAGTGGGTCATACAGTTGTAGGGTAGTTTCCACCTGCGGGGGAACGGCTCCGCCGCGTCCCAAACGTCGTGGGTGCGACGGAGCTGTCTCTACCCATCGGCGTGCTACACTCTTCCCGCAATCCGCTCCCGCATCCCCGAAAAGAAGAGATGTACGAGTATCATGTGCACGTCTTCAATCTGCTGCATGTTCTCGCAGGGCACGATGATGCTCTCGTGCGCGATAGCGGCTAACTTTCCGCCTCGGTAACCCGTCAGTCCAACCGTATACGCCCCCTGCTCCTTCGCGGCTTCCACGGCGTGCAGCACGTTCGGCGAGTTGCCACTGCCGCTGATAGCGATCAACACATCGCCCTTGCCCAACCAGGTGCGCACCTGTGGTGCGAAGATGTTAGTGTAGTCGGTGTCGTTTGCCCACGCCGTGATAATAGGAATGCTATCGGTGAGGGCAAGACAGCGAAACGGCTTGCCGAAGAGGTCGTACAGGCACTTCTGGAAGTCGTTTGCGATATGCGAGGCGGTGGACGCGCTTCCCCCGTTGCCTACCAGTGCCAGCGTACCTCCTCGCTGATACAGGTCTACCAGACGCAGTACGATACTCTCCACCTGCTCGACGGGGACCTGCGCAACCAGGTGCTGCACGGTGTCCAGATATTCGGTAAGGTATGCCTTTAACATGTGTTCCCTCCGCTCCGAAATCTATCGCCATTATACCTTACCGCTCTGTCTGCTGTATCGCCGTGCGCGGCAGGTCAGGCGGAAGAGTCAGGAAGGTGGATGCATAGCTCCACTCCAGCCAGGGGCGCGGGTACAAGCCGATGACCGCCGTTGCCACAACGCAGATGGCGATAGCGGTGCTGAGTGAGCGGGGGAAACGGAAGGGCGTTTGCTGCTCGGGCGCATCGATAAACATCCGCTTGGCGACCATTAGGTAGTAGTACAGCGCAATAACGCTGGTGATGGCGCCGATAAGCACCAGCGTATAATGCCCTTCAGATGCACCTGCCCAGAACAGATAGAGCTTGCCCCAGAACCCCGCCAGCGGGGGGATGCCTCCCAGCGACAGCAGAAATATCAGCATGGAAAACGCCAGGGCAGGGGAACGATAACGCAAGCCACGCAGGGCGTCTATCTCCTCCGAACCCACATTGCCCTGAATCCCCTGTGCCACAAAGAACGCTCCGGCGTTGGCAAAGGCATACAGCAGCAGGTAAAAGAGGGTCGCGCCCAGACCCAGCTCCACGCCCGATACCACCGCTACCAGCAGGTATCCCGCCTGCGCCACGCTGGAGTAAGCAAGCAGTCGCTTCAGGCTACTTTGCGCCAGCGCCACGAGATTGCCTAGCACCATGCTTAGCGCAGAAAGAGCAACAAGCACCATCACCCAAACATCCTCCGCACCGTGCAGCCCAATAATCAGCAAGCGCAGCAAAGCCGCGAACCCGGCGGTTTTTGACGCGGTGGAAAGGAACGCGCTGATAGGCGTCGGCGCGCCCTGGTACACATCCGCCACCCACAGGTGAAATGGGGCAGCAGTAATCTTGAATGCCAGCCCTCCAATAACCAGTATCATGCCAAGCATCCCGACCAACCCCATCCGGTTTCCGCCTGCACTGGGCATGATACCCAGCGGCAGCTGATTGTACACCGTGGTACCGTATGCGCCGTACACCAGACTGATGCCGTATAGCAACATCGCTGACGAAGTTGCGCTGACGATGAGCAGCTTCAATGCCGCTTCGCCGCTGCGCGGGTCGGTTTTGCGGTGACCTGCGAGGGCAAACAGACTCACTGTGCCGATTTCCAGCGTAATGTACAGGGTCAACAGGCTTCCCGATGTGGACATCAGGGTGAACCCCAGCGCACTCAACAGCATCAGGGCATAGTAGCTGCCACGGTCGCCCGTCTTTTGCCATTCTTCGCAACACACCGAAGAGAGGCAAACCAGCAGCCCAATAATCATGATAAGCGCGGTCAACATACGGGCGTAGCCGTCCCAAACATACATCCCCTGCCACAGCTCGCCGTCCATCGCCGACCAGTTAGAGAGCGCAGCGCCGATTGCAAATACGCCTACTGCCGTCCATCCCCCCGCGTGCCATCGTCGTGGAGCAATTCCTTCTACCAGCAGCACCAGCAACGTACCCGCCAGTAACCACAGGTGCGGCAGGGTGAGATTCAAAATGTCTGCCCAGCTTGCCATCGTTTTTTTACACCTTCCCCAGCAGTTTCAGATAGTCGTGCACACCCACATTCAAGAAGTCGGTTAGCAGTCGAGGCACTATACCCGTGATAATCAGGATAGCTCCCAGCACCACCAGAGCCACCCACTCGGTAGTGCGGGCGTCGGGCAGGTCATCATAGCCTTCGGGGCGTTTGCCCAGAAAGACCTTCTGCACCACGCGAAGCACGTAGGTGGCGGTAATCACAATGCCTGCTACGCCGATGTAAGTCATCCAGGGGTAGCTCTGCCAGACGCCCCAGAAGGTGAGAAACTCCGCGACGAATCCACTGGTACCGGGCAAGCCGAACGAGGAGAGCCCTCCTACCACAAACGCTACCGCAATGCCCGGCATCTTCTCGGCGAAACCGCCCATCTTCAGGATGTCGCGCGTGTGAGACTTCTCGTATACCAGCCCCACCAGCGCAAAGAACAGTCCGGTCATGATGCCGTGCGCGAACATCTGCAGAGTGGAGCCGGTAAGGCTGACGGCGTTCATGCCCGCTAGCCCCAGCATGACCACGCCCATGTGGCTCACGCTGGAGTAGGCGATAACATACTTCAGGTCAGTTTGCCCCATCGCGCTGAACGCGCCGTAGACGATGTTAATCACCGCAATAGTACCCATCAGCGGCGCCCAGTATTGTGCGCCTTCAGGCAACAGGCTCATGCCCACGCGCAGCACGCCGAACGCTCCCAACTTCATCAGCACGCCCGCGTGCAACATGCTCACCGCCGTCGGTGCGCTGGCGTGTCCATCCGGCGACCAGGTGTGTAAAGGCCAGATGCCCGCCAGAATGCCAAAGCCTACGTAGAACATCAGGAACAAGACCCGTTGCTGTTCAACGGTGAATTTTGCTGTTTGCAACAGCTCAGGGATATCGAAGGTTCCCGTTGGACTGAGGAAGTATACCGCCAGCATCCCCACCAGAATGAATGCACTGCCCAGCAGGAGATAGAGGGTCAGCTTCATGGCGGAGTACTCTTTCCTGCCCGTGCCCCAGATACCGATGAGCAGATACATGGGCAGAACCGCCACCTCGTAGAACAGGAAGAAGAAGAACAGGTCTATCGAGACGAACACCCCGAACACACCTGTGACCAGAAAGAGCAGCAACGAAAGGAAATCTTTGGTACGGTATTCTATAGTCCACGAGGCAAAAACGCCGGTGAAGATGATGAAAGCAGTCAGCAGCACAAGCGTGATGCTCACGCCGTCCACGCCGAGGTGGTAGCTGACGCCCGCCAGGGGTACCCACTCGAGACGCTCTTCGAACTGGATGCCCCCTTTAGCGAAATCGAAGCGGAAGCACAGCCATAACGAAATGAGCAAGGTAATGCTCGTTGCGACGGCAGCCATCACCCGAATAACGGTCTTGCGCTCGGGTGGCACCAGCAAGATGAGCAGACAAGTGATGAACGGCACCAGTATCGTTAACGACAGCGCGTGTTTTGCAATCCAGTCCATAGCAGGTCATCACCCCTTACTGAAAACGGCTCAGGACGGCAGCAACGGTTGCCAGGATGCTCAGTACCAGCACCAGCACATAGAACTGCGCCTGACCGTTGGTTAGCCAGCGCAGGCGCGCGCCGGTAGCCCCGGTGAACCAGGCGACAGCGTTCACGGCGCCGTCCACGACATGCCTGTCCACCCATGCGATGGCGCGAGCCGTCCACAATACTGCTCGCGCTACCACGAAGGTGAAGAAATCATCCACGAACCATTTGCGTTCGAGCAGTGTATAAACCGGCGCAGGAAGTCGCTCCTGCAGTGGCTCCTTTGCCTGATGTCGCTGGTACAGTCGGTAGCCCGCGAGGATACCGAACAGCGCAACCAGCGTGGCAGAAAGGGCCAGCGGCAAGGAGAAGGTGGCGTGACCGCCCGACGGATTTTCCAGTGCGCTACGCACCGCGGGTGCTCCCACTCCACCAACCGCTGCGGCGACCGCCAGCAGGAACAGGGGCACGCTCATCACGGCTGGAGCCTCATGGGCGTGTTGGGCGTGTTCACTGCGCGGCTCGCCGAGGAAGGTCATCACCCAAAGGCGCGTCATGTAGAAAGCGGTAAGCAGGGCGGTTGCCAGCCCCGCTGCAAAAGCGAAGGAGTGGTTGCCTCTCCACGCTGCCAGAAGGATTTCGTCTTTGCTCCAGAAGCCGCTGAGCGGAAAGATGCCAGCCAGCGCAAGGGCGCCTACCAGTGCGGTCAACGCGGTCAGGCGCATCTTGCCGAATAGTCCACCCATTTCGCGCATATCCTGCGTGTGGGTGGCATGAATCACGCTGCCCGCCGAGAGGAACAGGAGCGACTTAAAGTAAGCATGTGTGCCCAGATGAAACATGGCTGCTACGCGGTCACCCAACCCCAGCGCCATCATCATGTAGCCCAGCTGGCTGATGGTAGAGTAGGCGAGTACCCGCTTGATGTCGAACTGCGCCAGAGCAATAGTGGCTGCCATGAACGCGGTGAACCCGCCGATGAGCGTAACCACTTGCATCGCGACGGGTGCGATTTCGAACAGAAAGAACATCCGTGCCACCAGGAACACGCCCGCTGCCACCATCGTTGCGGCGTGAATCAACGCGGAGACGGGTGTGGGACCCTCCATCGCGTCGGGGAGCCAGATATGCAGGGGGAACTGTGCGCTTTTGCCCACCGCCCCGCAGAAGAACAAAAGCGCCACCGCCGCCGCGAAGGTGGTTAGCGAGCCGAAGAGCGGCTGAAGCGTGCCATTAGCCACCTGCGCCTCGATCTGGTCTATCTGGAAAGTGCCCGCTGCATAAGAGAGCAAGATGAGACCGAGCAGGAAGCCCACGTCGCCGAAGCGGGTCACCACAAACGCCTTTTTCGCGGCGTTAGCGGCTTCGGGTTTGCGGTACCAGAAACCGATAAGCAGATAAGAGCAGAGCCCTACCAGTTCCCAGCTCATGTAGAGCAGGAGCAGATTATCCGCAATCACCAGCCCCAGCATGGCGGCGGTGAACAGCGCCATCACGGCAAAATAGCGGGCAAAACCGGAATCGCCCGCCATATAGCCTACCGAGTAAACCTGCACCGCAAGGCTGACGGTGCTGACGATGACCATCATCAGCACGGACAGCCCATCCAGCTTCGCGCCGATGGAGATGCTCCAGTCGCCCACCACCAGCCATTTTGCCTGTATATGCAGACCGCTCGAGTAGTGACCGGAGGCAGAAAGGGCAAGAGCAGCGCTCCATGCGACGGCGAGAATAGTGGGCAAAGCAGATACCCAGTGTGTGCTTCTACGTGGCACGAAAAGCAATGCCGTGACGACCGATGCAGCAACACACCATAAAGGCGCAGTCCAGAATTGTTCTGCCATCCCGTTATTTACCCGCGTCGTTCCCTTGTAAGAGTTAGTGAGCTATATGGATACATCAGGTTTATTCACTACAAGTATCTCTTAGTCCTTCAAATTGTACACCCAACCGCGCAGTTAGTATACCTCAAATTCGCGGATTGGGCTACCTGCAGAAAATCCGGTGCTATCCTGCCCAGCCCCACTTCTTTGCTTCGCTCAGCCGCCGCAGTACCTGTTCGCGCGTAGCGACGCCGGTAGTGCCTATCTGTTGCACGGTGATGGATGCTACCAGCTGTCCCACCTGAGCGGCTTCTACCAGATTCGCCCCACTGCATAACGCGCTGACCGTGCCTGCAGAGGTGCTATCGCCCGCGCCCACGATGTCTATCTCGCCCGTTACGGGCACTGCGGGCACATGGGTGATGCTTTCTCCATCCACCACCAATACGCCCTGCTCGCCAATGGTGAGAAAGACCGGCTTGCCCGTACGCTTCGAGAGTTTTACCCCGACCTCGCGTGCCTCTTCTGTCGTGCAGGTTCCTTCCCAGTCGGGTTGGAAGGCGCGCATCGCCTCGCGCCCGTTTGGCTTGATGAACAGACTATGGTACTCCCCGATGCGGGCACGCGAATCGGCGAAGAAAACCTTTTGCGGGTACTGCGCTGCCAGTCGGCAAATCGCTTCGCGCACGCGGTCGGTGACCACACCGCAGTTGCGCTCCTCCACCTGGTCCGCCACGATGATGCCGTCCATCTCCGGCACCAGGTCGTGTAGCAATCGGATAATACGCTCTTCCCATTCGGGCTCCAGCGGGGTGCGGTTCTTTATGTCCAATCGGTTCCCCTCATGCACGCGACCATCCACTTCGCGCAACATCGGTTTGGTGTACGTAGGAGTAAACCGATGTGGGTGTTGTAGCACGCCGTCCACGTTCACGCCTCGCAGGCGCAGTTCGTGTAGCAGGTCATGCCCGAGACCGTCCTGCCCGACCAGCGTGAGGGCGTAGGTTTGCACTTCGAGCGCACGCAGGTTGTTGGCAACTGTGCCGCCCGCGCCCGGGCTGTTGCGAATTTGCACCACCTGATATGCCTCCAGCCCCGTCTCTAGGGAAGTCTCGCTGAGGGCGCGGTCGATAATCAGGTAATGGTCCAGAAAGAAATCCCCGACAATCAGCACCCTTTGTTCGGGGAAGCGATGGAGAATCTGCTGTAAACGCTGTTCGGTCATCCGTTTTCCTCCAGATAACGCAGCACGCGGTGGTAGAGGTTTGGGAAGGTGACGCGGTGGTCACCGCAGAAGTAGAAGCTCTCTCCGCCGTCGGCGACGGTGCGCACCAGGATGGTTTTCCAGGGGCGGTAGTAATAGCGCGGGTCGGATTTCGGCGCTTCGTGGTGCAGGTCGCCTTCCAGCGGGAGCAGGTCAAAGACGGCGGTAGTGAAGTGTTTGATTTCTCGTCCTTCCTGATGCGCCACGTTGCGCGCCATCGAGAGTGCCTTCAGGTAGACCTCCGGCGCCATCACCGCCGAGCCAAACGCCATCATCACGCCGCCCTCCAGTTGCGACACAGTGTGCGCGAAGACGAGGAAGTCGGTGTAAGAGGCAGCACCCAGCGCCGCGCCGTCGCAGTTGGGATGTTCGTGGATGATGTCGTAGCCGATGCCGATATGCACGGTAATCGGCACGCGCAGGCGGTATCCTGCTGCCAGCACGCTCACCTCCCTGTAGGGAAACTCGCCTTCCGCTATCATACGCCCGATTGCCTCACCGAAGCCGATGCCCTCCGCGTGAGCCTGTTTCGCTGCCTCGTTCAGGCGTCCCGTTTCCTCCCACAAGCCGAACTGCCCCACTCGGATGTAATGCGCGACGCTTTCGGTGGTTTTACCGATGAGGGCGAGTTCATAATCGTGGATGGGTCCTGCGCCGTTCATGGCGATATGCGTGAGCACACCACGTTCCATCAGGTCGATGATGAATCGGCTGACGCCGGCGCGGATCACGTGCGCGCCCATCATCAGGATAACCGGTTTGCCGTTGCGATGGGCGGTAGCGATGCGCTGTGCCAGTGTGTCGAAGCCGGGCGCGTCGTAAGGCGGAACGGGGTCACCCAGCTGGTAGAACGAGTCGAGCGACAGGTCGTGCACCCGCTCGGATAGCGGGAGCAGTTTCAGGCGACTACGGTCAAAAAGGGAGTAGGGCATCTCGTTTTTCCTTAAGATATGGTTGCGCGCTTCATCACGTCGTCCAGCAAATTCTGAGTAGGGAGTTGGTTTTCCTGCTGGTGAGCAGTCTGTCAGGCTTCGTTCTACTGGAAGGTGGAGCTCCGTCCGCACCGTTGTGGAGTATTGGCTCACCGAGAGGTTTATTCTCACCATAGCCCACCATTTCAATGGTGGGGAGACTGCTTTTCACACTATTGTGTCATTTTGATCGTCACAGGTTAGCAGGAACTGGCTGCCAATATCCAGATAACGTTGTAGCCGCAGGCTTCAGCCTGCGCCGAAGTCACGCAACCCGAAGGATGCGGCTACATGGGGAGTAAGACACACGAAACAGCTTTGCTCACCATCCAAAAAATCACGTGTGGCGAACTAGTAGATTTAAGGCTGTAGCCTGCGCCCAAAAGGCAGGAAGGACTGATCCTCTCCAGAAGGGAAGTAATTAGAGCAAAAAACAACATCTGGAAGCGGGGATAGGCACATGGCTTCTTGTAACGTGCAGACGCCGAATGAGCAGGTCAACGCGGCGTTTTTACGATTGTTTCCTTTTCTGCAGCGCTACAAGCTGACCGCTTCCCGGGAGGATAGCTGGGCGCCCGGCGTGTGCGGTTACGGTATCGACGCCCAATGTCCGAATGCTCAAGACACCCGCGATAACCGCTGGCTGGTGTGGGCGGCGCGATACTGTGAGCCGGACGACGAGTTCCTGCGCGATGCGACGCCCAGTATCCTGCGAGCCGCCTTCACCGCCGACGGCGTGGAACGGCACGAACTCGCTCAACCCTACGCCGACGACTACCATCATTTCTATATCTGGTGGCTGCTGCAGGTAGCGCTGGGCTACCTGTATACGGGGGACACCGGGCTGGATGCTGTACACCTGCGGCGGATTGTAGACAGGCTTTACGCCCGCTTTGACACTGAACAGGTTGGCATGACGCACACCGACATGTATCGCTTTGCCACATCTATTGGGGAGCCCGCCAACACCGACCCGGGCAGGGTGTACAGTTTCTATCATGGGTGCAACCTCGCTTTTAGCCTGCGCCAGTTTGCACACCTGGCAGAAGCGCGGGGTGATAGCGCTTCACGCCGGTATTTTGAGGAAAAAGGGGAACGTCTGCAAGAGAATCTGGCGCGTTTCCGCAGTGCCGATGGCTTCTACTTCGCCCTGCGCGAAGTGGCGACCGGGCAGTATCGCTACCGGGTGACGGGCGAAGAGGGGTTGTGCGTGATGAGCGATAACGTGTTCGCGCCGATAGCCTTTGGCGTCTTCTGCCCGCAAGAGATGCAGCCGAGTGTGGATTATCAACTGCAGCACATCACGCAACGATTCCCTGTTCCGTATGCCTATCCGCCGTATCGCGGGGTATGGACAAACGGCTGGTGGATACCGCGCAGCTGGCAGGAACCTTTTGCTCACTTCTGCCTGGCCATGCGCGAAATCGAGAAACCATCGCTTATCGCCCAGGCGGTCGTACGGTTAGCGGAACGAATAGAGCAAGATGGCGAGGTTTGGGAGCATTATGACCCTGAGACAGGGGACCCCGGTGGATATTTTGTGCCTCCGCGGCGAGGGTATTCCACCACTTCTGCCTGCTTCAATATCGCGGTGATCGAAGCGCTATTTGGCGTCCGTCCCCTGCAGCCGGGTTTTGCTTCGGTGTCGATATGCCCCGCTTTTCCAGAGGATTGGCGTTTTGCCCGTATTGACGCTACGGTGAACGGGCACAGGATACGCTACACCATGACGCGCGACGAGCAGAGGGTATTGTACGATTTCGAGGGCACGTCTGCCAGAATAGAATCGTTACGCCTCCCTTTGCCGTCCGAATGGATGGGGAAGCGGGTCTCTGCCAGCGTTCGAGGCGTGGTACGCCCGTTGAGGGGAGAGCAGAGACCCTGTCTGGAGGTGAGCAGACCGTTGCCGCCCGTTACGCTGCGGGTGGAAGTGGGTTTACTTTAGGAGATACAGCGGGTTATCGTGGTAAACCGGAAGGTTGTCCATCCCACTCCCCAAACAGATACGCTACCAGCCTCTCCTGTTCCCGAAATTCGGGGATGATGATGTCGGCTCCTGCACCGATGAGGCGGTTGCGCTTCCATTCGTTGATGCCCTCTTTGCGTACCTCGTCGGAGGCGACGCCTACCGCGATGCCGCCCACCGCTTTTGTGTTTTCTATCTCCACGAAACCGTCTCCGAAGCCGACAAACTCTCTGCCGGAGAGGGAGTGTGCCTGGATGATATGCTGGATCACCATCGCTTTCGAGAAGCGTTTGTAGTCATCAATCGCACCGTAGATGCCTTCGAAGTACCCGTCTATCTTCAATGCGGCCGCTTCGTCGAGCACGTATATCTCATCGGTACCGCTGGCGAGGTACATGCGCACACCGCGCCGTTTCAGGTTTTCCAGCAGGTCGCGTGAGCCGGGAACCAGCATGTCGTCAGGATGGATAGTGCCGTTTTTCAGCCCTTCCACGCGGTGTTTGATGCGCTCCCACAGTCGGGCAAGGTATTCCCACTTGTACTCTAGCGGATCACGCGGTTTGCCTCCGCGTTTCTCTATTTCCTCGCAGAGTTGAATCATCTGGTAGATAGTCTGCTTGCCGGTCAGGCGGTCCACGTACTCACGCACGACCTGTGTGAGCTCCTCAGGCGTTTCGGTAGTATTGGTCTCGCGCTGGAGTACCTCTACCATCATAGGCACCATCACCTGTTGCCATCCCTCGCGGATGAGGGAGAGCGTGCCGTCGAAGTCAAACAGGGCGAAGCGGATATGCCCGCGCGGAATGTCGTCACGGATAATCTCGATATGCGTTCCCGGCAAGAAGCGCATGGTGCGTTACCTCTATCTCTGGTTCTTGTTCATAGTTTACATTATGCGCATAACCAAGTCAAGAGGAATGCAACTGACGGCGTTAACGCCCCGCATGTTACAGCTCGGTGGGAGCCGATAGTTCAGGCGGGCTGTGACTGTTATGCTCCTGCGGCGGCCATGAAGGCAAGTGCCGCCGCAACGAAGCCGCCCAGCCACAGCATCGCCATGCCGGGGTGAGCCCCGCTTTTCTTTCCCAGATTGTGCTCGATGTTATCCAGCTGCCTGGGAAGGAAGGCACATAGCGCAACGCGCACAGCGTCTACTTCATCTGGTTGATGATGTGATTTATCACGGTGTTGTGCTCTCGCTGGGGGCTGAACAGGATTAACTCGGCGTCTCTGCTCACTCTGACGGTGTGACCGGGCGGCAAGTAGAAAAGCTCCTGCCCGCGTACTACTTCTTGCGTGCCGTCGGCGTAGGTGACGGTCAGTTCGCCCTCTAGCACGTATCCTCAGTGCGGAGACTGGCAGAGGTTGTTCTCTAGTCCCTGCAGCAACGGTGCGAGGTCAACACCTGCGCTCAGCGAAAAGTACTCGGCACCGATTGTACCGTAACCGGTGGCATCGCCGAAGTTCATTTGTTGTCGCACCACTGCGCCCGGTGCGTTCATGCGTACCGGAACATCTTTCTTTGCGATTCGCATGGAATGGCTCCTTTTTGGTTTGTTGTGTTTCGGGAAGGGCAAATCCCATGAGGAGGGGCATGCAAGAGGGGACTGCACCGATGTATTCATGTTGAGAGAGTGTGTGTACATCGGGTTGCGCCTTGGCGTCAACTAACGGACAGACAGTCACTGCGTGCATCGGGGCACCTCCAAAGGGATGCTGAACACATTATGACCCATTGCCGCAGACAGAGTCAAGTGTTTTGCATTGATAAATGCATGATTTTTGTGTTTGCGCACGGCACAGTCATCATCCCTGAGTTGCCGCTTGGGTCGTCGTTGCAACGTTGACAACCGTATCACGTTGTTGTTATAATAAATCGTGCTGAGCGTCGGGGTGTGGCGCAGTTTGGTAGCGCGCCTGGATGGGGGCCAGGAGGTCAGCGGTTCAAGTCCGCTCACCCCGACCATACTATATCTTGTGGTAATTCACTCACGTAAACACAAGATACAGCAACATGACCGCTTTTGGGCCAGTACTTCCAGAGTGTGAAATCCCTGCTTTTACTCCCTTCTGGTCCGTCCACCACAACCGCCTGGTAGCGTGACCAGCTGTTCATTTCCGCATCTTTGAATAACTTTCGACAATGGCACTATTTCTCCTGCATCGGTATATCTAGTTCTATTGGAAGTTACGGGATATGGTGGACCTTTTTGGAGGTTATTCATGAAGGTATATGTTGCCATGCCGATCAATACCGCTTCGGGCTATGATCCAACGCAGATGTTTCAGGAGGTTGGGGAGTTTCTCAGGTCGCGTGGATTACATCCGACTCTACCGAGTGATGATGTAGACCCGCAGATTTGGGACATGTGGATGTCGGATCATCACGTCCGCAACGAAGCCTCTCTTCATTGCGTCCATCTTGGTTACTATAGAAGCAGACTGAATCATACTACCCTTCCGGACGTATTCTCTGCCCGGAGGGATTCTCGCCCCTGAAAGAGTGGACAGGGATAGACCACTGGCGACCCGCAAGTACACGATCCACCTGCGTTTTTGGAGAACCCGAGCTGATGAAGGAGTTATCAATGGTTGCAGGCTGATTGGGATGAAGAAACTCCGCGATGCCCGTCAGGTAAGGATGGATGGAGGCGACATAATGATTGAGACGAGATCACGCTTCAGGGATGTTGTCTCTACCGTAGTATCTCACGACAATCACCGACGAGTCTCCAAGCAGAAACCGTACGGTTCAAACGGAGGCAACAGCATGAGAACTTACGACGCGCTCATCATCGCAGACGATGACCCCGTACGTCTGCATGTGCAGGCACTGGT
>CALJAP010000086.1 GCA_938027655.1 uncultured bacterium | reverse complement strand
TCTGCTGCTGCGCTTCGCGCAACTCGCGGAACCGTTCATCCGTCTGCCTGCGATATTCCTGAAACTCCGCATACATCTGCTGCTGCGCTTCGCGCAACTCGCGGAACCGTTCATCCGTCTGCTTGCGATGTTCCTGAAACTCGGTATACATCTGTTGCTGCGAGACCGCTAGCTGGCGTACAGCGGTCTCCAGAGAGTCCAGCCGCCGTATGACCAGACTCTCGTGCAGCCGTTCGTAGACCGAGACCACCACCTGAGCCAGTTTCTCAGCGGCGGGCCTATCCATTACGCCGCTTAACTCGTCTACTATTTGTGTCAACAGTTGTGTGTTCATGGCTGTCCTTGTGTATTATACTCCAGAATCAGAAGGCAAGCAATTACCCTGCCCACCCTGCGCCTGCCAGTCGGTCGCGCCTATCCAGATGGAACGGCGAAGGTCGCCGGTTCCCACCGGGGTTCCTTACGCAGGAAACAGGCATTGCGAAGGCAAGTCTGTTTTGTTATAATATTCCCGTAGCTTCTGTCTACCATACCTCGCCCGCAGGAAAGGAAACTCGCGAATGCCTGAAGAGATTGCCGAACGACAGCCGGATATTGAAATTGTACCGCTGGAGGAAGAACTAAGCCGTTCCTATCTTGGCTACGCGATGAGCACCATCATCGCGCGCGCTCTGCCCGACGTGCGCGATGGACTGAAGCCCGTCCAACGGCGAATCCTCTACGCCATGCGCGAGATGGGCGTTACCCCCAACAGTGCCCACGTGAAGTGCGCCGCCGTTTGCGGAGAGACTATGAAGCGCTTCCACCCACATGGCAACGAGGCGCTGTACGCTACTCTCGTACGCATGGCGCAGGACTTCAGTATGCGCTACCCGCTGATCGACGGACAGGGTAACTTCGGTAGCGTGGACGGCGATCCGCCCGCGGCGATGCGTTATACCGAGTGCCGTCTCTCGCCGCTGGCGATGGAGATGATGGAAGATATCGACAAAGAAACGGTGGACTGGCAACCCAACTATGACCAGTCTACCGTCGAGCCGATGGTGCTGCCGGGCAAGTTCCCCAACTTTATCTGCAACGGCGGAAGCGGTATCGCCGTCGGTATGGCGACCAACGTGCCCCCGCACAACCTGCGGGAGGTGGTAGATGCCATCACGCATCTGATTGACCATCCGCAGGCGTCCATTGCCGACCTGATGAAGCACTTGCCTGGACCCGATTTCCCGACCGCCGGCTTAATCCTGGGCACGAAAGGCATTCGCGAGGCGTACGAAACCGGACGCGGGCAGATTATCATGCAGGCAAAGACGCAGATCGAGCCGATGGACGGCGGCAAGCAAGCCATCGTGATTACCGAACTGCCCTATCAGGTGAACAAGGCAAAGCTGATCGAGCAGATAGCCAATCTGGTGAAGGGCAAGCGCGTGGATGGTATCACCGCCATCGACGATTTTACCGACCGCACGGGGATGCGCGTAGTGATCGAGCTGCGACGCGATGTTAATCCGCATAAGATACTGAACTTCCTGCTGAAGCACACCCCCATGCGCCTGTCGTTCGGCGTGATCATGCTCGCGCTGGAGGACGGCATACCGCGTGTGCTCAATCTCAAGCAGGTGTTGCAAAACTACATTGACCATCGGCGCGAGGTCATCGTCCGGCGTACCCGATACGAACTGTATCGTGCTCAGCAACGCGCACACATTCTGGAAGGGCTACAGGTGGTGGTGCGCTTCCTGGACGAAATCATCCGCATCATCCGGCAATCGGAGAACAGCGAAGTGGCACGACGCGCCCTGATGCGTCGGTTTGGATTCACACAGATACAGGCGGAAGCCATCCTCTCCATGCAGCTGCGCCAGCTCACCGCGCTGGAGCAACAACGGTTGGAGGACGAATACAAGGGTCTCCTGCAGGAAATCGCCTATCTGGAAGACATCCTGGTAGACGAACGGCGCGTCGCGCAGATAATTAAGCAGGAACTGAAGGAGCTCAAGGACAAATACGGCGACGACCGCCGTACCCGTATCATCGCGCGGGAGGCGGAAGAAATCGGCGAAGAGGACATGATTCCGGAAGAGGAGATGCTGGTGACCATCACACGCGATGGCTACATCAAGCGTCTCCCTCTGGACACCTATCGCAGTCAGCGGCGCGGGGGCAAGGGCGTCATCGCCACGACTACCAAAGAAGAAGACACACTGGAGCACATCTTCCAGGTAAGCACGCATCACTACATCCTCTTCTTTACCGACCGCGGGCGTGTGTATCGTCTCAAGGCGTACGAGGTTCCGCAAGCAACACGACAAGCGCGCGGCACGGCGATTATCAACCTCATCCGCATCGAGCCGGGCGAGAAGATTACCGCTACTGTGTCTGTGGCTGACTTCTCGCCTGACCATTACCTTGTGATGGGTACGCGCCGAGGGGAGGTAAAGCGCATCGCCCTTTCCGAGTTTGCCAACCTGCGTGCCAACGGGTTGTTCGCCTTTGACCTCGAGGAGGGCGATGAGCTGGGCTGGGTGCAGGTCACGTCGGGCAACGATGAACTGGTTCTCGTCACCCGCAAGGGGATGAGTTTGCGCTTCCACGAGAGCGATGTGCGCTCAATGGGCAGGGCGGCGGGCGGCGTGCGCGGTATCCAACTGGCAAAAGACGACGTAGTGGTGGCGATGGTGAAGTGGTATAAAGACCGCGACCTGCTGGTCATCTCCGAAAAGGGCTACGGCAAGCGCACTCCCTTCAGCGAGTACCGCGTGCAGGGGCGCGGCGGCAAGGGGATTATCACCTTCAACGTCACCCAGCGCACCGGCGTACTGGTGGACGCCAAGGGCGTGCTGCCCGACGACCGGATTATCGCGGTCACCGCGCAAGGCAAGGCAATCCGCGTGCCGGTATCGCAGATTCGGCGCACGGGGCGAGCGGCACAAGGTGTGCGCATCATGACGCCTGATAATGGCGATTACGTTAGCGCCCTGGCACGCATCGTGCAGCGGATTGACGATGAGGGCGTGGAGGAGAGTGAAGGGTCTTGAGGCGCCCGCAGGACTGGCTGAAACAGGCGCAAGCGGAATACGCGGCGGCGCAGTCTCTGTATGAAGACGGCCACTGGGCTTGGTGCTGTTTTACCTGCCAGCAGGCGGCGGAAAAGGCGCTGAAGGCGGTACTGGAACACTTCGGCGCCCCGCAAACAGGGCATAACCTGAATCACCTGCTGCAAGCCGCAGAGGAGTATATGCACGCCACAGATGCTGTGCGTGAGGCGTGTCGCCGTCTTAATAGACTGTATATTCCTACGCGCTACCCGGACGCCTTCTCAGAAGGCGCACCCGCCGAACAGTACGTGCAGGTGGACGCTCAAGAGGCTCTTCACGATGCCGACACTGTGCTACGATACGCTCGAGAAGCTATCCAATCGTCCCCGCTTTGAGGCTTTTCACAGGACGGTAGAACGCATCGTCGCCGAGCGAGGTGATAAGATAGCTTTTCTGGTACTCTTTGGCTCGATGGCGAAGGGCACGTGGCTGCCCTATAGCGATTACGACCTGCTCATCGGTCTCAAAGAGGACGATGGCAAACGCTTCATTGACCGAATTGGTGAGTTTCAAAGCCTGCTCCACACCGACGCGGATGTGTTCCCCTACAGCCGCAGCGAGTGGCAGAAGATGTTTCATGACTTCCACCTGCTGATGCTGGAGGCGCTGGATAGCGGTATCGTACTGGTGGATGACGGCAGCTTCGCGCAGATGCACCAGCAGTTTGAAAAATGGTTGCAGGAGGGCATCATCCAGCGCAGGGAACGCGGATGGAGGCTCATGACAAAATGAACAGATTAGGGGGCAGAGCATCGCGGCTCTGCCCGTTCGCTTGTTCTGTTAAGGTTGTGCTTGCCGAATGAGTTCCTCCACCTGTTCAGCGGTCACGGAGAACGATATGGGTCTCAGGCGTCGTCCGATGCGCTTTTCTACTTCTCCGTGTTGGAAGCCGTCGCGCCAGTGTGGGGTAAGCACCCCAATATAACGCTCGTCTACCACCACCGGAGCCATCTGCCAGCGTATCCACTCTTCAGCAGGCATAATGGCAAAGGCGCGCGGGTCCACACGGTAGCGCTGGAGCCGGTCGTCTGTTGTGCGGTGCTGAATTAACTGCTCGAACGCGTCAAAATCTTCATCCATATCACTCACGCTATCGTATACGGGGCGTTCCACGAAGCGCGCGGCTGCCACATTGCGTTTACGGGCGTAAACCGCAGCATGGGGGTCGAAGAACGCAGCAAGTCGCTGAATCTGCTGGTACGAAGTGCTGAGGATGGAACGCAGGTTTGCCAGAAGCGGCTCGTCTGCCAGCGGATGGTTGGTCATCTGCAGCAGGAGGTGACGCATCGGTTCTGCCAGCTCCACAGCGTCGGCGTGATTGTGTACCTGTCCCGCTCGGTCCAGCAGGTCGCGCGCCTGCCACACCAAATAGTGCGCGGTGACCTCAACGCTGACGCCAAACTGGGTAGGAGCGGGTATCGTTAAGCGTACCTCTTCACCGTTGCTAAGCGCAGTGAAGTAGAGGCTCACCTGCTCAGGCAGTTCCTCGATGGGGAGAACAATGTTTTGCTTCTCGCCGGCGAGCATATCGCCTATCAGATGCGATTGGGTGCCCAGACGCACTATCAGCTGGCTCAGAGCACGATTGGCCGCCGCCCATCGCTGGTTACTGAACGCCCGCATGATGTCATCCACGCTTCTGGCGAAGTAGTGTGCTCCGCCGCCTGCTCGTGCCATGCCCGACATCAGCTGCTCGTCGTAGTCATTGCCAACCCCAATCGTGGTGGTGGTGATTTGATACTTGCGATAGCTGATGCCAGCATGGTGGCTGAGCGTGTGCGCGTCGGTATACCTGCCTACGTTTGCCAGCCCGTCCGACAACAACACGACGTGCCCTCCGGGCTTCAGCATCTTCGCACCGCGCACCCATCCTCCGTACAGGTTGGTGCTTCCTCCCGGTTGAATACGTGCCACCGCGTCCGCCAGATACTCCGACGGTGGCGCGGGCGGAGAAAGCACCTCTACCTCGTTGTCGTAGATGACCACACCAACATGGTCTACGGGGCGAAGGGAACGGATGAGGCGTGCTGCCGCCTCGCGCGTGATTGCCAGCTTCTGTCCGCTCATGGAGCCGCTACGGTCCAGCACCAGAGCCAGCTGAACGGAGGGTTCCTCCTCTGTAGAAGGCAGGTCTACAGCCGTCAGCTCTAACATCAACAGTTTCTGCGTCTCGTCAGCATGAGCCACGAGGCGGGCAACCAGCCAGGGAGACTCATAGGTTGTCGTGTTCACGGATGAATCCTCCTTCATACACTATCAGTGTTTTAACACTGATAGTGTACCAAAACATTTGAGAAAATGCAAGAGGTTCAGGCAAGAATTTTCGAAAAAAATCAGAGCTCGTCCAGCAGCTTTTGCAGCTTCGAGTAAGCCTCTTGCAGCGCAGTGCGCAGGGACATATGCTCGGGGAACTCCAGCGTGATGTCGGGTGCCAGCTCTACGCGCATCACCTTTTTCATATCGGGTTGAGTTTCAGGTGCTGACGAGAAGACGTGGCGTGTTAGAAACTTGCTGAACGGACGCACCACATTGGCAGCTACAGGCAGCCGGAAGCTATCGGCAAATGCGCGAATTGCTGAGTCGTGGTCTTGTAGGTCCGGAGGATACTCTTCCTCCTTTGCCTTGTCAAGATACCGCTGTACGGTTTCTTCCAGCTTCTCAATGCCTCCCAATCGCTGGTTACGAATCATCCCTTCGATGCGGTCGAGCCTCATTCCCAGATACTTGAACACGCGCAATGCTACCAAAATCACCAGATGCTCGTAACTGTACCGCGCTTGACTACGCGGACCCTCCGGGGGAGGGAGCAGCCCTTGCGACGAGTAAAAACGCAGCGTTCGCTTTTGCACCTGCGCGTCCGGGATATGACGCAGCAGGGCGTTCGCGTTATTGACCAACTCGTCTGCCGTAAAGGGTGCCAGTAACTTGTAGTCGCTCAATTTAGGCATTTGTTCGTATCCGTTCCCAAGCTCATTGAGCTCGAGTGTCTGGATGCTGGTTCAAACATCTTTGCGGTTGTATCATCCTGAGGGCAAGCGAAGAATCTCATGCTATCGCCACTCCGGGATGCTTCCCTGACGCTCAGCATGACAAAAACATAACCCCCTTCGCTAACGCTCAGCGTGGCAGGAGGAAATCCGTTGCTTAACACATTACGAGTCGTTTCTCCGTCCCCCCTTCACATCTTTCGTGCTGTGAACGCTATCATTATAGGACGAGGGCATAACTTTTGCAACACTCCTCTACAGAATACGTGGCGGCGGTCGGTTTACGTTTCTGGTATGCTATATGATTGGGAGGAATCAGCGATGAGCGAATACACGGGTTATGAGATTCTGGAACACACCGCTGACAAGGGCGTGCGGGCGTGGGGCAGAACGCTGGAAGAGCTGTTTGAGAACGCCTCGCGAGGGATGTATCGGCTAGTGGTGGACCCTGCGGGCAAACAGGTGGATGTCACACTGCCGGTTCAGGTGGAGGTGCCAGACCCTCTCGACCGTTCTGACCTGCTGGTGAAGTGGCTGCGCGAGCTGATATACCTAACCGATGTGCAGAAAGTGGTCTTTATCGACTTTACCGTGCGTCGGGTCACAGAGACTACAGTGGAGGGCGAAGCACGAGGTGTGACCGTGCAAGACAACTCCATGCTGGACGGCGCGCCTGTGAAAGCGGTGACCTATCACGGACTGCGCCTGGAGCGGACGCCAAAGGGGTGGGAAGCGGAGTTCTATGTGGACGTGTAAAGGAGTTTTGTCTACCGTGTGGAAAGAGAAAGGTATGGATAACCGTTTCTCGCGCAGGTTCTACCCATGAGAAACTTCGTTTATGTGGTGTGCTCCGGCGTGGAGCGGTACAGCTTCTCTGCGTATCATCCTCTGCGCCCAGAACGGGTGATGCTTTCGCAGCAGCTGGCGCGGATGCTGGGTGTGCTGCGTGATGAAGACATCGTGGAAGCCTCGCCAGCCTCTCCCGATTTGGTCGCCGACGTACACTCGCCACGCTACGTGCAGGTGGTGCAGGCGTTAAGTGAGGGCAAGCACGTGCCCAATTACCATGCCTTTGGCTTCGCCAGCGGGGACAACCCACCGTTTCGCGGCATGTTTGAAGCCTCACTGGCGGTAGTAGGCGCATCGGTGGCAGCAGCGCAGGCGGTCATGGACGGGGCGAGGGTGGCGGTGAACCTAGCAGGCGGTCTGCACCATGCCCGATACGAGGAGGCGGCAGGTTTTTGCATCTTCAACGACCCTGCGGTGGCCATCCACGTGCTGAAACAAAAATACCGTCGGATTGTCTATCTGGATATAGACGTGCATCATGGCGACGGCGTGCAATGGCTGTATTACCGTGACCCGCAGGTGCTGACGATATCGATACACGAGTCGGGAAGATTTCTGTTTCCCGGAACAGGACACCCAGATGAGATTGGGGAAGGGGAGGGGTGCGGTACCGCTGCCAATATTGCGCTGGGGCGTTATGCGGACGACGAAATCTGGTGGTGGGCGTTCCGGCAGGTGGTTCCCGCACTGTTTCGCCGGTTCCAGCCGGAGGTGGTAGTGCTACAAATGGGTGCGGATCCGCACTATACAGACCCGCTGGCGCACGTCTCGTTGACCGCGCAGGGATGGCTGCGTGCGGTGCGATGGGTGGTGGAGCAGGGTGTTCCCATTGTGGCAACCGGGGGCGGAGGCTACTCGTTGACGGCGGTGACGCGGATGTGGACACTGGCGCTGGCGACGTTAAAGGGCGTGCCGGTACCCGATCAGATACCACCGCAGTTCGCGCTATACGATGAGGTACAGACCCTGCGCGACCGCGAACCCCCCGCATTGCCGGAGAGGTTGCGCGAAGCCGCCATGCAATTCACCGAACAATCGGTGAGCGAGCTGAAGTACCACCTGCGACCGTACGTGGATTGGGGTGACGCGCATGAGGAGGATGAGAAGGCTGGCTCGAAACATTCAGGAAATCCTGCAAATCAGTAAGGAGCTGTCCACCGACGAGGTGCGTGAACTCGCCGACAAGCGGTTCCGTATTGCTCTGGTAGGCAATGCCATGCGCACGCACGATGTGGCAGAGCAGTTGCTGGAGGGCTTGCCTCTGTCTGAACGCGAACGGTCACGCGCGTTCCTGGTATGCTCCTCTAGAGTGCCTGCGGAGCCGGCAGACATCCTCATCGATTGCGGTGGAGCGGATGAACCTCTGCTTGGCGAGCATTACACCTGGTTGCTGCCGGAACACGGTTCCGCCGTAGTGAAGCGCATTGTGAACGACCTGCCCGGGTTGGCGGTTGCGCTGGCACGGCGTTTTCCTATCTTCCGCGAGGCGGCGATTGAATACCTCATTCGGGAAGCGTCGCGGGTGAACGGGCAGATTGCGATGCTTTCGGCGATACCCGGTGTTATCCCCGTTGCCGGTGTGTTTCTGCCGCCAGCAGCGGTTGCGGACATTGTGCTACTGACCAAAAACCAGATTCTGCTGCTGCTCAAAATCGCCGCCGCTCTGGGACTCTCTTATCACACGCGCGACCGGCTCAAAGAGATTGTGCCGGTGGTAGCGGGAGCGATGGGCTGGCGGTCGCTGGCGAGGGAGTTTGTGGGCATCGTGCCGGGCGGAGTAGGGGTGCTGGTGAAGGGCGCCATCGCCTACGCGGGCACATACGTGGTGGGCAAAAGCGCACACTGGTTCTGGACGACAGGCGAGCACCTCAATCGCAAACAGCGGGAGAGGCTGTATCGCCAGATGCTGGAGGAGGCGACACGCATGTTAACTCCGTCTGCTACCGAGAGCACGCCAAACACCAAGCAGGAGGAAGCATCCGCACGGGGGACACGGATGCACACGGATGAGACGGATTGACCAGAGTAAAAGGAGGGGCGGCGGTGGCAGAGGTTGTCTGCCTTGGTGAGGCGTTAATCGACATGGTTGCCCAGCAGAAGG
Organism: uncultured bacterium; assembly: GCA_938027655.1. Classification (GTDB taxonomy): domain Bacteria; phylum Armatimonadota; class HRBIN16; order HRBIN16; family HRBIN16; genus HRBIN16. The sequence goes on along the minus strand of CALJAP010000086.1, from coordinate 6,931 downwards.
GCGTGACGATAGCGGAGGCGAAGGGGTTTTCCCCCGCTCCGGGCGGCGCACCGGCAAACGTGGCGGTGGGCGTAGCGAAGCTGGGAGTGCGCAGCGCTTTTCTGGGTAAGGTGGGAGCAGACCCGTTTGGCTATCTGCTGCGCGACACCCTGCACCAGCACGGTGTAGACGTGGGCGGGATGCGCTTTGACCAGAACGCACGCACTGCGCTCGCGTTCGTCTCGTTGACCAAGGAGGGCGTGCCCGACTTCATCTTTTACCGCAACCCCAGCGCGGACATGCTCTACGAGCCGGGCGATGTGGACACGCACCGCCTGCGTCGGGCGAAGATTTTTCACTTCGGCTCCATCTCCCTGCTGGACGAGCCAGTGCGCAGTGCAACGCTGTTTGCTCTGCAAATAGCGCGTGAGAGCGGGGCACTGATTTCGTACGACCCCAACATGCGTCCTGCCCTGTGGCGCAGTGAGGAAGAGGGCAAGCAACAGATGGAAGTGGGTATGCGCTATGCGGACGTGGTGAAGATGAACGAGACTGAACTGCAGTTTCTCACCGGTATCCGCACTCCCGAGGTGGGGGTTACCCACCTGTTCAACCGCTTTCCGCAGCTGGTGCTGGTTGCGGTAACGTTGGGAGAAAAGGGATGTTACTATGCGACGCCCACATGCAGCGGCGCGGTTGCAGGGATACCAGTGGAGGTGGTGGAGACCGTCGGCTGCGGCGATGCGTTTGTGGCGGGGATGTTGGTGCAGCTGCGCAAGCGGGCGAGGGGGCGCGATGCGGTGCGCAACCTGAATGAGTCCGACCTGCGGCGCACCTTCCTCTACGCCAACGCTGCCGGAGCGATAACCGCTACTCGCCCCGGAGCGATTCCTGCTCTGCCAACCGACGCCGAGGTAGCGGAGATGTTACAGAGAGTGTAAAAAGGGAGGTTTGACATGAAGCGTATCGGCGTTCTCACGAGTGGGGGCGATGCTTCGGGCATGAACCCCGCCTTGCGCGCCGTGGTGCGTACCGCCATAGTGAACGGATTGGAAGTGATGGGTATCGAGCGCGGGTATGAGGGACTGTTGAACGGGTGGTTAAAACCGATGTCCCTCTCGTCGGTGGGAGGTATCATCAATCGCGGAGGTACCATCCTGCGCACCGCCCGCAGCGAGCGGTTCAAAACGGAAGAGGGTCTACAGCTGGCTTCTCAAGTACTGCACGACAACGGCATCGAGGGTCTGGTGGTCATCGGTGGTGACGGCTCCTTCAAAGGGGCGGCGAAGCTGGAAGAGGTCTCCGGGGTCGCGGTGGTAGGCATCCCTGCCACCATCGACAACGACATCGGGGGCACGGAGTACACACTGGGCTACGATACCGCCCTGCAGGTGGCTATGGATGCCATCGACAAAATCCGCGACACAGCGGACAGCTTCGAGCGCATCTTCGTCATTGAGGTAATGGGACGCTCGCGGGGCTTCATCGCCGCAGCGGTGGGGCTGGCGGGCGGCGCGGAAGCCATCCTGGTGCCCGAGATACCCTTTGATCCTGTGCAGATTTGCGAGAGGTTGAGACAGGGCATGGCTCGCGGCAAACGTTCGGCGATCATCGTCACCGCGGAGGGTGCGGCGAAGGCGCAGGAGGTCGCCACCTTCGTGGAGATGTACCTGCGCGAAGAGGTGCGTGCCACCGTACTGGGCTACACGCAACGAGGCGGCTCACCCACCGCCACCGACCGCATCTACGGCGCGCGCTTCGGTGCGCTGGCGGTAGATCTACTGCTGCAGGGGCAGAGCGGCATGATGACCGCTGTGCAAGGAGGGCAAGTTGCGGCGATACCGCTGAAGGCATCCTGGGAACAACCGCGCGCGTTAGACGAAAGTTTGCTGAAGCTGAACGAGGTACTGGCGTCGTAGGAAGGACAGGGTGAGAATGATTGTCACCATTACCCTAAACCCATCTGTAGACCGCCTTATCTATGTCAAGCAGCTGGTTCCTCATGATACCAACCGCATCCTGCGCATCGAGGAGGACGCTGGAGGCAAAGGCGTGAACGTGGCACGGGTGCTCAGGCGTCTGGGGGTACCGGTGATTGCCACTGGTTTTCTGGGCGGCAGGACGGGACGGTATGTGCAACGCGAGTTGAGCGAGATAGACGATGTACAATGTCAATTCGTTTGGGTAAGGGGTGATACACGCACCAACCTTGCCGTGCAAGAAGAGGACGGCTCACCGCCAACCGCGCTCAACGAGCGCGGACCGCAGATTTCTCCGAAGGAACTGGATGCCCTGTCGCGCCTAGTGGGAGACCTGTCGCAAAAAGCGCGGTTTGTCGCGCTGGGGGGTAGCCTTCCACCGGGCGTACCGACCGATATCTATGCCACACTGGGTGAAATCGCCTCGCGTCACGGGGCAAAGGTGGTGCTGGATGCCGACGGCGAGCCGCTGGTGCAGGGATTGAAAGCGTTGCCTTACCTCATTAAGCCTAACGAGAACGAGGCAGAGCGCCTGCTGGGCAGGGCGATAGATACCCTCGAGGACGCGGCGATAGCCGCTCAGGAGTTACACCGCGGGGGAATACCCATCGTGATTGTCTCTATTGGGGAGAAGGGGGCGGCGATTGCCTGTGCGGAGGGATGCTGGGTTGCAGTGCCGCCACAAGTGCACACGGTCAGCACCATCGGCTCCGGCGATTCGATGATTGCTGGCGTTCTCAGCGTGCTGGTTCGCAACGGCACGGTAGAAGAGGCGATTCGCTGGGGAACCGCAGCAGGAGCCGCTACCGCCATGACCGACGGTTCGGACATCGGTACGGCAGAGCAGATACGCACACTGCTTCCGCAGGTGGAGGTGAGGCGGTGGTAGGCGACGGAGGCAGGTGTCTGCACAAACTAAACAGTGCCATCGTAGCCTGTGAGAAGTGCCCCCGTCTGGCGGAGTACATCCGGCAAGTCGCCCAAACCAGGCGTCGTGCTTATCGCGATTGGGAATACTGGGGCAAACCCGTGCCCAACTTCGGCGACCCCGATGCGAGAATCGTGGTAGTCGGGCTGGCCCCCGCCGCGCACGGCGGAAACCGCACGGGGCGCATCTTCACCGGCGACGAAAGCGGAAACTGGCTCTTCCGTGCGCTGTATGAGGTGGGGCTTGCCAACCAGCCGGAAAGTGTGCACCGGGATGATGGGTTAGAGGTGCACAATGCGCTGATTACCGCCGTTTGCCACTGCGCTCCTCCCGCCAACCAGCCTGCTCGCGAAGAGCTGCAGAGCTGCCAGCACTGGATGAAAGCCACTTTGCGATGCGTGGACGAGTGGAGGGTTATCGTCACGCTGGGAAGGGTTGCTTTCGAGTGGACGCTACGCGCGCTGAAGGAGATCGGGATAGAGCATTCTGTGAAAGCCTCGTCGTTTGCTCACGGCGCAGAGTTTGCCCTGAACGATGGGCGATGGATACTGTGTAGTTACCATCCCAGCCAGCAGAATACGTTCACCGGCAAGCTGACGCGCGAGATGATTCGTGCTGTGTTCGAGCGCGCCGTACAGCTGGGAGGGTAAGGGACTACTCAGGTTCGATGCCCGGTTCACGCAGTTTATTCGCCAGATGCCCGGCACGCGCCGCCGCCTCTCAGGCTCGCTGCTCCACCTCAGCCCACTGTGCTCCGAGCTCTTGGGGTGTCACAAAGGGCGGTCCGTCCGGTTTCTATTGCCTCTTATCCGCTTTTGTGCTACAATGAGGCGATTGCGTTCGACCACCGATGGAGGTACCTGGTCATGAGGCGTCTCTTCTTGCTGTTTGCGTGCTGGATTGGGCTGTCGGTTCTTGTGCACGCGCAGGAACTGGACCCATGGGGCATGTCCAAGCCATGGAAGCGTCTGGAGTGGTTTTACAGCCGACGTGCTTTCCCCTATAACGACGTGCCGGCAGGAGCGTGGCTCAGAGCGTACGAACAGGCTCAGTTGTTGCCGATGTATCAGGGTGAGGGGTTGCAGGGACAGGCATTGGCATGGGAGTTTTTCGGTCCGGATAGCACGAACCAGGGATGGCTGGCTCGCGTGAACGCTATTGCTGTCCACCCCACTGACCCCAATACGGTCTACATTGGCGTTTCTAAGGGAGGCGTATGGAAAAGCACTAACCGCGGTTCCACCTGGACGAATTTGACCGATTCGCTCGCAGCGCAGTACGTGGGATGCCTGACTATCGACCCGCACGACCCCAATGCTATCTACCTGGGCACCGGCGAAGAGTACTATGCCGGATATACGCTGGGAGGAGTGGGTATCTACCGTTCCACCGACGGGGGAAACTCATGGACGCTTATCGGCAGCAGCATCTTCTCCGGTCAGCGCATCAACGAAATCATTATAGACCCCACTAATCGCAATAAGTGGATTATCAGCACCGACGCAGGCATTTATATCACCACCAACGGTGGAAACAGCTTCACGCGCACGCTGAGTGGAGTGGCTTCCGCACTGCGGATGCACCCGTCCAACCCGAACGTTCTGTGGGCAGCGCTGGGCGCGGTTTGGGGTAGCTCCACCAACGGCGTGTACGTTTCCACGAACGGAGGCAGCACCTGGACGCGCTACAGTGCGCTGCCACTGGGTACCAGCGTGGGGCGGATTGAACTGGATGTCTGCCGCAGCAATCCCAGCGTGCTGTATGTGGTGTTCGGGCAGAACGTTGGTTCCGGCTCGCGTATCCATAGCGTTTGGAAGACGACCAATGGCGGCAGCAGCTGGACACAACTGACTAACGCGCCGGCAGGCAGCGGGCAATCGTGGTACGACCTGGTGATGCGTGTAGACCCCGCCAATCCGAATATTGCCTATGTGGGTGAAGTGGAGCTGTACCGCACCACTGATGGAGGCACTTCATGGACAAAAATAAACGGTTCTGGGTTGTCAAACGCCCACGTAGACCAGCACGCGCTGGAGTTTGACCCGGTAGACCCCGCCAAAATCTACATCGGCTGCGATGGGGGACTGTTCTATTCAGCGGACCGAGGCACCACACGCACGCCCCTCAACAGCGGAAGAGGTACGATGGAGTACTACGCCTTTGACGTACACCCCACCAGCGCCACTCGTCTGGTGGCAGGTTCACAGGACAACGGCTCGCATGTGCGTTCCACCTCCAACACCTATGCCATCACGCTGGGCGGGGACGGTTTCTGGGCGGCGTACAAGCGCACCGACCCCAACATCGTGCTGGGCGAAATATACTACGCCATGGTGTACCGCTCCACCAACGGGGGAAGCAGCTGGAGCTTCGTGTTCAACGGTAGCAATGACCCACGTTCTCCCTGGTCTGCGCCGCTGGTCAACGACCCGAACAACCCATCTACCTTTTACGTGGGCACCATCTACGTCTACCGTTCCACCAGCAACGGCACTTCGGGCAGCTGGGTTCGCATCAGCAACGACCTCACGCGCGGTTCAGGAACCCTTTCGGTCATTGCCATCGCGCCGTCCAACTCGAACGTCATCTACACCGGCTCCGACGACGGCGCAGTGTACGTCAGCACCGATGGCGGCAACACCTGGAACGCTCGCTACTCTGGACTGCCCACGCGCTCTGTGGGCGGTATCGCGGTAGACCCCAACAACCCCGGCACGGTGTATGTGGGGTTGCAGGGTTTTGGTGGTGGGCATGTGTATAAGAGCACCAACTACGGCTCATCGTGGACGAACGTCTCCGGCAACTTGCCCGACACGCCGGTGAACTTCTTGATCGTGAACCCCCTCGCCCCGAACATGCTCTTTGCGGCAACGGACACCGGCGTGTTCGTCACAACGGACGGAGGAGCAAACTGGGCGAAGCTGGGCGTTGGACTGCCCAGCACACCCTGCCTGCACCTGCGGGCGAACGCCACCACCGGTTACCTGTACGTGGGCACGTACGGACGAGGTATCTGGCGAATGCCCTTGCCGACGGCGAGCTTTGTCACCACGCGCGTGCTGGTGGATAACGTGGCGGGCACGCTGGGGGGCACGGTGAACCTGACCGCCACGCTGCAGCGCACCGATACATTAGCCGGTATTTCAGGCAAGACATTGCAGTTTTCCATCAACAACGCTCCTGCCGGTAGCGCAGTGACCGGCTCCGGTGGAGTGGCGACGCTGCCATATACCATACCCGAAACGTGGAGCACCGGCAGTCGCGTGATTTCGGTTTCCTTTGAGGGCGACAGCACGGCCAATCCATCCAGTGGCACCGGTACGCTGACGGTCAGCAGAGCAGCCGCCGAACTCGTGCTGAATGACCTCACCGCACGGCGCGGACAGACGGTGAACCTGCAGGCGACCCTGCGCAGGCAGGACAACACCGCTCCCGTTGTCGGTAGGACGGTCACCTTTAAGGTAGCGGGTAGCACCGTCGGCTCGGCAAACACTGACGGCACAGGTACCGCCACCGTACCTTATACCGTGCCAATCAGCGCTACGCTGGGCAACAGGGTGCTGCGTGCCGAATTCGCCGGAGATACCGCCTACATGAGCGCATCAAAAGATGCCACGCTGGAGGTGCGCAAAGTGCTTTTGCAGGGGAGTGTCAGCCTGGGTGATTATGCTGGCACGGTGAACGGACTGCCTGTGCAAATCGGTGTGGCGCAGGGGAGCAATACGGAAAGCCTTTCGGCGTCGCTGGACGGAAGCGGACGGTTCTCGGTGGAGACCGCACTGGCGGGCAGCGGAAGCGTGGCGGTGAAGGTCACACACTGGCTGCGCCAGCGGGTCAGCGCGAGCCTGTCCGGCGAGGTGTCGCTATCGTGGAGCCTGATAAACGGCGATGTGGATGGCGATAACGAGGTCACCCTGTTCGACTTCGGGCAGCTGGTGGCGGCGTTCGGCTCCGTGCCCGGCGACGCGAACTGGAACGCTAATGCCGACCTGGACGGCGACGAGGAGGTCACGCTGTTTGACTTCGGCATCCTCGTCAGGAACTT
>CALJAP010000085.1 GCA_938027655.1 uncultured bacterium | reverse complement strand
CACGTAGAGTATACCACGCACAACCTCTCTGGAGGGCGAGGCTCCTGCCGAGCGGTTCGCGCCTACCTCCTCCTCTGCCAAAGCGGTTGTAAGCGTACCACCGGCTCGCGGGCGAGGGCGGTGCGCAAGGGGGAGAGGTCGCCGAACTCCACATCTTGAGTGATGAGGGAATTGCTGCTCATGCACTGTCGCTTGCCACACATCGGTGTCAGAAGGTAGCCGGTCAGCCATAGAAGGTTGCTTTACGGGGTGGGGCACAATCCTCTGCGGTGCCCTGACAGGAATATCCCCCTCCCCTCGCGAAAGCAAGAGTACATTCGTTGAAAGGAGGTTCCGCTATGGACGCCTATACCCCTCGCAAGGAACACAAGTTCACCTTCGGATTGTGGACGGTGGGCAACCGCGGGCGCGACCCGTTCGGCGATGTGGTGCGCGATGTGGTCACTCCCATCCGCGCGGTGCAGAAGCTGTCTGAACTGGGCGCATACGGGGTGAACCTGCACGATAACGACCTCGTGCCCGTCGACGCCTCCCCTGCCGAGCGCGACCGTATCGTGAAGGAGTTCAAAAAGGCTCTCGACGACTACGGAATGAAGCTGGTGATGGGCACGACCAACCTGTTCTACCACCCCGTCTTTAAGGATGGCGCGTTCACCTCCAACGACCCGAAGGTGCGCGCATATGCCCTGCAGAAGTCCATGCAGGCGATAGACCTGGCGGTGGAACTGGGCGCGGAGATATATGTCTTCTGGGGCGGGCGAGAAGGCACTGAAACGGACGCCGCCAAAGACCCCACCGACGCTATCAAACGCTATCGCGAGTGCATCAACTTCCTGATTCACTATGTGAAAGACCGCAAGTACAACCTGCGCTTCGCGATGGAGCCCAAACCCAACGAGCCGCGTGGCGACATTTTCCTGCCCAACGTGGGCGCGATGTTGGCGTTTATCAACACGCTGGATGACCCCGACATGGTGGGCGTCAATCCCGAGGTCGCCCATGAGCATATGGCGGGCTTGAACTTCGCGCACGCCGTCGGGCAGGCGCTGGAAGCGGGCAAGCTGTTCCACATCGACCTGAACGCCCAGAAGCTCAACCGTTACGACCAGGACCTGCGCTTCGGCTCGGAGGACATCAAAGGCGCGTTCTTCCTGGTGAAACTGCTGGAGGACCACGGCTACAACGGTCCGCGCCACTTCGACGCGCACGCCTATCGCACCGAAGACGAAGAGGGCGTGTGGGAGTTCGCGAAGGGTTGTATGCGCACCTATCTGATTCTCAAGGAGAAGGCGAAGCAATTTAACGAACACCCCGCCATTCAGGAACTGCTGGCACAGATTCAGCCTCGCGACGCCGAGTTGGAGAGCCTGATGAGCAGCTACTCTCCCCAAAACGCGCAGGCTCTGCGTCAGAAACAGTTCGATATCGAAGCACTGGGCAGGAAAGGGCTGGGCTATGAGAAGCTGGACCAGCTGGTGATAGACCTGCTGCTGGGTGTGGCGTAAAAACAAAACTGGCTGCGGGGGATGGATTCGAACCACCGTTACCTGGTCCAGAGCCAGGCGTCCTGCCGCTGAACGACCCCGCAGCAACCGCTATATATTATGCCCAACAACCCGCGCTTTGTCAAGGGTTCGGCGCGGTTTCGTCTTCCTCACGGGGGGCGGAAGGGCGTTCCAGACGCTCGCGCAGCTGCCGCAGGCGTTCCGCGATTTTGCGCTCCAGCCCGCTGTCGGAAGGCTCATAGTAGGGCAGGTTCCAGTTGCCTTCGGGCAGGTAACGCTGGGGTACCCAGTGTCCCGGGTAGTGGTGCGGGTAGATGTACTCCTTACCGTGCCCCAGTTGCTGTGCGCCCGGATAACTGGCGTCTCGCAGGTGCAGGGGCACGGGGGCTAAAGGCTGTGTCTCCAGGTCGTGCATGGCTTTATTCAGTGCCATGTAGCTGGCATTGCTCTTGGGCGCACAGGCAAGGTAAGTGGTGGCTTGCGCTAACGTGATTTGCGCCTCCGGCAGCCCGATGAACTGCACCGCCTCCATCGCCGCCACCGCCACCAGCAGGGCATGGGGATCAGCGTTGCCGATGTCCTCGCTGGCGAGGATAACCAGCCGACGGGCGATGAAACGGGGGTCTTCTCCCGCGCGAATCATACGGGCGAGGTAATGTAGCGCCGCATCGGGGTCGGAACCGCGAACCGACTTGATGAAAGCGGAAATGGTGTCGTAGTGCTCGTCGCCTTCACGGTCGTAACGCGCGGCGCGCTGTTGTACCACCTGTTCCAGCATCTCCAGTGTAACGATGCGCCTGCCCTGCGTGTCGGGTTCGGCGAGGGCGGTTGCCGCCTCCAGCACGTTCAGCGCCACGCGGGCATCCCCGTTGGCGATCCGCAGCAGATAGTCCATGCACTCTGGCGGAAGATGCACGTGCAGTTTGCCCAGCCCGCGTTCCTCGTCAACAAGCGCACGCTCCACGATGAGGCGCAGGTGCTCCTCGTTCAACGGCTCGAAGCGCAACACCCGTGAGCGGCTGAGCAGCGGCGCGTTGATGGCGAAGTAGGGGTTCTCGGTGGTCGCGCCCATCAGGATAATCGTGCCGTTCTCCACGTGGGGCAGAAAGGCGTCTTGCTGGGCACGGTTGAAGCGGTGTATCTCGTCTACGAATAGGATGGTGCGCTGACCGTGCAGCTGGCGACGGCTGCGTGCCTCCTCGATAGCCCGGCGCACTTCGGCGACACCGCTGGTCACCGCGCTGTATTCCACAAAGTGGCATCTGGTGTGCGCGGCGATAATACGCGCCAGCGTGGACTTGCCGCAGCCGGGCGGTCCCCAGAAGATGACCGAGCCGAGCTGGTCGTTCTCGATGGCTTTGCGAATCGCCGTCCCCTCACCGACCAGATGCTCCTGCCCGACGAACTCCTCCAGTGTGCGGGGACGCATCCGCGCCGCCAGCGGTGCCTCCGCTTCCGTTTCGTATAGGTTTTTCTGCTCAAACAGGCTCATCGTCGCTCCTGTACTGATTGTAGCAGATGGTGAGGACGATTGCAAAGCATGTTCGCGCAACGCACTGGAGGGGGAGGCTCCTGCCGAGCCGTATGGTCACGGCAGTCGTGAACCCGTGCCAGCTTGCAGAGAGATGGGGCACTATGGTATGCTGAATACACCCTGCACCCCGGAGGTTGATGGCGATGTCCACAGCGGTGCAAACAGAGCGAAAGGTGTTCTATCCTGACTCGGACGGTCAACCGATGGCGGACAATACGATACAGTTCGAATGCATTGTGACCATCAAGGGCAATCTGGAACTACTCTTTGCCGAAAACGCCGATGTTTTCGTAGCGGGAGACCTGCTCTGGTATCCCGTAGAGGGGAATCCGGAGATTCGGCAAGCCCCGGATGTGATGGTGGCGTTCGGTCGTCCCAAGGGGCACCGCCGGTCGTACAAGCAGTGGGAAGAGGGCAATATCCCCCCGCAGGTGGTGTTCGAGGTGTGGTCGCCCGGCAACCGGGTGTCACAGATGCTGGAGAAACTGGCTTTCTACGACCGCTACGGTGTGGAGGAATATTACCTGTACTACCCGGAAAGCGGTGAATGGGACGGCTGGACGCGCCAAGAAGGGAGGCTGACCCCTGTTTCTCAGATGGAAGGCTGGCGCAGTCCACGTCTGGGCATTCGCTTCGAGAAAGGCAAGGACGCGGAGGTGGGCCTGTTCTACCCAGACGGACGCAAGTTCCTGAGCTTTCTGGAGCTGGGGCAACTGGCAGAAGCTGAGCACCACCGTGCCGAACGCCTCGCGGCGAAGCTGCGCGAGATGGGAATTGACCCCAGCCAGATATAGCCTTTACAGCCAGATACGCCTGTCCAGACTGCGGTACTGGATGGCTTCTGCCACGTGCGTCAAGCCGATTTGCTCCTCACCGGCAAGGTCGGCGATGGTGCGCGCCAGTTTCACGATGCGGTCAAAGGCGCGTGCGCTGATGCCCATCTGCTGGCTCACCTGCCGTAGCATCGCTTTCACATCCTCCGAGAGCGGACAGAACTGGCGCAGCATGCGCGTGCTCATCTGCGCGTTACAGCGGACGGTTGTGCCTTCAAACCGCCTCTGCTGAATCTCTCGTGCACGCACCACCCGCTCGCGAATGGCTTCCGACGGCTCGCCCGGTTGGGTGCGCAGCAGGTCGTCGGGGGTGAGGCGCGGCACTTCGATATGGATGTCAATGCGGTCGAGCAGCGGTCCTGACACTCGCTGTTGATATTTGCGGATTTGCGTGGGCGAGCAGGTACACCCATGTTGGGGGTCACCGAAGTATCCGCACGGGCAGGGGTTCATGGCGGCGATTAGCATGAAGCGGGCCGGGTAGGCGATGCTGGCTTGCACCCGCGCGATGCTCACCACGCCGTCCTCCAGCGGCTGACGCAGCACCTCCAGTACTTCGCGACGAAACTCCGGCAGCTCGTCGAGGAAAAGCACCCCGTTGTGCGCCAGGCTCACCTCGCCCGGGCGAGGCACACTTCCGCCCCCTACCAGTGCGGCGTTACTGCTGGTATGGTGTGGTGAGCGGAAGGGGCGCGTGGTCAATAGCCCGGTGTTCGGAGGCAACAACCCGGCGACGCTGTACAGCTTGGTAATCTCGATAGCTTCGTCCACCGTCATCGGCGGCAAGATGGTGGGTACACGGCGCGCCAGCATCGTCTTGCCGGAACCCGGCGGACCAATCATCACCACGTTATGCCCTCCCGCTGCGGCAACCTCCAGCGCGCGCTTGACGTGGTGCTGTCCTTTCACATCGGCGAAATCCACCTCATACTTCGGCGGTTGCTGTAATAGCTGTTCGGGGTCGTTGCTGAGCGGGGTAATGCCGTCGCGCGTGTTTAATAGCGCCACTGCCTCCGCAAGGCTGGCAACAGGGTATACCTGAACATTGCCCACAATTGCCGCCTCAGGGGCATTGGGTGCGGGCACAATCATGCGCTTCACGCCCTGCTCGCGGGCGTGAATGGCGGTGGGCAACACCCCGGTGACCGGGCGCACGGTGCCGTCCAGCGATAGTTCACCCAGTACAAACGTTTCGCCCAGCCATTCGCCGTCTACCTGCCCTGCTGCCGCCAGGATGCCGATGGCGATAGGCAAGTCCAGAGCGGGCCCCTCCTTGCGCAGGTCGGCAGGAGCCAGGTTGACGGTGATACGGCGCATGGGCCAGTGCAGTCCTGAGTTGCGAATAGCCAGGCGAACGCGGTCAATCGCTTCTTGCACCGCGCGGTCCGGTAAACCCACGAGGGTAAATGCCGGCACCCCGCCCGGCTGCATGTCCACTTCCACTTCGATAGTATGCGGTTCAATCCCGTGTACGGTGCCCGAAAGTACACGAACCAGCAACGCAGGCCTCCTCAAGATTTTGTGTTCACGCCTGTTTCAACAGCCTCTCCACCCATTCCGCCAGTGCTTGCCGCATGGCGGGCGCGAGTCGGGTGAACCTCAGCCCTGCGTGATAAACCGCCGGTACCCTGTCGGCAATCATCCCGCCCACATGCACCACCCGCGCTTGCCCGATGAGGGTAAGGTTTGCCTCGGGTAGCGCCATCTGGAAGGAGACCTCTTCGCCAACGGGCGGCGCCTGCGACAACAACACGGAGAAACCACCGTGACTCAGGTCGTACAGTTCGCCCGTAAGCGTCAGTGGAGCAGCCTCACGTTCCTCCCGGAACGAAAACACGATGCTGACCTGTCCCTCTTCCGCAATGCGTGGGTGCTTGCGGCGTTGCAGGCGACGAATGGCGACCGGCTTGCGCAGATACAACGCTTGTCGGGGAGTGGTAGCCAACTCGATGCGCGAACGAAACTGGTATACGCCATCCCCACGCGTAAACTGAACAATAGCTACCCCTTGCGACAACACCTCTGTATCCACTACTGCCAGCGGCGGTTCGATCTCCAGTATGCGGTCGTCTTGCGAAATGACGCGCGGTGCATAGGTATACGACCACTCGCCTCGCCGGATGTCCACAATCACCTTCTCGCCGTTCTGCAGCAGCATGGGCGCTCCCGTCGTGGAGGCAGGGGCGCTGATCTCCCTCCAGATAAGCTCGGTGAACGCTTCCAGGTCAAACGGCTTCTGCAAAACAGCATTCGCTCTCAGACGCGCCGCTTCCTCGTGTAACTCGATGTCCTCGAAAGCAGTGATGAGCACGCAAGGGAGCTGCGGATTGTCTCGCCGGATTTCGCGCAGTATCTGCACACCGTTCTTGCGCGGGAGCCGTACGTCCAGCACCGCCACATCGATGGGTTGTGAGCGGAGGAGTTCCAGCGCCTGCATACCGTCATGCGCAATCACGCACTGCAATCCACTTTGCTGCAACCTTGCAGCCAGCACCTTACACAGGTTCGTCTCATCGTCCGCTATCAGCACTCTGGGCATGGGATCAGACTTCCCCTTTCAGCATGGACCAGGCATCTGTTGCGATTTTAAGGATAATATACAATTCCTGCATTCTTAACAGGTATCCTTGCAAAAGCATATCCGTCCATATATAGCTGCAAGTTCCGTACCATTCGGCGCGTTTTTGCCGGTATTTGCAAAAAAATCTAAGCGATTTACACTGTCTTGGTGATAGAATCCGGCAAGAGGTCGGGCGTAAGCAGTTCTGTGTCTCTGTCAGCGAGCACAACCGCCCGTTCGATGACGTTTTCCAGCTCGCGCACGTTGCCGGGCCAGTGGTAGTTCCTCAAGATGTGCATCGCTTCGGGGGCAACGGATTTGAGCCGTTTGCCGTTCTCCCTGCCGTAATGATTCAGAAAGTGTTCCACCAGAAGCGGAATGTCTTCCGTTCGTTCGCGCAAGGGAGGCAGGTAAATCTCGATGACGTGCAGGCGATAGTACAGGTCATCGCGGAAGGTTTTGTTGTTCACCATCTCCTTTAGGTTTTTGTTCGTGGCGGCGAGCAGGCGTACATCCACTTTAATCGGCTTGGTGCCACCCAGCCGCTCGAACTCTTGTTCCTGCAGCACGCGCAGCAATTTCACCTGAATAGCAGGACTAATCTCTGCCACTTCATCAAGGAACAGGGTGCCCTTGTGTGCCAGTTCGAACCGGCCCGGCTTTTGTGACGTTGCGCCGGTGAAAGCGTTCCTCTCGTGCCCGAACAGCTCGCTTTCGAGCAAGGTCTCCGGTAGCGCGGCGCAGGACACGGCGATAAACGGCCCGTTCGCCCGATTGCTATTGCGATGAATGGCTTTGGCGACCAGCTCCTTTCCGGTACCGCTTTCACCGCGAATCAGTACGGTTGCATTACTCGCCGCGACCTTCGCAATCATCCTATACACTTTCTGCATCGCCTCGCTGGTGCCCACAATACCTTGCAGATCGAGAGTGCCGCTGTGTTGAGGCTGGAGTAGAGCTTCCTCCTGCTTGCGGCGATACTGCTCGGCTGCTCTGTCCACCATTGTTTTCAGCTCGTCTAGGTCGATAGGCTTTTCGATATAGTCTATCGCGCCATCTTTCATCGCCTGTACCGCTGTGCGAACGGTAGGATGCGCGGTAATCATGATAGCCATTACGTCCGGATACATCTCGCGAATCTTTTGCAGCACCTCCATTCCGTTCATCGCACCGGGCAGAATCAGATCGACAATCAACAGGTCAACAGGCCGCTGTGAAGCGATTTCCAGCGCACGCTGACCGTGCTCGGCGGTGAGCACATCGTATTGCTTAGAGAAGTGCGCCTCCAGTACACGACGGTGACTGGCCTGGTCTTCCACGATAAGCAGGGTCAACGGTGTTGGTTTCTCTGTCGCTGTTTTTACCTTCATTGTCATACCCCCCTTCAAGCCTGCCTCTGAGTCTTTAGAGGTCTGGTATTCTGGTGCGCAGATTGTCATCGTCTCCCAGCTCAATGCGGCGGATGCGACGCACCGGGTGCACCGGCAGAGTGATACGCATCTCGGTTCCTTCACCCACCCGGCTGTGCACGCGAATAGTACCGCCGTGGCTTTCCACAATCTTCTGGACGTTTGCCAGCCCCAGCCCCGACCCTTTGGCTTTGGTAGTGTAAAACGGCGTAAAGATACGGTCCATATTTTCGGGCGGTATCCCAACTCCCGTGTCCTTGACGATAATATTTACCGTGTCGCCTGGGGCGGGTGTGGCGATAAGCGACAAGGTTCCACCTTCCGGCATGGCTTGCACCGCGTTGATAATCAGATTGCGAAGAGCTTCTTTCAGCTGGTTTGGGTCCGCCTTGATGGTAAACGGCACGGAAACGTCCACCTCCACCTGCACCCCCTGCTCCTCGATATAGGAGTGCATGAACTGGACGGTACTGCTCATCAGGTCGGACAGGTTCACCTCCTGGAATACCGGTTCCACAGGACGGGCGAACCGCAGGAACTCGGTGGCTTTGGTGTTCAGCACATCCACCTCGTTGATGATAATGTCCAGAAACTCACACAGCTCGGGGTTGCTGGCGTATTCGCCGCGCAGGTGCTGGGCGGAAGCACGGATGGAGCTGAGCGGGTTGCGCAACTCGTGGGCGATGGTAGAGGCGAGCTGCCCAACCGCTGCCAGCTGCCCGATGCGCTGCACCTCCATCTCCATCCGCACTTCGTGCGTGATGTCTTCAAAAATAAACACCACACCCTGAACGGAACCGTTGGGAGCACGCAGGGGAGAACTTTCAAAATTGAAGTACATCTCACCGCGCTGATAGGGATGCAGAGCACATTTGAAACGCGAGTGTCTTTCGCCCGTCTGGAAGGGGAAGCGGATAATCTCCAGAAGCATGTTCTTCTCTTCTTCCGGCAGGAAAAAGTGGGCAAACAGGTCCTCCAGTTTGTATCCCAGCGCTTTCTCGTGAGGTACAGTGGTGATGCGTTCGGCGGCATCGTTCCAGGTCAGTACAATCTCCTCTCTATCGATGCTCACAACGCCCACACCAATGCTGCTGAGCAGGTTGCGCGTGTACTCCCACAGGTTATGCAGTTCGTTAAATCGCCGGTCCAGGTCGTGATACAGACGGGCGTTCTCGATAGCCATGCCCGCCTGGTTGATGAAGGTGGTGAGCAGCTGGATATTAGCACGGTCAATAGGGCGCCCGGAGGGTTTGTTGTCGGCAACCACCACTCCAATTACGCGGTTGCGTGCCAGAATGGGCGCGACCAGAAACGCATTGGTGCCCAGCATCCTGCCAAACCCTCGCGCGGGCTGGCTGGATTGCTGGGCGTTCTCTACCAGCACCAGCTCCTTATTGCGTACCGCTAACCCGATGACGCCGTCCGCCACGCGAACCGGCGTGCTACCCAGTGTTTCGGGGCGATAACCACGCACCGCGCGGGGCGTTACCAGCTTACCCGACTCGTCCAGCAGAAATATCGCGCAGCGGTCGAACCGCACGGTTTCCACAATGCCCTCTGCGGTTTGCTGCAGTATCTGTTCCAGCTCCAGCGTGGAGTTTACCGCCGCGCTCAGTTCGGAGAGTACCGAAAGCTCATGCACCCGATACATGAGGGCACGGCGGATCTGTGCGTACTTGATAACGGACGCCGCCTGCATGGCGAACACGCTAAACAGGCGCATATCCTGCTGGGTAAAGAGTGGAGCAGGCTTGCGCCGATGGATATTCAGTACCCCAATTACCCCGCCATGGCTGTCCCGCAACGGCACACAGAGCGACGCCTGGATGTCCTCGCGGTACGGCACGTCTTCACCGGCGAGGCGAGGGTCTTTACGCGGGTCGGTAATCAACATGGCTTGACCGCTGGCGACCACCCTGCCCGCAATCCCCTGTCCCCACGGCACGCGCGTTTGCTCGATAACCGTATTAGGTAAGCCGTAGCTGGAGCGAATGACCAGCGTTTGACCGTCCTCATCCAGAAGCATCAGCGAGCACGCCTGTGCTTCCATGACCTCTGCCGCTTTGCGGGTAATCATGTCCAGCAGAACCTGCAGGTCGCCACCCTCCATCGCCTGCCCGATCTCGTAGAGCGCGGTGACCTCCTGCAGACGCTTATCGTTGTGCTTTTGCACCCGGCGGAGGTGAGCCTGCGCCTGCAGCTGCGCAACCGAGGTGCGCAGAAGAATGAGCCATGTCTGCAGCACCTCCTGCAAGCATTCCGGCAAAGGCTCCTCGGTGACAAGGCTAACCACGTACACCGCGCGGTAAGGCTCTATCTTGAAAGAATGCAACCACCCATACCGTTCACCCAGCTCGACGCAACAGGGACCGTCCTTTTTTGCTGCTTTTGTCACCGCCTCCATGAGCACATCGAAGGGCAGGTGGTCGTCGGAGAAGGGGTAAGGCGCAACGCTCACCAGCACCGCCTGGTGTGTACTGGCGTCTACCGTCCACAACGCTGCCTGCACGGCGACAAAGTACTGTTGAGCCTCCGCCAGCAGCGCCTCACTCACCGCGTCCGCCGTGCGCGATGCAATCTGATGAAGTAGCCGCTGGATAAAAGCGTAATGCGTCTCGACAGTATACGAATGGTTGTCCATCGCAATCAGCCTTCTTATTTCTGAACGGTGCACACTGTGGTATCGGCAATGCAAACACGGGTCTTTACTATATCGCTCGCCTTTCCATCTCCTCAGTAAATGCCAGGTATTGTGTTACCACCTCTTCGGGTGCACCATCAGCCATCACACGTCCCTGGTGCAACCACACGGTGCGCGTAGCCACCTGGCGTACCTGATTCATGTCATGTGATACCAATAGGATTGTTCTCCCTTCATGTTGGAATTCCTGTATTTTTCGCAAGCATTTATGCTGGAATGCTTCATCGCCCACTGCCAGCACCTCGTCCATCAAGATAATCTCTGGGTCGGTATGCACCGCCACCGCAAAGCCCAACCGGAGCACCATCCCCGACGAGTAGGCGCGTACCGGCGTGTCGATGAACTCTTCTAGTTCCGCAAATCGGACGATAGAGGGCAGTCTCTCGGCAATCTGCTGGCGTGTCAACCCCAGAATGATGCCGTTAAAATACACATTTTCCAGCCCTGTCAGGTCGGGATGAAAACCGACGCCCAGCTGCAATAGCGGTGCGACTCGCCCATTTACCTCAATCCTGCCCGCGTTGGGGCGGATGACCCGTGCGATAATCGCCAACAGGGTGGATTTGCCGCTGCCGTTCACACCGATTAAGCCCACCGTCTCGCCGTGCCGGATGGTCAAGCTCACATCGTTTAACGCCTGGTGCACCTCAATCCGCCGCCGATACCGGAACATCGACAGCAAAATACCCTTCAGCGATGAGTACGGCTGATGAGATAGACGATAGCTCTTGGACACGTGTTCCAGTAAAATAGCGGTATCTTTCATGGCTGCTCCGCAAAATCCCACTTGCGTTTGTTGAAGAAGGCGTAACCCAGCACGAAGATAAGCACCGAAACACCACACGCTACCGCCAGCAACCCCCAGTCCATCGGTAGAGAGGCGAACGTTTGCTTCTGCACCGCTCCTATCTGCTGGACGGTAATGGGAGGCAGCAGAATCTTGCGATAGGCGGTCATCAGCATGGCGATAGGATTCAGATGATACACCAGATATATCCAGCGCTGCCACTCGGGCGAGGCGAGCTGCGCATGATAGACCTGCTCGGAAAAGTAGATAACCGGCACCAGATAAAACATCAGCTGCAAACCGATGCTGACGATATATTTGGTATCCTCGTAGAACACGTTGAGGCAGGAGATAATCAAGCTCAGCCCTGCAATCAACAACGTCTGGAAGAATACCAGCACGGGCAACAGCACGACGCTGGGCAACAGCGGCGCACCCACGTAACCCAGCAGGTAGACAAAGAACACCAGCAACGCAAGCACAAAGTGGATCAGGTTCGCCAGCACCGCCGCCAGAGGCAACACCTCACGCGGAAAGTATACCTTCTTGACCAGCTGTATCTGAGCCAGCACCGACTGCGATGAATCCAGTAACGCCGTCTGGAAGTACATCCAGGGTAAAAACGCTGCCAGCACATATGCCGAGTAGTTCGGGATGACCATGCCCATCACGCGCTTGAAAACGATGGTGAGTACCGCAACCGTCACGAGAGGGACAATCAATGACCAGAAGAAGCCCAGATAGGAGTTCTTATAGCGCACGCGTAGCTCGCGCAGAACCAGCGTCCAGAGCAGTTCACGATAGCGGTATAGCTCACGCAGCTCGTTCCACATGGGCACGTGAACGGTTTAGACCCGCCCCAGCTTCCGTATCGCTTCTACCAGCGGGGGGCACTCCCATAACCAATGCACAGGCAGTGCCAGCCCCGATATTGCCTGGCTGAGATAGACTCCCTGAGCGTCTTCCCGATGGCGTTCATACAACCCTCTTGCGCTCAGGACGAAGAAATCTACCCTCTTTTCCTCTGGGGCGATGGTCCAGTATTCGGGGACCCCTTCCAATTCGTACTCTGTGTACTTTTCGCCTCTGTCTCGCAACCGGCTCTCCGCGGAGGTGATTTCCACCACCAGGTCAGCCGCTCCATCCGGATAGGTGTCCTTTAGACGCGCGAGATTCTCCCGCTTCACGAACAGGATATCCGGCTCGCGACCCCTGTTCGATTTGGGCAGTCGCATGACAGACGGCGCGATAAGAACACGTCCCAAACCTTTCTGCTCCACGTACGCTCGCAGCAGTAAGTACAAGAATCCTCCGACACTTTCACGCAGCGCACTTGCTGGGCTCAAAGTTACCACCTCTCCATCTATCCGCTCGGCTCGGATGTCTTCGTCCAGTGCATCCAGAAACTGCTCAAAAGTCATTTTCCTGCGTCCGGTTTCTGCTGCCTGCGGTAATCCCATGCTCACCACCCCTCTGCTTATTATAACAGCAGGTCATATGCGCGTCAATTTGCGATACTACTTTCCAGCTCCAGTCTCCACCGGCTCGGGCTTCAGGTGATGCCACAGCCAGAAGGCGAAGCCGACTACCAGCGCGATGCCAACGACCATATCCGCCCCATGGAAGTAGTTCCGAATGCTTTGCCAGTTCTCACCCAGCACTTTGCCCACATACGCCAGCAGGTAGCACCACGGCACCGATCCCACGAAAGAGAGCACCAGAAACGGAATAAACGGCATCCGGCTGATGCCCGCCGGCAGGGAAATGAACGTGCGGATGATGGGCAGTAGTCTGGCAATAAACACCGCCCACATCCCCCACCGCTCGAAGAAACGGTCGGCGGCGTCCAGGTCCTTGCGCCGAATCAACACGTAACGACCGTACTTCTCTAAGAACGGTCTACCGCCCCAGATACCCACCCAGTAAGCGGCTGCCGAACCGACGGCGCAACCCAGCGCGCCTGCGAGGGATGCCGCGTGTAGGTCAAATCGCCCGGTGTAGACCAGATACCCCGAGAAAGGCATGATGATCTCACTGGGGAGCGGGATACACGCGCTCTCTATTGCCATCAGGAGCACAATGCCCGGATACCCCATCGAGGAGATGACGCTGATTACCCATTCGGCGATGGGCTTCAGGATGCTATCTACCAACTCAACCTCCTGTTTTCTCGTTCACGCGCGGGTGCATTAGCAACCGCCGATACACTTCCAGCACTCTGTCCGCCATTTCGCCCGGCGTCAGCCGCGGCGAGCACAGGGCGTTCTGGCTCATCCGTTGGCGAAGGGCATCGTCTTTCAACAAACGGACTACCGCCTGCGCAAACGCTTCTGCTTCGTTCGGCACTAGCAATCCATCCACACCGTCGCGCACCGACTCCGGCGCACCACCTTCGTTCACCACCACACAGGGCAAGCCATGTGCCTGCGCCTCCCACAGCACCAGCCCCTGCGTCTCGGTGACCGACGGGAAGACGAACAGGTCCGCTGCCATATACACCGCGCTGATGTGCTCGTGTGGAACCCTGCCCTGCAGGCGCACCGTTGCCGATAGACCACGATGCTGGACAGCCCTCTGGATTGCCTCTGCTGCATTGCCGCTGCCTACCAGCCACAGCAAAACCTTCGGCACCTCGCGCTGCACCAGCGGAAGCATCTCCAGCAGCAGGCTCAGGTTCTTTTCCCGAGCCAGCCTGCCTGCATATACCAGTATCGGACTCTCCGGGGGCAAACCGTAGCGCGCCCTCGCCTCTTCGCGTTCCACCGTGAGCGGATGAAACCCCACGCCCGTCGGGATGACCTCTACGGCACGAGATTGTACCCCAAATCGCCGCAGATACTGACCGGCGAAACGCGAAGGTACAATCGTCACCTGTGCGCGTCGGTAGAACCGTCGCAGGTGCCACCATAGCAGGGCGCGAAGCGCTCCTTGAGGGGCAATAGGCGCGTAGTGCAGATAGCGATCGTATAATGTGTGATAGTGCGCCACAACCGGTATCCCATATCGCCTGCCCATCCGCAAGCCGACGACCCCCAGCAGGAACGGGATTTGTGTATGAATCACGTCCACGCGGTTCTCCCGAAAGAAACGATGCAGTTGGGGCAGAGGGCGCGGTTGGGGTAAGGGATAATCGGGAGCAAACGGCCAAGTGAACGCGGGCACTCGGATGACGTCCTCTTCCTGCGGGGAAGCCTGTATGTGACGTACGGTGACCACCGTCACACGATGCCCCTTTTGCAACAGCTCGCGGCGCAGGGTGCTGACGGATACCGCCACCCCGTTGGTAACAGGCGGATACGACTCGGAGAAGATAGCGATATGCACCGTGCCTTACCGCTTTCGTCGTCGGGCTTCCTGCGCTTGCTGCCTCGCCTCCAGGAAGGCGATAACGTCGGACAGGCGGAACCGCCTCTGGTTGCCGGGCGTGCGATAGTGGTTCAGCAGCCCGCGCTCGGTGTAGCGGCGCACCGTCGTCGGACACACCCCCAGCAGGCGGGCGGTATCCTCCAGCGTCAGCGACGGGTTCAGCAGGCGTTCCACCAGCTCCTGTCGGCTCTCCTTAAACTGTCGGTCGTAGTACTTTTGCGTCACCTCGTCATCGCCGAGTTCCACCAGCAGGCGCACATGCTTCGGCACACGTTTCCAGAGGTCTTCAATAGACTGAGGCGGTGGAACCGGACGCACGCTGCGGGTATAAGGAGCACGTTTTACGGGCTTTGCACGCTGAGCACGTTCTGTTTGCCCGACGACGGCTTCGGATGGAGCCTCCTCAGGTGGTGTCTCTTCGGCAATCGACTCCGCGGCAGGAGACGTTACCTGCTCCGGCTCTGCCGGCGTCGCCATCTGCTCATCAGGTTGTTTTGCCTCCGATACTGCCTCCGTGCGCTTTTCCCGCTTCGTCTCCTCTTCGGCATCTGCAGGCGTGGCAGGCTCGCTCGTCGGGCGGCGCAGTGTGAAGATATAATCCGCAGGGTCGGGCACGGATACGTTCACCACCTGCACCTGCTCCAGTGAGGGCGGCACAGCAGACGGACGCCCTTTGGGTACCTCCTGCTGCCTCTGTTCCTGAACAGAAGGTGCTGTCACCCGGCTGGTCATCGGCTCTGGTTGCGCCGGTTGCTGTCTCTGCGGCGTTTGCTCTTGTGGTGGCCCAGACTCCTTTTGCGCTTTCTCGTCCACGTACTGCTGTTCCAGATATTTGAACCAGTCCTCTAACGTTCTCACGGTGCAATCCCCCTAAAGTATCAGCATGGCGTCTCCAAAACTCAGGAATCGGTAGCCCATCGCCAACGCTTCGCGATAGGCTTCGAAAACTCTTTCTTTGCCTGCGAAGGCGCAGGTGAGCAAGAGCGGCGTGGAAGCAGGCAGGTGAAAGTTCGTCACGAGCGCTTCCACAACCCGGAACCGGAAGCCCGGCAGAATGAACAGGTCGGTGCTGCCGTGCCGTGCCTCTACCCGCCGTTCGCCTGACGCCGCGCTCTCCAGCGCACGCACACAGGTTGTGCCCACCGCCACGATACGCCCGGGCGTACTGTTGATGACTTCGGCAGCTTCTTCGGAGATGGTGTACCACTCCGGGTGCAGGCGTCCCTGCACCAGCTGCTCTGGCTCGGGATGGCGGAAGGTGGCGATACCCACGTGCAGGGTGATGGTCACGATACGCACGCCCATCTCGCGGATGCGTTGTAGCAGTTCCGGGGTGAAATGTAGCCCTGCTGTCGGAGCTGCCGCCGAGCCGTTAACCGCTGCGTATACCGTCTGATAACGCTCCTCGTTCTCCAGCTTGTGCCGGATGTAAGGGGGCAACGGTATCTCGCCCAGCGGCTGGTGATGTACCAACTGAGGGTGCTCAAAGCGTAGCAAGCGCATCCCCTGTGGCAGACAGGCAATCACTTCCGCCCTCAGGTGTCCCTCCAGAAGCACCTGACTGCCCACCAGCAATCGCCTGCCCGGGCGCACAATCGCTTCCCACACACCCGGTTGAACCTCGCGCAGCAGCAATGCCTCTACCTGTGCGCCGGTACTCTTGAAACCGCGTAGGCGACGCGCGCTCACGCGCGTGTTGTTCAGTACCAGTGTATCGCCCGGGTGGAGATATTGCACAATGTCGCGGAAGATGCGGTGCTCGCGGCTGCCGGCGTCACGGTGCAGCACCAGCAAGCGCGAGCTATCGCGCGGCTCCACCGGCTGTTGCGCGATGCGCTCTTCCGGCAGGTCGTAACGGTACTCTTCCAGCAGCCGTACTGCCTCTTCTATCGTCTGCTCAACCATCCAATCACCCAGAGAATAACCGTTAGCAGGATGCTGAGGGCGATGCTGGTTCCCAGAAAGATGCCGATAGTGAAGTTGCCTTTACGCCACACGAGGTCGCCGGGCAACAAACCACCGCCCCGTGCGCCGGTGAACCGCTCCATCGCCCACATGAGCGCACCGAGCAGGACAAGCATCACACCGAGAAGAATCAACCCTTTGCCAAACGATGCCAGCATCTGTTCTCATCCTCCTGCGTGCAAATTGTACAGGTTTAAACAGGAGATTGTCAACAGAAAGAGCCACTCTTCTATCCTCTGTTCCCTTTTTCACAGGGGATGTGATATAATAATAACGCGAATCATTATTAAAAGGAGAAAAGACGGTTCGATGGGTGCCGATGCAAAATTGAAGGCTTCAATTGAAGAGGTGATTCGGGGCGAGCTGTCCAGCGCAGAGACCTACCGCCTGCTGGCGAAACGCGAGAAAGACCCGCGCAAAAAGAAGATACTGGAGCAGCTGGCGCAAGTGGAAGACCGCCACGCAGAGGAGTGGAGCCAGCGACTGGTAGAGTTGGGAGGCAAACCGCCGCAGGTTCGTAAGGTGAAACCGCTGTTCGGCTGGCAGGCGTATCTGGCAAGCCCTGAGATGGTGCTGCGACGGATGGAGGAACATGAAGACGAGGCAGTGGCACGCTACCTGCAGATGCAGCACATGGGCGACGAACGTACCGCAGAACTCGCGCAGCGGGTGATGCGAGATGAAGAGGAACATGCTCACATGACACACGCTTTGTACTCCGCCTCGGGCACGGAGCATCCGGTGGAGCGCATCCTGCGGCGGGAACACTGGCACGTGCGCGGCGGCTCGTGGATAGGCGATGCCATCTACGGCATCAACGATGGGTTAGGCGCGGTATTCGGCATTGTATCCGGTATGGCGGGCTACAGCGCGGGCAGCGCGGCTGGACACCAGACGGTGCTGATTGCTGGGCTGGTGGGCACTTTGGCCAGCGCGCTATCGATGGGCTCCGGCGCCTTTCTGGCAGCGAAGTCAGAGCGTGAGGTGTACGAGGCGGAGCTTGCCCGCGAGCGCGGAGAGCTTCACGAGAACCCGGAAGAAGAGATTGAGGAGATGAGCCTGTTCTACCAGCTCAAGGGTTTTTCCGAAGAGGAAGCGGAGGCAATGGCGCGTCGGCTGGCAGAGAAGCCTGACCAGATGCTGCGCCTGATGGCGCATGAGGAGCTGGGACTATCCGAAGCCAGCTTCCCCAATCCGTGGGTCTCGCTTCTGTCGTCGATGGTATCCACTGCCGTTGGTGGGTTGATACCGGTGCTGCCGTTCTTCTTCGCACGGGGGTGGATGGCGGTATTCTGGTCGGCGTTCGTAAGCGTGCTGGCGCACTTCGCGGTGGGGGCAGCTAAGAGTCTGGTGACTACGCGCAAGTGGTGGGTCAGCGGGCTGGAGATGACTGCCATCGCTTTTGTGGTGGGTGTGTTGACCTATCTAATCGGCGTGCTGTTCAACGTACATGTATAGAAAAGGGAAGACCGCCGGATGGAAACATCCGGCGGCATTGCGAGTGCACCGTTAGGCGAAAGGGTGATGTTTCACCCTTTCGCAGCCCGACGCCAAGCGCGTCCAGGCGCACCGGCGCGAAACCCAGTGCTTTCGCGCCCTATCAGCACAGACCGTCGGTCATTGTTACCGGCGGTGTGCCTGACCCCACCCCGCCTTGCGGGGTTTCCATTCCATATATATAGCAAGAATCGTACCACTGAGGCGGTTTTTGCAGGATTGTAGCAAAAAAACATTTCGATTTTTGCTATCTTCCCACCATCTGCTGTAGCAGGAGGGGCAACTGCTGCAAAGCTTGCGGGATTTTGCTAGCATCGCGCCCGCCTGCCTGAGCGAACTCGGCACGCCCGCCGCCGCCGCCCCCGCTGATTTTCGCCAGCTCGCGCACCAGGTTGCCGGCATGAACCCCCTTTGCCACCGCCGAGGGTTTCGCCTTCGCCACGAACAGCGCCTTGCCGTCGGTTGCTGCAGCGAGCACCACCAGGTCCACTGATGCCTTCTGTGCCGCCTGGTCCGCCAGAGAAGCCAACGTCTGCGCGTCTGCACCGTCGGCTCGTCCGGTAACCACTTGCAACCCCGCCAGCTCGACGGGTTCGAACTGCATGGAGCGGGCAGCCGCACCGGTGCGTAGCTGCTGAATCTGCCTCTCCATCTCCTGACGCTGCGCCTGCAGACGTTCGATCGCCGCAGGGATGTCGGACACCGCGCATTTCAGACGCGCCGCCGCTTCCTCCAGCAGCTCCTGTTGCTGGCGCATCAGCTGATACGCGCCCCAACCCGTGACCGCCTCGACGCGGCGCACGCCCGCCGCCACACTTTCCTCCGACACTATCTTGAACAGCCCGACCTGCGAGGTGCGTTCCAGATGCGTGCCACCGCACAATTCCAGGCTCACGCCGGGCACCTCGATCATGCGCACGGTGTCGCCGTACTTCTCCCCGAACAGCGCCATCGCGCCGCGCGCCCGCGCCTCCGCAAGCGGCACGTCCCAATGTACCATGACCGGCTTGTCTTCTAGGATACGCTCGTTCACCAGACGTTCCACCTCGGCGATTTGCTCCTCGCTCATCGCGCTGGTATGGGTGAAGTCGAAACGCAGGCGGTCGGGTGCTACCAGCGAACCAGCTTGATGCACATGCGAACCCAGCACCTGGCGTAACGCCGCATGTAGCAAATGCGTAGCGGTGTGGTTGCGCATGATGTGCCAGCGACGTTGCGTGTCGATGCGGGCGGAAACGGGGGCTTCCACCTCCACACGTCCGCGCGTCACCATGCCGATGTGCAGGTACAGGTCGCCCACCTTCTGGGTATCTTTGACTTCAAACCGGAAGTCTTTTCCCTGTATCCATCCGGTGTCGCCCACCTGACCGCCTGCCTCAGCGTAGAAGGGGGTCTGGTCTAGCACCAGTTCCACTTCTTCGCCCTCGCTGGCAAAAGTGGCAGGTTCTCCCTGCCGGATAATGGCGAGCACCTTCGCTTCCGCCTCATGCTGCCGGTAGCCCAGGAACTTTGTCGGCGGAAGCGTTTTCTGCAGTTCGGTGGCAGCGTCGCCCGCGATGGCGAACAACTGTGTGGCAATACCGCTGGCTTCACGAGCACGCCGACGCTGCTCCTCCATCGCCCGACGGAAGCCCTCTACATCGACCCCGATACCCGCCTCGGCGGCGACCTCCTGTGTCAGCTCCAGGGGGAAACCGTAGGTGTCGTATAGCATGAACGCCTGCTCGCCGGGCAGTACCTTGCTCCTCTGCACTTCGGACGCCCCAAGCATCTCCGCCAGCCGTTGTGAACCAACCTGAATGGTCTGGCGGAAGCGTTCTTCCTCGCTGCGAATGGTGCGCAGCACATAATCGCGTCGCTCGCGCACCTCGGGATACACCTCGCCCAGCGTTTCGATCACCGCTGTTGCCACATCGGCGAGGAAGGGACGGTCAAAGCCCAGTACGTTCTGCCCGCGCAGCATCGCCCGGCGCAGGAGTCGCCGTATCACGTAACCACGCCCCTCGTTGGAGGGGAGCACTCCGTCGGCGATGGACATGGTGGTAGCGCGGATGTGGTCGGCAATCAGGCGGAAGGCAACATCTTCTGTGGAGTCGCTACCGCTGTAGGCGTGCCCGCTCAGGTCGGCAATGCGCGCAATGAGTGGTTGAAAGAGGTCGGTATCGAACACGCTCGCCTTGCCCGCGAGGATGGCGGCGGTGCGTTCCAGCCCCATGCCCGTGTCGATATTCTTACGTGGCAGAGGGGTGAGTCTGCCGCCGTCGTGCCGTTCGTACTGCATAAACACCAGATTCCAGATTTCCAGCCAGCGTACGTCGTCCCACACACCGTCAGGGGTGGGAGGCAGGTCGGGACGGGTATCGTAAAAGATTTCCGAACAGGGACCACATGGACCGTTCGGACCCTCCGAGATGGCGTTGGCGGGCCAGTAGTTGCTCTTCTCACCGAAGCGGAAGATTTTGCGGTCGGGCACGCCCACCTCACGATTCCACACCTCGTACGCCTCGTCGTCGTCCAAGTAGATGGTAACGCGCAGGCGGTCAGGTGAGATATGCAGCCACTCAGTGAGGAACTCCCACGCCCACAGGATAGCCTCGCGCTTGAAGTAGTCGCCGAAGCTGAAGTTACCCAGCATCTCGAAGAAGGTGAGATGCGAGTGGTCGCCCACCGACTCGATGTCGGTG
Organism: uncultured bacterium; assembly: GCA_938027655.1. Lineage (GTDB taxonomy): Bacteria > Armatimonadota > HRBIN16 > HRBIN16 > HRBIN16 > HRBIN16. The sequence goes on along the minus strand of CALJAP010000085.1, from coordinate 41,868 downwards.
GTGCGCAGGCATTTCTGCACCGTTGTGACCCGTGTGTGGGGCGGGGTTGCCAGCCCGAGGAAGTAGGGCTTGAACTGTACCATGCCCGCGCTGGTGAACAGCAACGACGGGTCGTTGGGCACAAGGCTATCTGAAGGAAACCGTCTGTGTCCTTTGCTCTCAAAGAACCGCAGGTATTTTTCGCGTAACTCCTGAGCTAACATGGCACTCTCATTATCGGCAGTTGGAATCCGATTAAAGATGATAACATATCCTCTGCCCCTGAAGCAAGCAAACGTCAGACAGGTGAAACCACTGTTCTTGCCGAAATAAATAAGGCTATAGAATATCCTCTCTTAGGAGTCGTTTTGTGGTCAAATCTGTGGTCGTCTGCTGGTTTCTGCTGCTGGCGGCGGTTGTTGCCGCGGCAGATAGCCTGCCTGCTGAATCGATCAAACTGAAGACCCTTCCAAACGGGTTGCGCGTGCTGGTGCGCGAGGCGCATGAAGCGCCGCTGGTGACGATAGACCTGTGGGTGCGTGCGGGCTCCGCGCGAGAGACCGCTGAAACCAACGGTGTAGCGCACTTCATGGAGCATCTGCTGTTTCGTGGCACGGCGAAGCGAGGCAGAGGTGAGGTAGACCGCGACATCGAGGAGCTGGGCGCCACCCTCAATGCCACCACCTCGCGCGACTGGATGCACCTGTATACCACCGTCGCCAGCCGATACTGGCAAAATGCGCTGGAGGTGGTGGCTGATGCGGTGCAAAACAGCGCGCTGCGCCCCGAAGATGTGGAACGCGAACAGATGATTATTCTAGACGAGCTGGCGCGCGCCGCCGACGACCCCGTGCGCGATGCGAACCAGCGGCTGGCAGAACTGCTCTTTCAAAAGCATCCCTATCGCCTGCCTGTCGCTGCCACGCGCGATTCCATTATCCGCATCCAGCGCGAGCAAGTGGTGGAGTTCTACCGCAAGTACTACGTGCCAAACAACGCCTCGCTGGTTGTCGTGGGGGATGTCGCCGAAGCGGAAGTGTTTGCAGTGGCAGAGAAGCTCTTCGGCAAGTGGCAGAGGCGCGACATCACCGATCCCGAACCCCAACCCGAACCGCCACCCGACTCGCCTCGCCACGCCCAGTTCAAGGTGCGCAGGGGCTTCCCGGTGGTGGGCATCGGCTTCATGGCGCCATCGGTGACAGAGGTGAGGGACGTCTGCGCGTGTGACCTGCTCCTTGCCCTGCTGGGGCAACGCGACGGGCTGTTGACCCGCCTGCTGGTCGGACAGGGAGTTGCCACGCGCGTTACCACCGAGTTTCTGACCCAGCGATATCCGGGGCTGTTCAGCATTGTCGTGGAGCTGCCCGAAGGCGGCAATCCCCAGCAGGCGGAGGCGATGGTGGTGGGCGCGTTACAGCAGCTGGCGAAGACGCCGATTACGGAGACAGAGCTGGCGCGCGCCAAGCGCGAGATACTGGGCAACTATCTCTTCAGCATAGAGACTACCGAAGGGCAAGCGAACGCGCTGGGCTTCTACGAAATGATAGATACCTACCTCTTCGCCACCGAGTACGAAAAGAACGTACTGGCGGTGACTGCCGAGGATATCCGCCGCACAGTGGAAAAGTACCTCGACCCCGAAAAGCGGGTAGTGGTGACGCTGGTAAAGGAGTAGGGCGATAACGGATGGAAGGGAGCTTGTCAAAAAATGCGGGTGGTGAGTAAAGGCAGACTGCTGTGCACACTCTGGGTAGCACTGCTTTGGGGTCAGTACCGGGTTGCCGCCGAGCCGGTGAAGCGCATCCTCAGCAACGGCATGGTGATTGTGGTCTCACACGAGCCATCCGCGCGGGTGGTTGCTCTGGAGGCGTTTCTGAAGGTAGGCATGTGGGCAGAGCCGGAGGATAAACGCGGCATCGGCTTGCTGACCTCACGCAGTCTGTTCGGCAGCACCACCAACGAGACTATGCAGACTCTTGCGCAGGAGATCGAGCGCGTCGGTGGAGAGATACGCTCCTACTGGCAGCCCGACTATACGGAGATTTCCATTACCACTGTTGCCGAGGCGTTTGACGACGCGGCGTGGCTGCTGGCAGAAGGTATCAAGAACGCGCAGTTCGAGCCGGAGGTGGTGGAACGGGCGAAGCAGGAGACGCTGGCAGAGGCGCAGGCGGAGCGTACCGCTAAGTTCCGCAGCACTTTCATGGCGTTGCGAACGCTGTTGTATCCGCCGGACCATCCTTACGCTTACCCGTTCACCGGCGACCCGGCTTATATCCGGCGAGCCACTGTGCAGGAGTTACAGGAGTTTCACCGCCGTTTCTACACACCGGACAATCTGGTGATTGTGGTGGTGGGCAATGTGCCTGCTGAGCGCGTTGTGGAGAAGTTCACCACCCTGTTCGGCAGCTGGGAGGCGCGCAGTGCGGTGCGTCGCCCGAGCCTGACGTCTACCCCCCTGCGCGAACCCCTCAGCAAGGTGCGTGAGCAGGCGGGCAATACCGCCTATATTATGGCAGGGTATCCTGCACCGGGTATCACTTCTGTGGAGTACCCCACCTTGACGGTGCTGGACGCCATCCTGGGACGGGGCAAGAGTTCGCGCATTTTCACCAACCTGCGCGATGCGGCGGGTATCGGCTACGAGATTGGCTCTTTTTATCCGCCGCTGGCAGGAGGGAGCTGCCTGCTTGGCTTTGTGGAGATTGCGCCCTACCGCATCAGCGCAACGGGAGTGCCTGTGTTGATTGTGGATGATGTCCAGAAGGCGCTGGTGCAACAGATGCAATCGGTGCGCACCAATCCACCCACCGAACAGGAGGTGGAGCGAGCCAAGAAGCTGGTGATTGGTTCTTATGCGCTGCGCCACCAGCGCGTGCGCGACCGTGCCTATTTCCTCGGCTGGTACGAGTGCATTGGGCTGGGCTATCAGTTTGACCGGCAGTTTGCGGACAGAGTGGCTGCAGTGAAGCGGGAAGACGTGTTGCGCTCGGCGGAAAAGTACCTGCAGAACGTGGCGATTGCAGTCACCATGCCGAGGGACTGATAGTTCGCCACACGTGGTTATTTGGATGCAGGCAAGCCCGTTTTACGTCTTCACCATGCTGAACCCCACGATGGAAATCATGGGCGATGAAGGAAGCAAAATCCGCCTGCGCGGATTGGAAAACCTGTGAAGATAGGTTTCTGCTCACCATAGCCCACCATTTCAACCCAACATCCAAATAATCCGCGTCGCCTGCGCCAGGGGCACGCAACCGGAAGGTTGCGGCTACAGGAGTGACAGCAATCTTGCTGCCAACATCCAAATAATCCGCGTCGCCTGCGCCAGAGGCACGCAACCTGAAGGTTGCGGCTACAGGAATGACAGCAAACGGAACTGCTCCGCTCGTATCTAGATAATCACGTGTGATAAAATATTATACCCATGCAGGAAGCGTTTCCTAAAGCTGCAGGACTCCCCCTTTTGAAAACGGAAGATTCGCACGGTAGACAAACAACCGTCCCTCAAGCAGGAGGTAGAAGCATGAACGGAACATGGTGGATACTGGTGCTCTGTGGCGTCATGGTGCTTTTCAGCGTGCCTGCGGAAGCACAACGCGCGAAGAAGCGCCTGCTGGTGGTATCGCATACCGCTGGCTTCCGTCACGAGGGAGCGATTAAGAGCTTTGACAAAGTCATTGCCGAGCTGGCAGACAGGTCTGGGCAGTTCACGGTGGAATACTGCCGCACCGCCGAGGATGTCAAGCAGATGATGTCGCCAGAAGGATTGAAAAAGTACGACGGGGTGATTTTCTCGAACACCACCGGCAACATCGGCATTCCCGACCTGCAGGCGTTTCTCAACTGGGTGAAGTCGGGTAAAGCGGTGATCGGTCTGCACGCGGCGGCGGATACCTATCACGATGAACCCGCTTTCATCGACATGCTAGGTGGAGAGTTCCTGACGCACGGGGCGCAGTGCGAGGTGGAGGTGATTGTAGAGGACGCCAAGCACCCGGCGATGGCGCATCTTGCCCCGCGCTTCAGGGTGTTTGACGAAATCTACGAGTTCAAGAACAACGACCGCGCCAAACTGCACGTGCTGGGATCGATGGACAAGCATCCCAACGATGGGCATCCACAAGCGGGGCAGCCGGGCGACTACCTGTTGATATGGTGCAAGCCCTACGGCAAGGGGCGTGTGTTCTATACTGGCCTGGGGCATCGCGAGGATGTTATCGAAAGCGAATGGTATAAACAGCACATGCTGGGGGGCATCCGCTGGGCGCTGGGTATCATCAGGAACCCGCAGCCCCGCATCGGTCAGCCTGCGGCTAAATGAACGAACAGATTGCCCGATTTCTGCACTACCTGCGTGTGGAGCGAGGCGCCTCTGCCCACACGCAGGACGCTTACTCGCGTGACCTGCGCCAGCTCGCCGAGTTCTCCCGGAAACGAGGGTATTGCCTGCACGAGGCTCTGGGTGAGAACGGTCTGCTGGCTTTCTCCCAACATCTGCGCAAGCGCGGGCTGGCAGAGGTCAGCATCGAACGCAAGCTGTGTGCGGCGCGAGCGTTCGCACGCTTCCTGCGACAGGAAGGCGTTTTACCCGAGCAGACCATCGCTTCCGTTTCCACGTTCCGCATACCTCGCAAACTGCCCAGCGCCCTCTCGCGTCAGGAGGTGGAGAGCCTTCTGTCACAGCCAGACACCGGAACGCCCATCGGATTGCGCGACCGGGCGATGCTGGAGCTGGCGTACGCCGCCGGGTTGCGTGTGTCAGAGGTGGTAGCACTGCGCCTGCAGGATATCGACCTGCGCGAGGGCTTCGTGCGCGTGTTCGGCAAACGGGCAAAAGAACGGTGGGTACCCTTTGGGGACAGCGCGAAATCGGCGTTGCAGGATTACCTGCGCCTTGCCCGCCCGAAGTTGCTGGGCAAACGTAGCGAGGACTACCTCTTCCTCAGCGAGCGCGGCACACCGCTATCGCGAACGCAGTTCTGGCTGCGTCTGAAACAGTATGCACAACGCGCCGGTATCCCCCACCCAGTTAGCCCCCACACCTTGCGCCACTCGTTTGCGGTGCATCTGTTGCAAGGTGGGGCAGACCTGCGGGCGGTGCAGGAGATGCTGGGACATGCCAGCATCAATACCACCCAAATCTACACGCGAGTGAGCATCGACCACCTGCGCGAAGTATACAGGAAGCATCACCCGCGTGCGTAGTCACAGGGGGCGCACCATGAAATACTGTGCGCTGAAACCCATCCAGCGCGAGGCAATCCACCCGAAACGCTCCACCCGTACGGTGCGGAACCCCATCCTTTCGTATAGCCGCTTGGCGTGGGGGTTGGTGTCCACGACATGCAGCGAGATTTCTCGCTTCCCCGCCTGACGCGACTCCTCGAAGCATCGTTCCAGAAGCAACGTACCGATGCCCTGCCCACGATAGCGTGCGTCCACCGCCAGCGATTCTAGATAGGAACGGGTGGGCGTACACAGGTTACTGCACATAGCGGTCATGATGAATGTTGCGGTGAGGATACGCCAGCCCTTCACATGGCGACGCACCAGCCGCCATATCATGAGCCATCTCGGTCGATGGGTGGGGTCACGGCGCAGTACTGCCATGCCCGCTACCTGCCCGTTTACCTCCGCGACCAGCGTCTCGCTCAAGCGCATCTGCTCAGCTATCAACATCTCCTGCACAACCGCAGGCATCGCATCAACATATCTACCGAACGCCCAGTGCAGTTTCGAGCCGAACGCTTCCACGTACAGACGCGCCAGCGCGGCAGCGTCTTCCTGTTGTGCCGTCCGTATCTCACCCTGCAGGCAGGACATCTCCCTTATCTCCCAGAAAGAGGAATGTAAGCATGATTGTGAGAAAACCATGCATGCCTTTCAAATTATCTTACTCGCTGCAGGATGTCTGTTCCTGCCCGTATGGGGTAACGCCGATGCCTTTGACCGCGCTCTGGCACAACTCGGTTTGAACAAACAAGCGGCGCGTTTCAACTCGCTGGACCTGCAACTGTACGGCGGAGGTGAATACCGACTGTCCTTTTTCGATAGCCTGCACCTGGACCCCTGGCGCGTGCCGTTTGTGGTAGGGGTTCTGCGGCGGGATTGTCTACAGAACGCGGGCAACGCGGCAAGCCTCTTTTCTATTGCGAGCCTGCGCCTGTCGGAAGGCACACGCCGGACGCTAATCGGCGATCCTACCGAAGCGATAAAACGCAAAGCGGACGGGTTTCAGCAGCCCCTGTATGAGGCGATTGCGGAGATATACCTCGCCGCAGGGCAGAAGATGCGCCCGGATGCCACGTGGAAGAAGCAGATAGCCGCCGTACCGGTTTCAGCATGGCGCAGGGCTACGGCGGCACCAAAGGTTACGGCTTACTGCTGGATGTGGACGGAAACGATGTCTATATTGCCGACGACCGGGTTCTGGACTTCCCTTCGCCACAAACAGACAAGCACAACGTGAGCATGGCACAGGGGGCCGGCTACGGCAGGCGTGCGGATTACACCGATGGGCACTCGCTGGCAGGGGGCGTCGGTGTACTGGTAGACGGCGCGGGCAACGACCGTTACTCGTGCGGTGTGTTCGGGCAGGGTGTTGGCTACTGGTACGGGCTGGGCATCCTCTCCGACGGCGGGGGCGATGACACGTACGAGGGCATCTGGTATGTACAGGGTGCGTCGGCGCACTTCGCGGTGGGGATTCTGGAGGATGTTTCGGGAGACGACCGCTACCTGGCAACCATGAATATGGCGCAAGGAGCGGGGCATGATTTCTCGCTGGGCTGGCTGATAGAATCGGGCGGTAACGACATCTATCGCGCTCCGAGCCTCAGCCTTGGCGCCGGCAACGCAAACGGTATCGGCATCTTCTGGGACGCTTGGGGAGATGACCGTTACGAAGTGCAACCTTCCATCACGCTGGGGCGCAGTAACATTGGAGCGCGAGGTAGCCTGCGCGAGCGTGCGCTGTGTCTGGGGCTGTTCTGTGACACGGGGGGTAAAGATGTCTATCCCGAGGGTCTGCCTTTTGCCCGCAACGAGGCGCTGTGGACCCAGCCTGGCGCGTCACAGCCACCCATGCCACGCGAGTACGGTGCCGGGATAGACTGCGAAGAGCCTCTAAAGCCAGAGGATTTGTAAGTCAGGCACAATGCAAGTTGACTTCCTTAGACAAAGGATGTACAATCCTTATGGTATTCATCGCCTCGCGAAAGAAGATGAGCGAGGTACTACACAGATAGGAGATGAGCACCATGATAGCTGCAAAGGGACTGGAAGATGTCATTGCTGGTACCTCTTCGATATGCGACGTGAACGGTCAGACAGGGCAGTTGATTTACCGCGGTTACGACATCGATGACCTGGCGCGATACGCTACCTTCGAAGAGGTCGCCTACCTGCTGTGGTATGGCAAGCTGCCCAACAAGGCAGAGTATGACCAGCTACGTGAACAGCTCGTCGCTAACAGGGAGCTGCCGGTACAGGTAATGAAGCTGTTGTTTGATTTGCCCCCACGAGCCAATCCCATGCATTTGCTGCGTACGGTCGTCTCCGCATTGGCTGTATACGACCCCGACGCTGGTGATAATTCGCCGGATGCCAACTTGCGCAAGGCGATTCGGCTCACGGCGCGTATTCCCACCATCATCACTTCCATCGAGCGCATCCGAAGCGGTGAACTCCCGCTGAAAAACAACCCCGAGCTGAGCCATGCCGCAAACTATCTGTACACCCTGAAGGGCACAATACCCGATGAGCTGAGTGTGCGGGCTATGGATGTTGCGCTCATTCTGCAGGCGGACCACGAGTTCAACGCCTCCACGTTTACCGCCCGCGTAATCACCTCCACACTTTCGGACATGTATTCGGCGGTAGTGGGCGCTATCGGTGCGCTTGCCGGACCGTTGCACGGTGGGGCGAACGAGCGCGTCATGCGTATGTTGATCGATATCGGCGATGCCTCACGCGCAGAAGATTACGTCAAGGGCTTACTGATGCAGAAACAGCGCGTCATGGGGTTCGGACATCGCGTGTACAAGACCGAGGACCCACGCGCCAAGCACCTGAAGCGGCTCTCCCGCGAGCTCGGCGAGCGTCAGGGCAATCTCAAGTGGTATCTCATCTCCGAGAAAGTAGAAGAGGTCATGCTCCGCGAGAAGGGGCTGTACTGCAACGTGGACTTCTACTCCGCGTCAGTGCAGTACATGCTGGGTATTCCCATCGATATGTTCACGCCCCTCTTCGCCAGCAGCCGCATCGTCGGCTGGACAGCACACGTCATGGAGCAGATGGCGGATAACCGATTGATTCGCCCGCGCGCGGAGTACGTGGGAGCACGCGACCTGCCGTGGGTGCCGATGGAGGAACGCGAATAGGCACAGCGGTATTCTCAGAGGGGAATCTTCGATGGCGTTCTTCCTGACCGAAGCGCAGGTGAACGGTTTGCTCACGATGCCGGAGGCGCTGGACGCGGTAGAGCGTGTTTTCGCGGCAGAAGGGCAGGCGGAAGTGCTCAACAACCCGCGCCAGCGCCTCTATTTGCCCGATGGCGTGTTCCATATCATGAGCGCAGCGGTACTCAGCGAGGGCGTGTTCGGATTCAAGGCGTATGCTTCCTTCGCGCCGAAGACGCGCTTCCTCTTCTTCCTGTACGACGCCGATAACGGCAACCTGCTATGCGTGATGGAGGCAGACAAGCTGGGGCAGGTGCGTACAGGAGCGGCATCGGGAGTAGCCACTCGCTATATGGCACGGCATGACGCTCGTACCCTGGGCATCATCGGCGCAGGCTGGCAGGCGGAGACACAGGTAGAAGCGGTGTGCACCGTGCGCCCTATCGCGCGCGTGAAAGTGTACTCGCGCCACCCCGAAAGGCGGGAGCAGTTTGCCGACTATATGAGCCAGCGTCTGGGCGTCTCCGTCGTGCCTGCAGACACCGCCGAGCAAGCTACGCGGGGAAGCGCTATTGTGGTCTGCGCTACCACAGCGCGCGAGCCGGTGCTCTTTGGGGAGTGGATAGACGATGGTACGCACATCAACGCCATCGGCACAAACGCTTTTTCGCGCCGCGAACTGGATGTGAGCGTGTTCGCGCGATGCCGGACGGTGGCAGTGGATGACCGTGAGCAGGCGAAGGTGGAGTCGGGCGAGCTTGCCACGGCTATCGAGGCGCGTAAGCTGAACTGGAGACAGGTGGTAGAGCTGGCAGACATCGTGGTTGGGCGCGTGCCGGGGCGTACCGACCCCGCTGAGGTCACGCTGTTTAAGAGCCTGGGGGTCGCGCTGGAGGACGTGGCGGTAGCACACGTGGTGTACCGCAAAGCGCTGGCGCAGGGCATTGGACACGCATTGCCGTTCTAAGGGGTATAATGTAGTTGCAAGAAACTCTTGATATCGCTGAAACACCAAAGGAGCGGAACAATGGCGAAGCGCATTATGGAGATAGCCGCGCATGATTCGACAACGCCGCAAATACCCGGCGTCCAGCAACAGGGGAACATCCTGCTGGCGAAGCTCGAGGACCTGGTGCGCTGGGGACGGGTCAATAGCCTCTGGCCGCTGACCTTCGGCTTGGCGTGTTGCGCTATCGAGATGATGTCTACGGTGTCGGCGCGGTTCGACATCTCGCGGTTCGGTTCGGAGGTCTTCCGCCCCAGCCCGCGACAGGCGGACGTGATGATTGTGGCGGGGCGTGTGTCGAAGAAGATGGGCCCTGTCTTGCGTCAGCTGTACGACCAGATGCCCAACCCCAAGTGGGTCATCTCGATGGGGGCATGCGCCTCCTGCGGAGGAGTGTTTAACAACTACGCCATCCTGCAGGGAGTGGACCAGATTGTGCCGGTGGACGTGTATGTACCGGGCTGTCCGCCCTCGCCCGATGCCCTGCTTTACGGTCTTCTGCAGCTGCAGCGCAAGATACGTCAGCAACATCGGGGGATGATTATCGAGCTGGCACCGTTGAGGCGCGAGGAGGTGGCTACCGGATGATTACGCAGGTTGCCAAGCGATTCGTGAAGACGGTGCTACCGCTGGCTCAGGGACTGAGCATTACCTTTCGGCATCAGCCCCCCTTCCATGAACCCATTACCGTGCAATACCCCGAGCAGAAGCGTCCGATGTATCCACGCGCGCGCTGGCGGCACGTGCTGCGTCGCTACGACAACGGGCTGGAGCGGTGCATCGGCTGTTCGCTGTGCGCAGGGGCTTGTCCGGCGCGTTGCATCTACGTGGAGGCTGCCGAGAACAGCGATGAAAACCGCTACTCGCCCGGCGAGCGGTATGCAGTGCGATATGAGATCAACATGTTGCGCTGTATCTTCTGCGGTTACTGCCAAGAGGCGTGCCCGACGGGAGCTATCGTGTTACGTGACGACTATGAACTCGCCGATTACCACCGCAGTGACTTCATCTACACGAAAGAGATGCTCCTAGAACCGATACCCACCCCCAAAGAGGAATGAACTGGCACCGCCGCGGAACGAAAACCGCGGCGGTGAGTCTAACTATCGGGAACCGACGCCACCGATACAGGCGTAATAAGCAACAGGAGGACAATCCAGAATGGAATGGACGAAAGAGGCAGCTGCCGGTTGGCAGGACACTCATGCGGAGTTTGAGACGCTGATGCGTCGCCATCACCGCACGGTATATAATATCGCCTACCGCCTGACCGGCAATAGAGACGATGCGGAGGACCTGACGCAAGAAGCGTTCATTCGCGCGTTCCGGTTCTTTGACCGGTACAACCGCGATATGCCCTTTGAAAACTGGATGTACCGTATCGTCAACAACGCCTTTATCGATATGCTGCGTCGGAGACCGAAGTTGCAGGTACAGTCGCTGGACCAGCCGCTCAATTTGCAGGATTCGGACAGGGACGTGCAGTTCGAGATACCCGACGCAGCCTCTAATCCCGAGACAATCGTTATGTCTGAGGAATTGGAGGACTACATCCAGCGCGCTCTGGATGCCCTGCCACCCGACTTTCGCACCACAGTGGTGCTGGCGGACATCCAGGGGTTATCGTACGAAGAGATTGCCGAGGCGATGCATTGTTCGCTGGGCACGGTACGCTCGCGCTTGCATCGAGGCAGGCGATTTCTTCGCCAACGCATCGAAGCGTACCAACAAGCCAAAGCGCGTGGAGAGGTGACCGAATGATGAACTGTGGCAAAGTACAAAACCTGCTTTCCTGCTACATTGACCGGGAGCTGCCGGGCGTCGATATGCTTTCTATCCAGAGACATCTGGATGGATGCTCTGAGTGCCGGCGCGAATATCAGACGCTTCTGCAGGTAAAGCGTCTACTTAGCGAAATGCCGGTCGTCCCCCCGTCTGCTTCCCTGGAGCACCGGCTGGTAGAAAGGGTACTGCATTCTCCAGCCCCTTCCAGCAAGTGGGCTTTACCCATACCTAGGCAGCTGGCGCGCCCGCTGGCGATAGCTGCTGCGCTGGGAGCGGTCACGCTGGGGGCGTGGTACTTTGGGGTGCAGGCTCGTTTGCCCATAGAGGATGAGGGCTTTGCTGCTGCAGCAGGACTGGCAGGCGAGGTAGACCGCGCTACCCTGGATGCTTACCTGTCCGGCAAGTTGCATCTGCGCAAACAACCTTACATCCCAGCGGAAATACCGCTATACCCCTATGATAACCGGACTTCGCTCGTCTCCGTCCGATACTATCGGTGAACGCAAAAGCAGAGGTATGCTACGCTGCCTCTGCTTCAATCCACACTATTCGAACACAAGGAGGGATGAATGATGATGACCCCACAGCCGCGAGCGTGGATGCTTACGGTGATGATTCTGTTTAGCGTAGCGCTAGGCGCGTTCTTAGGAACCGCCTTTCAACGACCGGTGGTAACGTTGGCGCAGAGCGCGATGCGCACGGTTGCAACCACTGTATCCAAAACAGAAGCGCTCAGCGCGGCAGAGGCGATGGAGAGCGCATTCGTACGGGTGGCAGAAGAGGTATCACCGGCGGTGGTTACCATCTACGCCCGCAGAAACGTCAGCCGCCCCAGCCTGCGCTTTGAGATACCGAATGATATTCCCCTTCCGTTCGACCTCCAGCCCCGACGGGGTGGACGCACGTTTGAACCGGTTCCTATTCCCACACGGGGAGTCGGCTCCGGCGTCATCGTGCGCAGCGATGGATATATCCTGACCAATGACCACGTTGTGGCTGGGGCAGAGCGTGTGGAAGTAGTGCTCAGCGACGGGCGCAGGCTGGAAGGCAAGGTGCTGCGCGACTTTCGCAGTGACATCGCGGTGGTGAAGGTGAACGCCACCGGATTGCCGACCGCGCGGCTGGGCGACTCGGATGCGGTGCGAGTGGGACAGTGGGCGATTGCGCTCGGTAGCCCCTTCGGCAAAGAGAACACGATGACGGTGGGCGTGGTCAGCGCACTGGGGCGCCGCGAGGCTATCGGAAGCATCATGCAGGGTCAGCGCTACTACCCGAACCTCATCCAGACAGACGCCTCGATCAATCCGGGCAACTCGGGCGGACCGCTGCTGAACATTCGCGGCGAGGTCATCGGTATCAACACCGCCATCGAGTCACCGACGGGCAGCTTCGCGGGCATCGGTTTCGCCGTGCCGATTAACACCGCTCGCTTCGTGATGGAGCAGCTCATCACGCGCGGGAAGGTGGTGCGTGGTTTCTTCGGGGTCATGCCTGCCGATGTCACTCCTGAAGACGCCCAGCGACTGAAGGTAAAGCAGGGCGCTTTGATTACCTCCGTGACGGAGGGTTCGCCCGCAGCGCAGGCGGGTATACAGGTAGAGGATGTCGTGGTGGAGTATAACGGGAAGCCGGTCAAGGGCGAGCTGGACTTCCGCGACATGGTCGCTCGCACCGAGCCGGGTACGGTGGTGCCTGTCAAGGTGGTGCGTAACGGGCGTGAGATAACCTTGCGTGTGAAGGTAGGTGAAGCACCACCGGTTGACGAGCAAGGGCGCCAGCGCGAGCAGCCGCAGGAGAGCGGGCGCAAGCTGGGCATCAGCATCGAGCGGTTGACGCCTGAGCTGGCGGAGCGCTACAAGCTTCCACGCAGCACGCAGGGCGTGGTGATTACTGAGGTGGTGCCTGGCAGCGCAGCGGATGACGCAGGGCTGGCTGTGGGCGATGTCATCCTGCAAGTAGACGGGCAGAGGGTCACCACCGTAGATGAGGTGCATCGCATCGTTTCCGGGCACAAGTCGGGTGACTCGGTCATCTTTATCGTGCGAAGCAACACCGACGAAGGCGCGATTACCCGTCGCGTGCGTGTGGAAGTGCCGTAAGCAGTAACCGCTATCGGGCCCCTCTTCCTTGTGGAGAGGGGCTTTTTCGTTTCATATCTCCCCCCGACACTGCCACGCGATGTACACTTTCTCCAGCAGGCTGGTATGTGCCCGCCGGCGAAACACATCGTAGCCATCCGTTTCAATCCGGTGCAGGATTCGGGCATAGAGGCGACTGCCGAGCAGAACCGGGTAGCGGTATTCACGGGGTAGTAAAGGAATGCCTGCTTCTGCCTCGCGGTAGAGGGCTCGCGTGCGTTCAATCTCGAATCGCAACAGTTGAACTACCGGCTCGGTTACCCGACCCTCCGCAATATCTTTCTCGGTCACCCCGAAGCGTTCCATGTCCTCCAGCGGCAGATAAATCCTGCCTCTGCGCCAATCTTCGCCGACGTCGCGCAAGAAGTTGGTCATCTGCATGGCTTCACCCATGCGTGTGGCGGGCGGCAACAGACTCTCGTGATGGCAACGGAATAGGCACAACATCATCGCTCCGACCACCGCCGCACTGCCCCACATGTATTGTTGGAGCTCGGTGTAGGTGAGATACCGAGTGCGGGAGAGGTCCTGCCGCATCGCGTTCAGGAAGTCGTGCATGTAGTTTTCAGGGATTTCAAACAGCCGTGCGGTATGCGCGAAAGCACGCAGCACCGGTTCATCCACCCACTCACCTGCGAGCGCACGACTCAGGGCGCTTTCGTATTCGTCGATGTGGCGGACTATCTCGTGCAGCTCCTTTCGCGCGGGTTCGTCTACCCACTGGTCGGGTAGTCGCACAAAGGCGTACAGGGCATGCACATGGGGACGCAGCTCAGCCGGAAAGAAGCGTGTGGCGAAATAGTAGCTTTTGCCAAAACGTCGCTGTATCGCCTGACAGGCACGGTAGTCTGCTATTAGAGAAGAGTCCCTCATGGCATCATCCTTGCCCACCATCGCTCGTTGACCGATGTTTTGCCTCTCACCAGCAAAACAAAACCTGCCTCCTGAGCTTTCTCCGCCGTGTCCAAACATTCCGCCTCTTGACGCAGCGCCTCCACCAGCTCTGCCACCCTCTCCTGCGCTTCCGCCAGCCATGCCTCAGGAGCAGTGCTATGCGGTTGGAATGGGGCGTCCAGATGCAGGAAAGCGCGAGGGTACTGGTGCAGGGTCGGGGTGATGACGATAGCCAACGGCAGTAACTGCAATTGGGGAACGTGCTGTGCCAGCCAGAACAGCGACCTCTGGAAAGGAAGCAGATGGTAGCCGGTATGGATGACGCCTTCTGGGAAGAGGAACAACACACGCGGCGGCTCCTGAAGTAATCGTAATGTATGGCGCAGGGTGCGTGCCCTCGCTGTTGTATCACCCGCAGGATACGGCAGCGCGCCGAGCGCCCAGAAGGGCGGAAACCATCGCCACTCCTCCATCCACAGGTTCATCGGCTGACCCCACCCCTTGCCTAACAGATAACACAGGTAGCCATCCCACCAGTAGTGGTGATTAGCGAACACGATAGCAGGGCGGTTCGGTACCGGCGGTTGCACGAGCCGGGCATATACCGCCCGAAAGTGCGAAGCCATGCTGCGACAGATGAGCCTGTCCGCCATCCACCGGGCTACTGCCGTTATCGTAGCGGGTATGTGCGTCCTTTCCACCATACCTCCCCCCGGATATACCAGACAATGGAGCGCCACAATACGAACTCGCCGACCGCTATGCTGAACGGGTAGAGAAGCCCGTACCATGGGGGCAAGCCTGCCATCCACCCCGACACAGCAAACAGGCTGATACTCAACAGGTAATCGGCGCCATGCCAGACGGTAAAGCCAAACCGCACACCTTCGGCAATCGGTAACAGGTAGACTGCCAGCAGGGCGAGCGCAACAGCGATAGCACTCGGAACCGAACCGCAGATAGCAACGCCGTTCTTGGAGAAGCCGTCTACCGCCTGACGCACGGTATCGTACATGCTCACGCGGAACAGCTCGCGCGCATCCAGAATACGCACCGTCGCCCCATGCTTTTTCACCTCTCGCGCTATCCTTACGTCCTCGAGCACAGTATAATGCGCGAGGTAGTGTGGCTGAAAACGCCGATAGTATTCGCGTGGGAAAGCCATCACCTGGCCGTTGGCGAAGCCAAACGAAGGATGCGGGTGCTTCTCGGCAAAAGTCAGCGGCAACAAGGTGAATACCGAAAACGGAACCATCAGCTTGAGTAGACCAATGGGCAGACTGCGTGCTTGCAGGCTGGGGATTGCGGTGACCAGTTGTGCCTGGTCGCACCCTGCTAGAATCCGAGCCAGCGAGGCGATGCTGTGCGGCTCCATTGTCAGATCTGCATCCAGAAACAGTAGCCAGTCGCCCTGTGCGCGCTGTGCCAGCTGATGACATGCCCAGTTCTTGCCGACCCAACCGGGTGGTTTTGGCGGCGCAGGGAACCAGCTTATCCGCTGAGCGGGGTGGACAGGCAGATTCTGCTGTAGCCACTGGGTACTGCCATCATCGGAGCCATCGTCGCAGAGGATGATTTCAGAAGGGGCAGGGTTCTGGCACTGGAGCATGCGCACCAGCTCCGGCAACCGCTGTCGCTCATTGCGCACAGGTATCAGCACGCTGACCTTCGGCAGGTCGTCCGACCGCTGTGTAATCAGCGCTGCTCTGCGCCTTTTCCAGTGCAGGATGTTAGCCAGCAAGATAACGGTCTGCACCAGCAGGACGGGCAGTATCCATTGCGCCATCATCCTTTTATCCCTTGCCTCGCGGAGCGACGACCTCCTGCTCTATCCGCTGTTGCAACAGCTCCGCCGAGATGAGCACCATCGGGATGCCGTTGCCAGGCACGGTGCTTGCGCCGACAAAGTACACCCCATCGAACGGGGCGCGATTGGACGGACGAAAACAGGTGGACTGGAAAAAGTGATGGCTAAGCCCAAAAGCGGCTCCCTGCCACAGTCCCATCGCTTCCCACTCCGCCGGCGCGAGGCTCTCCACAAAGCGAACGCCCTCGCGACGCAAGCCTGCTTCCCGTTCCAATCGGCTGAAAACTTTGTCTATCACCTCCTCTTTGTGCACGGAGACGTCCTCTCCCGACCGGTTGGGTACGGGAATCAGCACGTAGAGGTTCTCGCATCCCTCCGGCGCGTCGGAAGGCTCGGTTCGCGCCGAAAGGCAGGTGTAGAAGGAAGGCTCTTCGGGGATCACCTGGTGCACGAAAATCTCCTGCAGGTTGCGCTCGAAATCCCCGCTGAAGTGCACGTTATGGTGCAGCAACGTGGGAAGACGGCGCTCGTAGCCTATACAAAGCACCAGTGCGCTGCACGAGTTGCGCCACCTGCGCCGTGCCTGTTTGGTCGGCGGCAAGAGCTTGTTGTAAGCAGTGGGCACGTCAACGTTCAGCACCACAAGGTCACCGTTCACCTTTTCGCCGGAGGCGAGGCATACTCCCTTCGCCCTACCCGCGTCGATGAGCACCTCTTCCACGCGCTCCCCCGTGCGTATCTGCACTCCCTCTTCGCGGACGACCGTCTCCAGCGCGCGCACCAGCTGATACATGCCTCCACGCGGAAACCATACGCCCTCCCCCGACTCCATGTAGGTCAGAATGGCATACACCCACGGCGCCTCGAGCGGCGATAAGCCCAGATACATCGTTTGGAAGGTGAACAGCATCCTGAGGCGTGGGTCGCGAGCGTAGCGGGCAATGCGCCGGTAAAGGTTCGCCAGCAGGTGATGTTTCAGTAGCAAACTAATCTGCTTCGCTCCCAGCAGGTCGGCGACAGAGCGATAGTTCCGGCGAACGAAAGCAGGCACGACCTCGTGAAGCATCGCCGACAGGTCCGCCATGAGGCGCAGGTAGCCCGGTACCTCGTCCGGCGACATCTTCTGGGCGATTTCGCGCACCATGCTGGCAATGCAGGGAGAGGAGTCAAAGCGTGTGCCGTCGGCGTAGAACACGCGATAGGAAGGGGTGAGCAGTACCGGCTGCAGGTAATCTTCCAGACGCCGGTGCAGGTCGCGAAACAGCTTCTCCAGCGGGTCGAGCATCATCAGGAGGGTAGGACCGGTATCAAATCGAAACCCATCGCGCTCCAGCTGTCCGACCCGCCCGCCCAGTTGGTCGCGCTGTTCTATCAGGGTAACCTGATGACCGGCGTGCGCCAGACGAGCCGCCGACGCCAATCCGCCAATCCCTGCGCCTACGACGAGGACGTGCGCCATGCCGGAACCTCCCCCGATAAGACCGTTTGCCTGCGTCGTTTTCTCCACACGAGCCACATCAGCACCACCACCGACACCAGCCACAGCGACGAAGCCAGAGGGCGCATGTACAGCCACGCCAACCCTGCCATAAATGCACCTTGTATCAGGTAAAGAGCGAGCGCAGCGGGTTCCCAGTGCCCTTGCCACTCCCTACTGACTTTCCAGAAAGCCGCTGCCAACAGTGTGCCGGTCAGCCACCATCCCAACCAGTTGACGTAGGGCATGCCGTAGAAGCCGCCTTCTGTGTGCCACTGCCAATAGGCGAAGCCGGTAGTCATGGCGGGGTCCATCGCGAAATCCCAGACGGTTAGGATGAACCCTGCCAGCACCGGACGCAGCCATACTGGGGATGAAAAGATCTGTGCCAGCATCATCGAAGGGTACAGCATCATCATCCACGAGAGAGGGATCAGGTAGGGAACATGCCCCAGCAGTTTCGGACCGAGCAGGTCGGTATAGGAATACTTTCCGAACGGAATGCCAGTGGTAGTGCCCAGGAGTTCCATGCCGCCCGCCAGAACGATACACAGAGCCAGCAACGTCAACGTGGCTTTCCAGCCCTCCCGATATGCCATGAGCAAGAGAGCGGTAAGGACGCCCGTTACCACGTTGGCGATGCCCAGCCAGAAGGTAACGGCAGTGTAATCCCAGTTCGGTATCTCTGACAGGTTGTACAGCGCCCAGGTGCCGGCGCAGCTAAAGCCCGCAACCAGTGCGTGCAGCAACAAGAACAAGATGCCTAAACGATAGAGCATAAATGCTTCCCGTGAGTGCTCCCACTCCTTTTGCCCAATTATACCTCAAAACAGGTTATCGCTTGCGCTGGAGGTGAATCACATGCAGCCTGCGACGGTCAGGCGGGAGGTCGTGGTGATACGTTTCCCCCACGCTGAGAAAGCGGAAGTAGGGTGTAAACACCTCAACGAACTCCTCCAGCTTCAGCCGATAGGGACCACCCTCCGGGGGTTGGGGCTGGTCGGCGTGAAACTCCCGCATGAACAGGATGCCCCCGGGCTTCAGCACCCGCGCCACCGAACGGGCGTACATCGGGCGTATCTCCGGATCGAAAGAGTGGAAACAACCGGAATCGCAAATCAGGTTGATGCTGGCGTCGCGAAAGGGCAAGAACCGTGCATCCGCCTGAATTAAGGGAATATCCAGCCCTGCCTGTCGAAACCGTTGTCGGGCAAAGCGCAAGGGCTCGATGGCGATATCCACGCCGATAACACGGTAGCCTTGCTGGGCAAGATACATCAGGTCGGTTCCGGTGCCGCACCCCAGGTCTACCGTCACTCCCTTCGGCAGAAGCCCGCGACGTACCGCTTCCACCAGTGACTCCGCCGGTTGCTCGCGGTGCCAGGGCATCTGTTCTGGCGGTGATTCGCGATAACGCTGCTGCCAGCGTTGTGTGTGTTCGTCTCTCATCGCACAATGAGAACGGGCTTGTCGTGCACCGCGTGGAGCACCTTGTGCGACACACTGCCTAGCAGCAACGCCGAAGCCGCAGTCAAACCGCGCGAGCCCATCACAATCAGGTCGGCACCCTCTTCGTTGGCTACTTTTACAATCGTCTCTGCAGTATGACCGTACTCCACGCGCGTGCTGTATTCTACCTGCGCCTCTTCCAGCAGGGGCGTGGTGATTGTGAGAACCCCTTCCGCTGCCTGTTCCATTAGCCGGGTGACAACTGCTACGTCGGTTGCGCCTCCGGGCAACACCGTAGAGCCTGCCAGCGCGGCAGGGATGTGCACCACGTGAAGCACCGTTACCCTTGCTCCATACTTCTTTGCCAGCTCCGCCGCCCAGCGCGTGGCTTTCAGCGCGGTCTCCGAGCCGTCGGTTGCCAGAAGGATACGTTGTATCATAAGCTATTCCCCCTGAGAAATAGATACGCGCAAGATGGCTGTTTTCCTGCGGGGGAGGAGGGAAAGGGGATTGACCCATGAGTAACCTTTTGCTAAACTAAAAGTACCAACCGAGTCAGGGAGGAAAAGAGAGATGATGAGCCTGTCTTCCGAGCAGAAAGCGCAATACGAAAGGGATGGTTTTCTCGCAGTGCGTGGCGTACTCACGCAGGAAGAGGTAGATTCCATCAAGCGCACCCTAGCAGAATATTTACATGCAGGTCTTGCGATGCTTCGCTCCGGGCACGTGCCAGAAGACGGCACCGTCAGCCACAACGGGGTGTTCATCCAGCTTGAGCCTGCCGTGCTGTCGGGGAAAGTGCAAGTGGAAGACCCCGCGATGGCAGCACGCAAGGTCTGGAATTTGTTTGGCAATGATGCTCTAATCACCCGCATAGCGCAGGACGAGCGTATTCTCTCCCTGATAACCCCCATTCTGGGCGACGAAGTGTGGTTCTTTGCCGACAAGTCGCTCTTGAAGCCCCCGTATATCGGCGTGGAGAAGCCCTGGCACCAGGACATTCCCTACTTTCCCTTCGAGCCGAAGGAACCCTATCTGCACGTGGCAGTGTGGATGGCGCTGGACGATGCCACCGCCGAAAACGGCTGTATGCAATATATTCCGGGCAGTCACCGGTGGGGCAACTTGACCACCGCAACCACATGGACAGAGAGCGTGGCCCATCTGGCTGTGGACGAGTCGCGGATAGACCCCTCGCGAGCGGTGATGGTGGAGGCTAAGGCGGGTGATGTGGTATTGCACGATGGTATGGTGCTGCACTATTCTGCGCCCAATCGCTCGCCGCATCCGCGCTGGGCATTTGTGCTCGATTTCATCAGCACGCGGGCGCGTTACACCGGTGAGGGAGAGCCGAACTACCCCCGACTGAGCCGAACAGGACGGTTGCAGACAGGGTAGAATCGTGATGTGGTGAGAACAATGATTGCCGACACCGCCTGCTGGCGCGGGTGGGAGGATAACCTCTGTCGTAGTCAGCCGGCGGATTATGAGCGCAACCTGCGCCTTGTAGAGGCACTATGGGAAGAAGCGTTGCTGCTGGGTGTCCTTCCGCAGGAGGATGCGTTCGAGAACATCCCCGTCAAGGCAAGGGCGGAGAGAGTGTTTATGTTTCGTGACCTGCTGGTGCTGGAGAACCCGAACCCGGACGAGGGCTATATCAGCCGCTAGCTGCCACCGTTTGAAGACGCATTGGGCGAGCCGTTTCGGGCTCGCCGCGAGGAGATACAGCGCGAGAGCAGATAGAGCCTTCCTCGTTCCCTCCTCAAATCGGTTCCTCTGCCTCCATCTGTGCCACGAAGTAAGCCGGGTTCAACCGCTCGCCGGTGGCATACTCCAGAGCCTCTTCCCAGGGCAGTGACGCACCGGTAGAGAACACTTTCTGCTTCAGGAACGTGCCCACCTTGGGGCTGGAAACCAGTGCGTGCTTCGGCTCGCCTGCCAGCACCTGATTGCGCAGCACATGTACAAGTTGCGACGCCTCCATCTCGCCGAGAATGTAGTTCTGGTAGTATACCGGCGCCAGCGCGATATGTATCTTCGCCGCCCAATCGGGGGCGTTGCGTCCCTCAGGTTTGCGCAGCCACTGGTATTTCTCCACCAGCTGCCACCAGAGGCTATTCAGGTCGCCATCGGGGTCGGCGTACAGGGCGCGTTCGAAGTGCGTCATGACCAGCACCCAGCGGGTAAACACAATCAGCTGTGCCTGCATCTCCTCAACAGCGGGGCGCACCACCTGCTGCGCCTGTTCATCGGAGATGCCCACGTAACGCTTCAGCCACTCGGCGTTGCGGTGCATCCTGCCGAACAGCATGGCAATGGCTTCGGTGCTGAGCGTGTGTGCTGGCGTACGCAGCAGATAGGGCAGAGAGCGGTCAATATAGTAATCGTACACCGCATGTCCCAGCTCGTGCAGCATTGTGCCCATCCATCGTTCGCTGGGACGGAGGTTGCATAACACACGCACGTCGCCCTCGCGGTCGATGTCGGTGCAGAAGGCGTGCTGGCTTTTGCCTTCTCTCTCGTAGAGGTCGCTGCGCTCCAGGATGGGTTCCACCGGCAGACCGACAGAGGCGTAGAAGGCGCGCGAAATGGC
This sequence comes from uncultured bacterium, assembly GCA_938027655.1. GTDB lineage: Bacteria > Armatimonadota > HRBIN16 > HRBIN16 > HRBIN16 > HRBIN16. Next base: position 20,338 of record CALJAP010000085.1, on the reverse strand, counting down.
TTCGATGTCCTTGCCTTCGAACAGCGGGTTCAAGTCTACCTCGCCGGGCGGAGGGCTCTGGAAGAAGGGATCGGTGTAGTGCCATGGGCGCAGCTCCTCCACCGTCACCCCGAAACGCTGGGCGAGGCGTTCGTCCAGTCTCTGCTTGTATCGGCGGAAGGGCTCGTCGCTGAGCCGATGCAGCTCCTCGAGCAGGGCGAACAGGCGGCCCTCGTCCAGCTCTTGCAGTTCCAGCTGCATGGCATAGTAGTCGCGGAAGCCCAGCCGTCGCGCCTCGCGGTTGCGGATGCGCACCAAATCGCGTACCGCCTCTGCCACACGCTCCCCGATTTGTTTGGTAGCTTCCCACGCCTCGCGTCGTTGCTCGCTGTCGTCGCTCTTCAGCAGGATTTCGCGTAAGGTGTTGTCGCTCACACGCTCGCCACCAAAGAGCGCGCGGTAGGTATTGTACTCCTTTTCAATCTCCTTTTCGCGCTGCACGATTTCGTCGATAGTCTTCTCGGACATTTGGTGTCCGCGGTATTCGTCCAGCAGCAGCTTGTGCTGGCGACGTAAGAGAGGATTGGAAAGGCTCTCGCTGGGGATGCTTTGCAACAGGCGGTACTCATCTTCGCGAGCGTATATCTTCATCAGCTGCGCCTGCAGAGCAGCGCCCCGCTCGAAAGCCTCTTCGCTACCTGTGACGTTCGCCTCCCACCAAGTTAGCGCGGTCTCCCTGGCGAGCGGACGAACCTCGCTCACATGCTTTTCCAGAAACTCCTGAAAGTGCTCTTGCATAGTGCCTCCTGAGAACATAGTTTCTTAAAGCGAACATACCTCCAGAGAACCCATTCCCGCCGCGCTGTACGAGGTGCGGTGGCTCGCGTTTTGCCAAGGTTCGTTTTTCTGGAGGGCGAGGCTCCCGCCGAGCCATCATAGTGTTTCGGCTCACCGAGAGGTTTGCCCTCCAGAGTTGGAGATGCTATCTCTTGTAGAACCGGATGAACTCGCTCAAGTAGCTCTGTGCGTATTCATGCGACGGAATGGCATCGTTGAAAAGGTACAGGATGTGCCTTTCGGTAGGGATGTGGTGGGCGTAAGGTATCATCTGCTTGGCAGCTTCCACCACCAGCCGGTTCGCCTTGTTCAAAGCTTGCTGAGCGTGCTGCAAGTGTTGTTCTGCTTGAGCCATTTCGCCGGCACTGATTGCCAGCAACGCCCTGTCGAAGGCCGCCTTGCACTCGTGCGCAGCGACCAATTCATCGAGAAGCGTGACGAAGTTCTTCGTCTTATAGATGACGTAATCCAGTTCCTCACGCGAGCCGGGCAGCACCTTGTCATAAGCCTGCCGCATCAACTCCAGCGCTTTGCGACAATGCGCCGCACGCTCTTCCCAGAAGCGACGCGCCTGCTCGGCTGACTGAACAGCTCTGTCCAGCTCCTCCCGATTGACTTGCAGCTGCTCTTGTTTGTAGTCAACCTGCCTCAGGTCAATGCCAAAGGCATTACCGTGGTGGTAAGTGCCAAACAACCCCATCCTTCCGTGCCAGCCTAACGCCTTCTCGTTCTCTTCAAGAAGCAAGTAGGCTTTTACAAGCAGCTCTTTGGCATCCGGGCCGAACAGGCGAGACAGGTAGCTTTCATAGAAAGTGTCACAGCGGATGTCCGGATTCCACGCGCCCTCGGCGATATAGCGTACATTTGGTTCAGCGCCGCGCGCTTTGTTCAATTGCCCAACAATCCCGCTCACACCGTAGCGGAAAGCGCCGCTGATGGTCTCCTCCGCGTCGTACATCATGGCGTTGAGTTGCATGTGCAGCTCGCCCCCATCGTCTGTCAGGCGGGGCCAGACAACCATCTCTCTGCCTTCGATGCCCTGAAAGTAGTCGACATGTGCTTCCCCTTCCCAGTTCACCATGTTCATCAGCCAAACGTCTTTGGGCAGCACTGCGTCTAGCGCTTTGATTTGCCCACCTCGGAAAATGAGCTCGACCCCAAGTTTTGCATGGGGATAGCGCGCCTTGATGCGGCGCACCAGTTTATCGGCACAGGCGACATCAGCCACATCGATGTCCATCTGTGCCTCCGATTTAGAAGGAATCAAAGGGCGTAGATGGGCATATTCACGAATCATCTCCTGCGTACGTGGGTCTTCCGCTGAAATATGGGCTTCCGAGCCTGTCACTACCCAGTAGCGGTCTGCCTCTGGGTAATTCTCAATCATGCTTAACAGCGCTGCTTCATAGATATCCAGTGCAGCAGGGTCTCCGTGCGGAACGGCAACCCCGCAGTAGAAGGGGTCAAACCCCAGCCTCTTCTCTGGCGGAGGTACTAAGTTTGGCGGAACATAGGTCATCTCCCCAACTGCCAACCAGACCTGCACCTTTCTCTGGTGAGCGTGCCGAATAATCTTTTTGAGAAACTCGCGGGCAGTAGCGTACGCTTCCTCCTGCGTCTGCACATGCGCAAACTCCGGCGGACCAAGATACTCCTGCGGGAAACACTCCCGCCCCACCTTCACACTGGCAGCGGTACCGTAGTTGTATTCCCAAGCACAGTATCCAGACTCTGCGGGGTAGAGGATTTCGGCTTTCTTCCCTTTGTAGGAGAACTCCACCCACGGCGCTCCCATGCCCCAGAAGAACTGCAGAACGTTCATTTTTAACTTTGCCATCTGGTCAATCTCCTTGCGGAAGTCGTCCAGCCCCATATACCAGCGGATGCCGTGGCAGCAGTGCGTACCTCGATATTTGAACGCAGGCTCCATGCGCACGTCTAGAGGCGGCAGGGCAAGGTCGCGTTTCTGCCAAGGGATGATGTCGTTGGTGTACTGGAACACGATGCCCAGCCGCTCCAATAATTCATACACTGCATACATGGCGCCCGCCTCGTCGTTGCCAGCAACAATCAGACAAGGACGCCCTGCCAGTGTTGTGCTTTTCAACACAAATCCATCTGGCTTAAGGGTAGCGATGTCTACCAACCCTTTTTGCTGGGCTTCGGCTATCAGCGGATGGCTTTGCAGAGTACCAACGAGCACGAGTAGCTTTTTGCCTGCTACCTGGGGATTATCTGTGATGGGCAGTTCGGCTCCCGACAGCTTCTTGATGTACTCCTGCAGTTCTGTGGCTACCCATCGCTCGAACCCCGAAGCCTTCTCACCAACTACTATAACCGCCTTCGCCTCTCCCTTTTTAACCAGCATGGGTTGATTACCACTGACTGCGACCGGAGCAGCAAATAAGGCTGCTGCACTGACGAATGCTCTTCTAAGCATGGTTTCTCCCCTCACCTTCGCATGATTGGCTGGTACACAGCGGTTTTATGCACCCGATTTAGACCAAGATTCGTTGTCTCGGTGCGCGTTCCTGCTAGGGGCGTGGTGTCTTTCGTTTGAAATTTCTGCCCATTTCTGGTACATTTATCCCAACAGACGAGGTGAAAAGGATGGCGTATCGCGATTTCCAGCATTTCCTGAGCGTTCTGGAGGAGCAAGGGGAACTTCGGCGCATCTCCTACCCCTTAGACCCCGTACTGGAAATTACAGAGGTAGCGGACCGTGTGATGAAATCGGGCGGACCGGCACTGTTGATACAGCAACCGAAGGGCTACGATATTCCTGTGGCGATAAACACCTTCGGCTCGCGCAAGCGGATGAGCATGGCTCTGGGCGTGAACGACTTTGAAGAGATTGCCCGCGAGATAGAGCAACTACTCAAGCCTGAAATCCCCGAACGCTTCATCGAGAAAATCGGTCTGTTGCCCAAATTGCTGCGTCTGGCGGATATGCCCCCCAAGAAACGGAGCGGAGACGGACTGTGCCAGCAGGTGGTGCTAACGGGCGACGAGGTAGATATCGAGAAACTGCCTCATCTGAAGTGCTGGCCGCTAGATGGTGGGCGTTACATCACCCTGCCGCTGGTGTTCACCCATGACCCCAACACAGGCAAGCGCAATGTGGGGATGTACCGTATTCAGATTCTGGACCGCAACACCGCCGCCATGCACTGGCAGATGCATAAGGTGGGCGCAGAGCACTATCGCGTCGCGGAGGAGAAGCAACAGCCGATACAGGTTGCAGTGGTACTGGGAGGCGACCCGGCTTTGACCTACTCGGCTACCGCCCCCCTACCCCCTGGAATCGATGAGATGATGTTCGCTGGGTTCCTGCGCAGGCAACCGGTGGAGCTGGTCAAGTGCAAGAGCCTCGACGTGTGGGTTCCTGCCGATGCGGAGATCGTGCTGGAAGGGTATGTGAACCCTGCCGAGCGCGTGATGGAGGGACCCTTCGGTGACCACACTGGCTACTATAGCCTCGCCGACCTATACCCTGCACTGCATGTCACCGCCATAACGCACCGTAAGAACCCAGTCTACCCTGCTACCATCGTAGGGCGTCCCCCGATGGAGGACGCTTGGCTGGGCAAAGCCACCGAGCGTATCTTCCTGCCGTTCATCAAGCTAATGGTGCCCGAAATTGTGGACATCAACCTGCCGGTGGAAGCGTGTTTCCACAATCTGGCGATTGTCTCGATCAAGAAGCGATACCCCGGGCACGCTTTCAAGGTGATGAACGCGCTGTGGGGACTGGGGCAGCTGATGTTCACCAAGATTATCATTGTGGTGGACGACGACGTGAACGTGCAGGATATGTACGAGGTGATGTGGCGGTTTACGAACAATATCGATCCCGAACGCGACATGCTGGTCACGCGCGGACCGATAGACGTGCTGGACCATGCGTCACGGATATTGGGCTACGGCTCCAAAATCGGCTTTGACGCCACGCGCAAGTGGGCGTCCGAGGGCTTCACCCGCGAATGGCCCAACGTAATCCAGATGTCGCCCGAAGTCAAACAGCGCATTGACCAGATTTGGCAGCAGCTAGGGCTGGACTAAATGGCAGAAGCAGACCGTGCCCTGTTCTTCTGGATTAACCGGGGCTGGCATCACCCCTGGCTGAACGACCTGTTCGGCGCGTTGACCTGGTTAGGGGTGGGGTGGGTGCAGGTTCTGCTTGCCCTGCTGGTGCTGTGGGCGGCGAGGCGAGCCGGCGACAGGGTATGGGCTTCGCTGTATCGGGGGGCTTTCATCCCGCTTCTGGTGGCGTGGCTGGCTTCGGGGGTGCTGGTTCAGGTGCTGAAGCGAGTGTGGGAGCGTCCTCGCCCGTCCAATCTGCCGGGTGCGCTGGTGGCGGCGGATGAGCGCATTTTCAGCAAGTCCTTTCCATCCGGGCATTCCTGTACCACTGCCGCGATGGCGATGGTGTTGACGCTGGTCTTCTGGAAGCGGTACCCGGGCGTGGTGTTGGGAGGGTGGGTGGTGGCTCTGCTGGTGATGCTATCACGAGTGTATCGCGGGGTGCACTACCCCTCGGATGTGCTGGCGGGCGCGCTGGTGGGGGCAATGTGTGGCTATCTGGCGGTGTTATGGTGGAGGCGCAGGAGCCTTTCCCGCTAAATACTGCCCGCATTTGTGTTATGATGAAACCACTTTCTACGATATGGAGGCTGAACCAATGAGCCATAAGCACGACCTGGTGGCTCCACCTGACATCGTTCGGCGTGACTTTGCGGAGATGGACGCGGAGGAGACCCTGCGATGCAGCTGGGATGTAGAAGAGCTGCTGTTGATGCAGGCGATAGAGGGGCATGCTCATGAGGGGCACGGTGCGTTTCACGGACACCGCTACCCAAACACAACTATTGACCACATCGCCCGCGCCCTGCGTCGTGACCCGCATGCCATCCGCGCCGCCCGACAAGCGTTGATTGACGACATCCGACGCTACGCGCAACGGGTGGTAGCCGGCGAACGCCCCGAGCTGATGGACGAAGAGGGTGTGCCCCTGTTGACCGTCGGCACGCTACGGCATCTGCACGTCGCGCCAGAGGACGTGTTGCGCGGGCTGTTTCTTGGTGGCTTTCGAGATGACCCTGATGTGCGCAAGGTGGTGGAAGAGCGTACCGGCTGGACGATCGGCGGGGGCAGAGGCTATCTGGTAAATACAGTGGTTATGGAGCAGATGGGGTTGGACGGCTACCGACTGGCAAAGGAGGCACACGAGCACGAGCTGGACGAGTTCCGCAGGAAGGGGTTGATTGTGGGTGCGGAACACGCGCACGCCCCGCACGTACACTACATGTATATCCGTCATCGCGTGGGACCCGGTGCCTCCGACGATGCGGCGATGGTGATGGCGGGTAAAGTGTGGAATCTGGGCGTGGCGGTAGGCGTCTTTCTGGCGGACGCGGTAGACACGCTGGAGAAGTATGTGCTGGAGTACGGCGATAAAGACCGCGAGATTGCCGAGTATATCCGCCAGAACTTCAAAGAGCTGCAGATGGATTGGGAGGACGTATACCGCCTGACCTTTCTGGCAGCGGTGCCGATAGAACGGCGCGACGAAGTGCCCGACAGTAGCCTGCGTCACTTGCTGCGTGTGGACCGCAAGCACGACCAGTGCGCGCTGGAGAGCCACCTGCTATACATCCAGCGACGCCCCTACGCGCCGATGGTGCTGGCACATGAGGGCATTCCCAACCGCAAATTCTACGCTTACGTGGAGGAGCGACTGGCAAAGGCGCATGAGTACGGCTTTTGAACCTCTGCTGCGGGTGGACGGACTGACGGTAGCGTTCGGGCAGGAACCGCCTGTGGTGCGCGAGGTGAGTTTCGAGGTGATGCCCGGTGAAACGGTAGGCATCGTGGGGGAGAGCGGCTCCGGCAAGACGATGACCGCACTATCCATCATGCGCCTGCTCCCACCGGGGGGACGGATTGTTCGCGGTAGCATCCTGTTCGCTGGAACACCTCTGCATCAGTATAGCGAGGCGCAGATGAGGCAGGTGCGCGGTGGCGACATCTCGATGGTTTTTCAGGACCCCTTCACCTGCCTGAACCCCGTCATGCGCATCGGCGAACAGGTGGCGGAGGCGGCGCGCCTGCATCGCGACCGAGCCGAGGGCGACCCGTACGACCTTGCCCTGCAGATGCTGCGGGCAGTACATCTGCCTGACCCCGACCGCATTGCACGTCGCTATCCGCACGAGCTGTCCGGAGGGCAGAGACAGCGGGTGATGATTGCGATGGCGTTTATCTGCCATCCTCGCCTGTTGATTGCGGACGAGCCCAGCACCGCGCTGGACGTGACGGTGCAACTGCAAATACTCCATCTCATGCGGGAGATGCAGCAACAGCAGCGCACTGCAGTATTGCTGATTACGCACGACATCGGCGTCGTGGCGTACACCTGCGATCGGGTGCTGGTGATGCACGAGGGGCAAATCGTGGAATCGGGGAGCGTGTACGAGGTGCTGGAGCACCCGCGCCATCCCTACACGCAACGGCTGCTGGAGGCGGTAGCGTAGCCATGCAGGAACTGGTGGAGATGCGCGAGGTGATGGTACATTTTCCGCTGCAGCGTGGCGAGACGGTGCGTGCGGTGGATGGCGCGAACCTGACGCTGGCGCCAGGAGAAGCGGTTGGTCTGGTGGGCGAGAGCGGTTGTGGCAAAAGCACGCTGGCGAGGGCGTTGCTGCGGCTGGTTCCGCTGAGCGCAGGTGAGGTGTGGTTTGACGGCAAACCGTTGCACCGCTTGCCCGAACGGGAGCTGCGCCCTTTACGCCGGCAGATGCAAATCGTGTTTCAGGACCCGATGGCGTCGTTGAACCCTCGGCTGCGCATCGGGCACATTCTCACCGAGCCGCTGGAGGTGCACGGGTTGGCGCGAGGCAAGCAGGCGTGGCAACAGGCGGGTCGTTTGCTGGAGCGTGTGGGGCTGTCGCCGGAGTATCTGAACCGCTACCCGCACGAGTTTTCAGGCGGTCAACGCCAGCGCATCTGTATCGCCCGTGCCATCGCCACGCAGCCTCGCCTGCTGGTAGCGGATGAACCCACTTCGGCATTAGACCTCTCTATCCGGGCACAGATCCACGCCCTGCTTCGAGACCTGCAGCGCGAGCTGAACATGGCAATCCTGTTTGTCACACATGACCTACATGCGGTGCGACAGGTGTGCTCACGGGTGCTGGTGATGTATCTGGGCAAAATGGTAGAGAGCGCGCCCGCAGACAGGTTGTTTACTGCCCCTGCCCACCCCTACACGCACGCCCTGCTGGACGCGGTACTGGAACCGAAACCGTCGCTGGCGCGACGACCGAGGAACCTGCCTGCCGGAGATGTTCCTACCGCGCTTCGCGTTCCTGCTGGCTGTCGTTTTCACACACGTTGCCCGTACGCGCAGGAGCGTTGTCGGGTGGAAGAGCCGGAGCTGCGGGCGGCAGGTGAGGGTCACCAGGTTGCCTGCCATTACCCATTATCCACAGAAACCGAGCCGTAACATCTTGCAGAGTGTTACTCCCCCCGTATCCAGTCTATCTCCACCACCGTGCCCGGCGCGGAGCCGGGGTCTAAACGAATGGTGGTAATCGTTTGCCCATGCCAGAGGGGGTGTTCTCCGACAGGAATCACCACCTCGTGCCACTCGCCGTCTAGGGGTAACTCGAACTGCACGACCTTTGTCTCATCGAAGCCGGGCGAGCTGGCGGTCGTCCAGTAGAACTGCCCCCCACGCCCACCGCTGCCGCGCAGGCGAACGCGAATGCGTTGAATGGAGCTGCCGTCAAACCGACACAACGGGCGTATCATATACGGGTCGCTGCCGGTGGAGCGGGTCGACAGCACGCCGTTTCGCAGATGCAACGGCTCTAAGTCGTTAGCAGGTTCCCACCCTTCCGTGTCCTCTCCAAACTCGAAGCGCAAGTCGGTAATCGGGCGGGGGAAAGCGGGCGGGTTCGCCCTCTGCACGCCGCGCACCTCTATCGCAACTTCCGCGTCGGTGGCGAGCCATACAATGAGCGCACAGTGTGCCTGCGAGTACTTCCAGCTGCTCTGTCGCTGGGGTTCGGGCGTGAGGCGCTCTACCTCCGGCAAAGGCTGTTCCTGCAAGAGAACCTGCGCCGGACGCGATACGCCGCTGATGAGCAGGTTCCCCCGCTCTCCTTCTGGGTGTTTCAACACCACGCGCAGGGTATCGCCCGCCTCACTCGCCTGCATCGTCACCGCGCGACTGCTGACACGGATACCGCTTGGCAGGCGTACGGTTCTCGGCTCTTCCTCGTGCCCGAGGAAGTGGTACACGTTCTTCAGTATCTGACGCGGGGCGAAGTCCCATGCCGCGCGCATGTCGATAATGGTATGGTAGCTGTCGGGCCAGAGGGCGAGGTTCTTGCCGGAGGTGGACTGCTGGTACATGGCACAGCGTGTGATGCCCAATGCGACCTGCTTCCACAGCGGCGGGGCGTTCCTGTCCGCTTCGCACAGCTTCAGCAAGGCGTAGGCATAGCGCAAACCGTTCCACTGCACGATGTTGCCAAACCAGCTCACGATGTATAAGCTCGATCCAAAAACGGGAATGGAGCCATAGCGCATCCACGGCTTTCCCGGTGCGTTCCATACGTACACGAACGGCAGTCCTGCCCTCGCCCAACGACGCGCTTCTGCCAGCCATCTTCCGTCCCCGCTGAACCAGTAACCCTCGATATAGGCGTCTACTGCGTCTGCCGCGGCGAGGATATCAGGCGTATGCACGGGAACTTCCCACACCTGTGCAGCACGCGGCACGGTGAAGCGACGCATGAATTCCAGCGTCCTTGCTCCGGCGCGGTACGCCTCCTCGTTACCGGAGATTCGGGCGTAGCGCAGTATCTCGTAGGCGTTACGAGCGCAGGTACCCAGTTCTACCGCATCGGGCGGTCCCAGCCGGTGGTAGTCGTAGCCCTTAAACACTCCCTGGTCGCGACGGTCGGCGTCAAAGCCCCACGAGCCGTCGGGGTTTTGCGACTGTATCAGATCCAGCGCACGCGCGCGCAGGAAAGAGAGGCTGATCTCTGCATCACCATATTCAAATTGCATGTCCTCCCCCTGAGGCGTGCCTATGCGAGGCAGTGTTTTGTCCGCCAGCGCACGCCACTTCGGCGATTCGGGGTGACCCGGCAAAACGGTCAACGCCTTCAACAGGTCATATACATAGTCCGCACGAAACGCCGGTTGCGACCATATCGCGGGTCCTCCTTGAAATGGTAGCCATCCCTGCTCATCCGATACCCATAGCGAATCGGTATACGCCTTCATGCTCCACGCTATCTGCTCAAGGTCACTGCCCTGCGGTGCGGGCAGAGGCGGGTCGGGGGAAAAACGTGCGAACCACGTATCCACCACGCTCAACAGGTCCTTCGCCTGCGGGTTGACAACGACGAGCGCACTCAGGCGCAGGTAGCCGTCGGGCGTTACGCGGAAGGGTTTCTCGGCGGTCAACCGGTTCTCGCCCAGTCCGGCGGGTACGTTCGGTGCAATCAGCCCCAACCGGTGCGTGGCGGTTCCCTTCAGTCTGTCGGGCACGGCGAACACCGGTTGCGGGAGCTCCTCTCCCTTGCCCCAGCGGTCATGCACGTTCCACAGTAGCCCTACCACCGCCGCAGGCGTCTTTACCCCCATCACGGGGATGGTCACTTTATGCGGGTGGGGAACGAAGCGTATTCGGTCGGGGTGGTCTTTGGCGATGTCTAAATCGCTGCTGCTCACCTCGTCGGCGGTCAACCACTCCAGTCCGGGCAACAGCGCCTCGCTCTTGGTATCAGCGGTGCTGCCGTCCCCCACCAGCAAAGTCGGTCCCTCGAATACCAGCACATCGCGAGGTTTATCGGCAACGCAGGCGTATTCCATACGCAAGGTATGAGAATCCACCGGTTGTACGGTGAGCGTGAAGGTCCACCGTGCCCCGGCACGGTCGCGAGCGGTCCCGGTGAATAGTCGTGGGGGCGTTCGTCCATGTCCGTACCGAGGCAGACCATATCGCGGGAACAACCTCTGCACCGAGCCGTCGGGCAACCGCACCACCACACTGCCCAGATGGGGCATCCGCGCCACCACACGATTGCCCACGCGCAGTTCGCCGACCATGCGGTCGGAGCCGCGTCGCATCCACAACGCACCCACCACCGGTTGCGCCGGTCGTTTGAGCGCGTCGGTGATGATGAGCGTGCTTCGTGCGGTTTGAGGAAATGTCTCCGGCGCTTGCAGACCGCAATCCACCTGCCATTCGCCCAATCGGGAACCTGCACGCACCTTCCAGCGCACCACCGTTTTCCCTCCGGGCGCGATGGGCGGAGCCTTCTGTGCGCTGCTCGAGAGAAAAGCGACAGGGGCGGAGGCGTTGGGAAGCGTACAGCGTAACTGTACCCCTTCAGCAATCGCATTGCCCCGGTTGCGCACCGTTGCCACGATTTCAGCGGTCGCTCCGGGCGCAACCATCGCCGGCTTCATCAACACGCTCTCCAGCTCCACGCCGGGCACGAGGCGAAAGGTCTCCTCTGTCGTCTCCTCGCCATCGGTAGCGGTAAGGCGCAGCGCGGATGGCTTGAGCACCCCCTGCACCTGCCAGCGATACGTGACCCCGTCGCCCGGCGCGACCGCTCGAGCTTGGGGCACGCGCAACGGCTGCACACGCCAGCCCTCAGGAGCACGAACCGCCACCTGCACCGGTTGAGAAGGGGTATCGCCCGCGTTGGTGACAGAGAACGTGAACATACCCCCTTTGTCCGGGGCGGATTTATCAGGATAGAAATGCATCTTTTCAAACTGTAGCACCGCCCCGACGCGCTCCACGTACTCCATGTCGTCCACAATCAGCACGGCGGGACCACCCGTCAGGCGCACGCCCACCTGTACCCATTTCACCTTCGGGTTGTCGGTGAAGTCATATACCAGCTTGCCCTGATGCCAGCGACCGTCTCCGGCGTGCTGGCGCGGTATCTGATAGATGGCGCGGGAGGAACCGGTGTCCTCGAATGGTCGTGCGCTCATGGGGATAACCTGAACGCTCACCGACGCGCCCGGCGAGACGGATACCAGCTTGTACCAGAAGAGGATACCCCCTTTACGCTCGGCAAGCATCCTGCCCTGCTGCCCGCTGTCGGGAGCCCACTCACGGTTCAAGCCGATTTCGGGCGGCACATCGCGCCCACTGCCCCGCTCGAAGCGCAGGGCAAACTTGCCGGAATGGGCATCGGTGGTCACAGCAACGGTTTCGCCCAGAAGTTGCCAGTCAACAGGTCGTCCCTGCGCGTCCAGCACCTCGAAACCGCCGTTGGTCACAGGGTTCTGTGCCATACACGTCAGACAGCATAGTCCAAGTAATGCCACCAGCGTGTGCCGTCGTTTCATCATATGCTCCTGTCGATATGCGGTATTCGTTATAAACTTCCCTGTCGGCGGCTGTGCTCCTTTTTCTGAGAGGTATAATATCGTGTGACCGCGTAAGTTATCATAGCACACGGATAGGCGCGGATGGTTCACTCGGTGTGTATCCGTTGCATCCGTGCCAATCTGTGGGCTGTTTCCGAAGGACACGGATGAACACGGATGAGACGGATTAGCACGGATGGTTCAGCCGAGAGATCGTCTTTAGAGGGGATAAAACAATGGATGTAGATAGTCGTGGCGTCAGTCTAGATATGTTGCGCTTCCGGGACGTGCCTACCTTTGAGGTGCGTTTTCTGGAGCCGTCCCAGATACGACTGTTCCGCACGCCCGGTTCCAGCCAGATTCGCATGACCATCGAGGGCGAGCGGAGCGTCTTGCGGGTGCATGTGGTGCGCTGTTTTCCCCTCTCCGACCCCAATCACTTCCTCAGTTTGCGCGACGGCATGGATCAGGAGATAGGTATCCTCAAATCGTTGCACGGTTTGGACGCCGAATCGCGCCGTATCATCGAGGAGGAACTGGACAGGCGGTACTTCGTGCCGGTGGTGCAGAAGGTATACTCGGTACGCGAGGAGTACGGTACCATCACCTGGGACGTACAGACCAACCGCGGGCGACGAGTGTACCAGGTGCGCCACCTGCGCGATAATGTGCAGGAGGTAACCCCCACGCGCCTGATTATCACCGATATGGACGGCAACCGCTTCGAAATCCCCGATACGACCAAACTGGATTCTCGCAGTATGGCGATTATCGCGCGTGCGTTATGAGATGGGTACGGCTCATCTGGGACGAGATTCTGGACGCTCTGTACCCGCCGCGCTGTGCTGCCTGTGCGCTGGTGGGATGCGACGGCTGGTGCGACGAGTGCGCCGACAGCATCACCTACGTTACCCCACCCGTCTGCGCTCGATGTGGCACACCGGTTGACCCTGAAGGCTTCTGCACCTCCTGCCCCGTGCATTCGCTTGTGCCTGAAGCGGTTCGTGCGGTTGCCTACTATGATGGTGTGATACGGGCGGCGATTCACCGCTTCAAGTATCAGAAACATGCCTCGCTGGCTCCCGCACTGGCACGACTGCTGAATCAGGGCTGGCACAGCCCGTTGACCGAGCCGCTACACATGGCGGATGTGGTCGTTCCCATTCCTATTCACCCACAGCGTGAACGGGAGCGCGGCTTCAACCAGAGCGCGCTGCTTGCCAGAGAGTTCTGCCGGAGCACAGGGCTGCTCCTGTTGTGGGATGCGCTGGAGCGCACGGTCTACCGCCAGCCTCAGGTCGGGCTAGGTGGGGAGGAGCGTCGTGAGAACGTGAAAGACGCCTTTCGCGTGGTAAAACCGCAGGCAGTAGCAGGCAAGAGTGTACTGCTCATTGACGACGTGTGGACAACGGGTAGCACGCTGAACGAAGCGGCTCGGACACTGCTGGCTGCAGGCGCGTCGCGGGTATTTGCCTACACGGTAGCGCACGAGCCGCTGGATGCAAGGGGAGACCGTCGCTAAAATTGCGCATGGAATCGTTTTTCGAGACACGGCGTGCTGCACAGGAGAATTCTCAAAAAATTTCGAAAACGGCAAGTTGACCTCTGTTGACGTATACGCTATGATTCCATAAAACGCATGAAGGCAGCCTGTCAGGAGGAGCTGGATGCCCCGGATACTGGACAACGTGCAAGATACCTTGCTAAGCGCCCTCGAGGAGGTCCTTATCGATGCTTACCGTGCGGACTTCTGTGTAGGCTATTTTCACTTACGGGGGTGGGGGCGACTTGCGGAGTATATTGACCTCTTCACAGGTAAAAACGGCTCCTGCTGCAGAGTACTCGTTGGCATGCAAAAGCCTCCCGAAGCGCAGATGCGTGAAATGCAATCAGCGTGGAGGGCAGAAAAGAACGTAGACAGCCGTGAAGTTGCAAGGCTCTATGGCGAAATCGTCAACAACTTCAAGGAACAGATAGAGTTTGGCGTTCCAACATCCAGTGCAGAAGCTAACCTGAGGAAACTGGCTCGCCAGATTCGAGAAGGCAAGGTTCGCGTGAAGTTGTTTTTGCGTTATCCCCTTCATGCCAAACTCTATCTGGTGTACCGCTCTGACCGTGTTACACCTATCATCGGATTCGTAGGTAGTAGCAACCTCACCTTCGCTGGATTGTCGGAGCAAGGTGAACTAAACGTTGACGTAGTGGAGCAGGACGCTGCCCGCAAACTTAGCGAATGGTTCGAAACAAGGTGGAACGACGAGTACTCCTTAGATATCTCCGAGCAGCTTGCTCAGCTTATCGAGACTAGCTGGGCGCGCGAAGAACTCCTCTCCCCATACCTTGTTTATCTGAAGATGGCGTATCATCTCTCTGAAGACGCTCGACTCGGCGCACGCCAGTTCAAGCTGCCCAAAGACCTGCAATCTGACCTTCTGGATTTTCAGGCAGCAGCGGTGCAGCTATGTGCGCGCATCCTTTACAAGCGGGGAGGTGTTTTGCTGGGCGATGTCGTTGGTTTAGGTAAAACGTTAATGGCAACTGCGGTTGCCAAAATCTTCCAAGAAGACGACGGAAGTAACACACTTATTATCTGTCCGCCCAAGTTACAACAAATTTGGGACAGGCATGCCTCGGAATATGGCTTGGCAGCGAGGGTGCTTTCCTTGGGCAGAGTGATAGAGGAACTGCCTCACATGCCCCGTTTCCGCACGGTGATCATTGATGAGAGTCATAATTTGCGCAACCGCGAGGGCAAGCGCTACCGCATCATTCGAAATTATATAGAGGTCAACGAGCCTCGTGTTGTCCTTCTAACCGCCACGCCGTACAACAAACATTTCAATGACATCAGCAACCAGGTTCGGCTGTTTGTGGATGAAGAACAGGATATCGGCATCAGACCGGAAAGGTTTTTCCAGTGGTGGAGCGCCCAAGGGTTTAATGAGGCAGACTTTATCAGGAGGTACCAGACATCTCCACGCTCGTTGCGGGCGTTTGAACAGAGCGCCTACACAGAAGACTGGCGCGACCTGATGCGTCTGTTCATGGTACGCAGGACTCGCCAGTTCATCCTACGCAATTATGCGCATTACGACGCCGAAAAAGGGCGATACTATGTAATGATGAACAACAAACGACAGTATTTTCCTATCCGGGTACCTCATACCCTGTCCTTCCCCATGAGCAAGCAGGACGCTACAGACCAATATGCCCGGTTATTTGCGGAGCCAGTAGTTGGCGTTATAGAATCGCTCGCGCTTCCCCGATACGGCTTGGCGCTGTATTTAGTGCCGGACGCTGAACGCATGGCTAACGCGGCGGAAAAACAGCTACTCGAAAACCTGAATCGTGCTGGAAAAAGGCTGATCGGCTTTTGTCGAACGAACCTCTTCAAGAGGCTGGAATCCTGCGGTTACAGCTTCCTGTTCTCTATCAAGCGACATATCCTGCGCAATATGGTCACTCTGTATGCTCTGGAGCAGGAGAAGCCTATTCCCGTAGGCACACAGGATGCTAGCTTGCTGGACACTGCACTCAACGATATAGAAGATGATGACCTCGCAGACGATGAGTTGACCAACGATCCGATACCGGAGGTCACCCCAGAAGACGCTGATGATCTCCAATCTTATCGTCAGAGGGCAGCAATCGCCTACTCCGCGTATGAGCAGCAGTACGCTACACGGTTCAAATGGATACCCCCTAAGTTCTTCCACAAAGAACAACTCAAACAGGACTTACAGGCGGATGCAGAGAAACTTCTCAACATCCTTCACATGGCGGGGCGGTGGTGCGCGCAAAATGACCAAAAGCTGCGTCAGCTGGTTCACTTGGTCTACCACAAACATCGTGAAGAAAAAGTGCTTATCTTTACACAATTCGCCCACACAGCCCTATATCTTGAACAACACCTGACCGCGCAAGGGATGACCGATGTGCAGGCGGTAACTAGCCAAACGCCCGACCCTGTCGAGGTTGCCAGGCGCTTTAGTCCCAGAAGCAACGGAGGCTTGCGCGAGGGCGAGACCGAGCTGCGCGTGCTTATCGCTACCGATGTACTAGCGGAAGGACAAAACCTTCAAGATTGCCATATCGTGGTGAATTATGACCTGCCTTGGGCTATCATTCGCCTGATTCAACGTGCGGGGCGAGTAGACCGTATCGGACAGCAGCACGAGAACATCCTAGTTTACTCTTTCATGCCTGCCGACGGAGTAGAGACGATTATCCGTTTGCGCAAGAGATTGATACAGCGCCTGAAGCAGAACCAAGAAGTTGTCGGCACCGATGAGGTTTTCCTTGGCGAGGAAGCCCAAGATAAACTACGTGACCTGTATACGGAGAAAGCTGGCGTGTTGGACGACGACAGCGACGACCAGGATGTTGACCTGACGAGCATTGCCTTAGAGGTATGGAATAGCGCTCCCGTACAACTGCAAGAGCAGGCGAAGAATCTACCTCCCGTTGTCTATGCAACGCGCCCAGCTCAGGCAGATGGAGATGCGCCAGGCGTTATCTCCTACCTACGCTTCCACAGGGATAATGAGGATATCGACGTACTGGTGCGGCTGGATGAAAAAGGCAACGTGCTCTCGCAGTCGCTCGCCACCATCTTTCAGGCAGCCGCCTGTTCCCCTGAAACACCAGCTATCACCCCGCTGAAAAACCATCATGAACTGGTTGCCAAGAGTGTAGAAAACGCCCTGCAAGAGGTACAAACGCTCGGCGGGCAGCTGGGCACCCTGCGCAGCATCCGCAGGAAGCTTTATGAGCGTTTGAAGAGCTATCGAGAACGGATGCGACAGCAACCCACGCTTTTCAACCAAGAGGAGATAGCACATCTGGACACTCTTTTGGAACAGATTTACCGCTATCCTCTGCGCGAGAGCGCAAGAGATGTTGTTTCACGCCAAATGAAACTAGGTATACCTGACCATGAGCTGCTACGCCTCGCTTGGCAGCTGCATCAAGATGACCGATTATGCCAGGTCATCCGGACCGAGCAGCCGATGGAACCGCAAATCCTGTGCTCGCTAGGTATCCGATGGAGGTAAACAATGGCAGATGCTGCACTATTTCACAGAATCGATCAAACCTTGCGTACGACGTCCAACCAATCATTACACACGCTTTTCACCAACATACTTCGCTGGGGCAAGCCCAGTTCGTCTCACCCGATTGTTTTGACAGTGCCCTCTCCGGTAGGACGGGAAGTCTCCTTTGAACCGCTCGCTGAGATGGGCGGGGTACCGGTGTTTCGTGTGCCTTGGGGCAGCCAGTTACCCACACTCACGCAACGGCGCGCTGTGTACCGTGCTTTATCGTCTCGCAATGTCGAGCACCTGCTTTGCTACGTCACTGAGGACCAGAATCAGATTGCGTTTGTGTGGGCCAGGCGACGTGGTAAAGAGGGGCGTAAAGCCGAGCTACGCACTCTTTCTTTTCACGCAGCGTTGCCAGCACGAACCACCGTCGAACGTATTGCTGAGCTGCACTTCGATGTCGCCTCGCTAGGTCTTTTCGGTGAGCCTGCTGTTACGGAGGTAACCGACCGACTGAACCGCGCCTTCGATGTACAAGCCGTCACCGAACAATTCTTCGAGGGGTATCGAGCTATCTTCACTGGTCTGCAAAGCCGGCTGACACAGCAGCACAACGATGCCCAGTGGGCGCACGATTACGCCTTGCAACTGCTTAACCGTCTGATGTTTCTCTACTTTATCCAACGCAAACATTGGTTGGGCAACCGCCCCGACTTCCTTAGCCACTTCTGGAAGAGCTACAAACGGCAGGCTGACCAGCCAGATCGCTTCTACGAGGATTGGCTCTCGGTGCTCTTTTTCGAGGCGTTCAACCGCCGATTCCAAGCGGAAGCATCCTACCGGGCTTACCTGCCTGAAGATATACGCAGCGCCCTAGCTGTAGCGCCCTACCTCAACGGGGGACTCTTCACCAGAAACCGCATCGACACCCAATTCGATGTCAAAATCCCGGATGAACTCTTCGAGCAACTGTTCGACAAGTACGCCGATTCCACTCCTGGCTTTCTAGAACGCTACAACTTCACCATCAGCGAGTCGACCCCCTTCGACCTGGAGGTCGCGGTAGACCCCGAGATGATTGGCAAGGTATACGAGAGCTTGATAAATGCCTCCTCCTTTGATGAGGACAGACGCGGTGAAGCGGGTATCTTCTACACCCCCCGCGTGGAGATCGACCTCATGTGCCGACTGAGCCTGGTGGACTATCTGACCAACCATCTGGGGGCGCAACATAAGCAGCTGCTCTATCAGGCGGTCTTTGCCTACGAACAGGAGGAGAAGCAGGAAGCCGACGCACTGCTTGCGCGTCACAATCTGTGGGCATCCTTACACGACCTCCTTCGGTCGGTCACGGTGTGCGACCCTGCGTGCGGTTCAGGCTCTTTTCTGGTAGGGATGTTACTGGTACTGGACGACCTGATAGAGCGCGCTAACTACCAGTTAGGCATCGAGGAGACCGCCTACGAACGCAGGAGGCGCATCATTGGGGAGAGCCTGTACGGGGTGGACGTGATGGACTGGGCGGTGCATGTGGCGGAGCTGCGTCTGTGGCTGCAGCTGGTGGTGGAGACGGAACTGCAACCGGGCGAGATCTGGGTGCGTCCCTTGCTGCCAAACCTCACTTTTAAAGTGCGCCCCGGCGATAGCCTACTGCAGGAGGTGGGCGGCGTGAACTTCAACCTGCACCGACAGCATGTAGACCTGCGCGCTTCACTAAAGGGCAAAATCACCCAGTTGAAAGGCAAAAAGCTGCGCTTCTACCAGAATGAGCAAGGACTGGATGAAAAATGTTTAAAACAGGAAGAGCTACAGCTTTTCCGCGAAATTATGCAGGATCGCAAGCTTTACTTGACCGAGCAGATGCAAGGCCTCGAACGACAGATTGAATCCGCTTCTCAGCAGCTGGCGCTGGACGGCTCGTCCACCATGTCGCCGGCTCAACAGCAGCAGATACAGGCGTGGAGACGGGAATTGGAGCAGAAGCAGGCGGAGCAGGCACGAATAGACAGCGCACTAAAAGCGCTTACCTCGCCCCAGACCGTTCCCTTCGTCTGGGATGTCGCCTTCGTGGAGATATTCGAGAGCGGGAAAGGAGGCTTCGATATCGTTATCGGTAACCCGCCTTACGTACGCCAGGAGAATATCAAAGACCCGCTGGGGAGGTATGAGAAGCAACAGTACAAAGACAGGTTGATACGCTCGCTATGGACTACCTATCCCCGCTTCTTCGGCTATAACCCCGCCCAGGTAGAGCGTAGGGGCAATCCTGCGCGTGAGTGGGACAAGCGCAACGACCTGTACGTCTACTTCTACCTGCACGGCTTGTCCCTGCTTAATCCTAAAGGCTCGTTCTGCTTCATCACCTCCAATTCGTGGCTGGACGTGGGCTTCGGGAAAGACCTGCAAGAGTTCCTGCTCAAACACAGTCACATCAAAATGGTTCTGGACAATTCTGCACGCCGGTCGTTTGCGCAGGCGGACGTAAACACGGTCATCGTGTTGCTTGCCCCGCCGGAGGACAAAGAGGTAGACCCTTCTCGCATCGCCCGCTTTGTCATGTTTCGAGTTCCCTTCGAGGAAGTGCTCTCTCCTGTAGTGTTCATCGAGATCGACGAGACAACCGACCAACTGCTGCGCCCAGAGTTTCGCCTGATTGCCCGAACGCACGCCGACCTGTACGCCGAAGGGACAGCAGCAACGGAAGAAGAGCAGAACGGCTTGTTACAACACGCACCGTACGAGGGCAGCAAGTGGGGCGGTAAGTATCTGCGAGCGCCCGATATCTATTTCACCGTACTGGAGAAGGGCAAGGGCAAGCTGGTTCGGTTGGGCCACATCGCCGAGGTACGCCGCGGATTCACCACAGGCGCGAACGAGTTTTTCTATCTGGAGCCAGTCGAAGCCACTGTGGCGCAGGTGATGCAGGGCAAGGCGGGCGCGACCGTGCGCGTGAAGAACGGCGCAGGCTGGCAAGGCGAGATCGAAACCGACTGGCTGCGCCCCGTCATCAAAAGCCCGCGCGAGCTGAAGACCCTGCGCGTGCGCCCCGAAGACCTGCGCTACCTGGTGTT
>CALJAP010000084.1 GCA_938027655.1 uncultured bacterium | reverse complement strand
CAGGAGATCGGTTTCGAATGGGATGACCTCATCATCTGGGACCGACGGCAGGAGTACAACAACCTGCGCCCTCTGGGCTATCCCAGCGTGTTTCGAATCAATAAAGTGCACGAGTTTATCCTTATTTTTCAGAAGAGGTAGTTTGTGCGGCAAGTTCCATCGTGACTACGCAGATTGACAATAATGCATCGTATGGTATAAGATATGGTGTCTTATCTTCCTCAATGGTAACGAAAAGGTAGGGAGAAAGAATGGTGGAAGGAGGTAGTATTCTACAGAGACTGGAAACTGCCAGAAAGCGGCTTATTGACGTGAGCCGACGCAATCGCTTCTTGAGTTACCGACCCAAGAGAGCCAGCTTGAAAATTAAAAACCCGCCCCCCCAGCTCATATTTGATATCGTTGTGGATCAAGGCAAAGGCGTCCGCTTCATGGAGCAACCTGAACCTCAACTGTTCCGTGTTGAAAACACAGACACGCACACATTTAAGTCGAGCAGTGCGGAGGCAACTTTCATCACTGATGAGAACAAGCAAAACATGGACAGAAAGTTGTTGCAGATATGGCGTGATGCCACCTCTATTCAAGAAGAACAAGGAGTGAACCTGCTTTTCATTGCACTAGGCGCCTTGTTTTGGTATGAGGACGACTCCACACAAGAACCTCGTTGCGCACCGCTTGTATTTATTCCCGTTGTCATAGAGAGGGAACAGGGCAACAAGTTCCTTGTACGATTTGAAGGGACAGAGGTGATGGGTAATCTGTCACTCTCTGAGATGCTGAGACAGCAATTCAATATCACTCTCAGTCCCTTCGAGTCTGCAAATGAGGAAAAAGAAAAGGGCACCTTACAGCAATATTTTGAGCGGGTTCAGAAGACAGTACGGGAGCAGAGCAGATGGTACATAGACGATAGCTTCGCGGTGATGGCTTTGTTCAACTTTACAAAGTATATCATGTATCAGGACCTTTCCCCTGATAACTGGGGCACGGAGCGTTCCCCAAGCGACCACAAGGTGATTCAGATATTGCTGGGAGAAGAAGACCCAGATTGTAGTGGCTTACTCGTTGACGATAGCACTGATATCGACGCGAATAGACCGGTAGAGCAAGCAATAGAGGTATACGACGCCGATTCATCTCAGATTACCGCTATGATGCAAGCAAAGCAGGCAACTCTGATGATTATAGAAGGACCACCCGGTACAGGTAAATCTCAGACCATCACTAATCTCATTGCAGAGGCTATCTATGAGGGGCAAAGAGTGCTTTTTGTCTCCGAAAAAAGAGCGGCTTTGGACGTTGTTTGGCAACGACTGCAGGAGGCCGGGATTGCCAGCGCATGTCTAGAGCTGCACAGCGGCAAAGCGAGAAAGAAAAACTTCTATGAACAGTTAAACAATACGCTTCGAGAGATCCCTCAAAGCGATGAACAGAAACGCCAGGAGCTAGAGCAACTGGCCCGGCTGCGCGAGAAGCTCAATTCGTACTGTCGTGCACTGCATACTCCCGTGCCCGGGAGAGGTGTCACGCCGTATAGGTGTATTTCGCAGATATGTCGACTGGGTAAGGAGCAAAGGCCCTTCATCGGAAGCTTCCGTGTCATGAAAGACTGGGACGCCCAAGATTTTCAGCGCAAATGGGAGATTGTCCAGCAGTTACAGAACTTCGTCAAGCATAATGGCGTTCCCTCGCAGTCTCCTCTGTGGGGGTGCGGACTGAAGTCGGTGCTTCCTGAAGACTACGAACAGGTTCGGGAACAGGCTAGCGAGGCTATTGTCTGCATCCAAAAGGCTTTGGATTATGCTAAAGGCCTCGCACCTCTAAACCCGCACCAGATTCGCGAGCGTATCAGGCTTACGCAACCGCACTGGGAGCGTTCGATAGAACATATGGAACAAGCCCTGCAACGGTATCACGGCAAATGGACCCGTTACTTCGCGCCACAATATTGGTGGTGGTCAAGGTATTTAACTAGGTTATGGGGGGGATCGGTACAGGACGATTCAATGCTTCAGGTGATACAAACAGCGAAAGCGATTATGGAGGCGGACCGCTGCTTAGACAGAGTTCTCCACACTGTACAGGTAATGGATGCCCTAGCCAATCTCAGGAATGAACCCTACGAAGAACAAAAGAAGTGGCTATCCCAGCTCGTAAACACTGATCTGGATACCTTTCAAACCATCGCCTACTTCAATAGACTACGTGAAGAGGCGCAGAAAGAGAACCTTCACGAGTATGCGGAGTGGGCTGCGAAACACGAGGCAGCTGCGACCGAACTGCTTAACACGTTAGAGCGTACGTGGTTCAAGGGAATACTGTCAGAGGCGTTCGAGCAACATCCCATTCTCCGCGATTTTGCGGACGAGTATGAAGACATTATTCAGCAATTCCGAGACCTTGATCGAATGCTACTGAAAATCAACCGTTTAAGAGTAGCCACCAAGCATCTGGAGAGATTACCACGCCATCGCGGCGTGGGCAACCTTGGTAAGTTACAGCGGGAACTTCAAAAGTCGCGAGCGCATAAGCCCATTCGCCAGATTATGGCGGAAGCTGGCGAAGCAGTGTTAGCAATCAAGCCCGTATTTATGATGTCCCCCCTGTCAGTAGCAATGTACCTCCCCCGTGACGGTCCGCAGTTTGACATAGTGATTTTTGACGAAGCCAGCCAAGTAAAACCAGAAGACGCCTTTGGAGCCATCTTGCGTGCAAAGAGGGCGATTATCGTCGGTGACAGCAAACAGCTGCCCCCTACAACGTTTTTCGACCGCATAACAGAGGACAATGACGATCAAGAGGATGTAACTACCGGATTGGAGAGCATTCTTGATCTAGCTGGTAGCGCCATACCGGAAGGCCATCCACTAAGGAAACGTCTACGCTGGCACTACCGAAGCAAGCACCATACCTTGATCGCCTGTTCGAATCGATTGTTCTATGGAGACAGTCTGATAGTTGCGCCCAACCCAGAGACTAAGCCGAAACAGTTAGGCATTACTTTCCGCTACGTGCCAGATGCTACCTACGACCGTGGCGGGTCCAGGCGCAATATGAAGGAGGCGCAGGTAGTAGCCCAGGCTGTTATAGAACATGTGAAGGATGTTCCCGACGCATCGCTTGGAGTGGCAGCTTTTAGTATTGCACAGCAAGAGGCTATTCAAGATGAAATAGAGCGGCTAAGGCAAACAAACCCAGAATATGATAGGATGCTCTCTGAATTTGACAAGCACCACGAACACGAACCTCTGTTTGTCAAAAACCTCGAAACAGTGCAAGGAGATGAACGGGATGTTATCCTTATCAGCGTTGGTTACGGCAAAGATGAGAATGGCTATCTCTCCATGAACTTTGGGCCCCTGAACAAAGAAGGAGGAGAGAAACGACTTAACGTGCTCATTACCAGAGCCCGCATGCGATGCGTGGTGTTTAGTAGCATTCGCAGTTCCGATATCCGCATAGAGGACAGCTCAAGCGCAGGAGTTAATGCACTGCGCACCTTCTTACATTATGCTGAAACAGGGGAAATGGACATTCCGTCCCCCACGCAAAACGAGCCAATGTCCCCGTTCGAGGAAGCGGTGATCAACTTCTTGAAGGAACAGGGCTATCAGGTTGTTCCACAAGTTGGTAGCTCAGGTTTTTATGTTGACATCGGGATTGTAGACCCCAACGACGCCAGCCGTTTTGTATTAGGTGTTGAGTGTGATGGAGCGCAGTACCACTCTAGCAGGACTGCCCGTGATCGCGATAGACTCCGACAGCAGATACTTGAACAGCGCGGATGGCGTATCCATCGCATCTGGAGCACCAGCTGGTACCGCAATCCTGAAGCTGAGAAAAGGCGGCTCTTGCAGGCTGTGCAGACTGCTATCGACCTCGCATCGCAGCCTCCCAACGAGTCAACGCACAAACGAGAAAAACCAACGGACCCGTCCCCGCATGTAGCGGTGTCCAACTCACCCGGATCGATTCGGCCAGCAGCTGGAGAAGCAGCCGAGGTGCTCTGTTTGCCGCCATACCAGTTCGCCTCGCCGAGGGAGCCGTTTACCATTGAGAGTCTGACAGACATCATCGTGCAAGTGGTGAAAGTAGAATCTCCAGTGCACATTGAGGAGTTGATACGGCGCGTACGCGAAGCCTTAGGGTATGGACGAGCGGGAGGGCGAATCCGTGAGGGCATTCTAGACCACTTGCAAATTGCTGCACGTTCGGGCGAAGTGGAGATTGACGGAGATTTCATTTGGATAGTTCCTCGTAATCCAATTATGGCGCGCAGCCGTGCCAAACATCCTCCCCAATATAAGAAGTTAGAATACATCCATCCTAGAGAGATACAAGAGGCTATCCTATTCGCTGTGCGCCACTCGTTCGGGCTTAGAATGAATGAGGTTTGCTCTGAGGTCGCCAGGCTGTTATTGGGAGTTGAGCGGGTAACGGAAAAGACACGGGTTGTGATTTTGCAGCAGGTAAAAGCGCTCGTTGACGAAAATAAAGCAGATATGCGAGGGGAGACTCTGGTAGTTCGTCAAGCGTGATATGTTTAAGCAAAGGCAAGGAAAAATATCTGCTTAGGTGTATACCTGCGCTATATCCGTTCCACTCCCGCTATCGCCCTCAGTTTCTCTCCAATCTCCCTCGCCCGCATGAGCGACTCGCCGACCAGCACCGCGTGTGCTCCTGCCCGCGCCACACGACGCACATCCTCTGCGCTCTCTATCCCGCTTTCACTCACCACGATACACCCGGGGGGTATCCGAGGAGCAAGGCGTTCGGTCACCTCCAGCGTGGTGTGGAAGGTGGTCAGGTCGCGGTTGTTGATGCCGATGACCGTCGCGCCTGCATCCAGCGCACGGTGCAACTCGGTTTCGGTGTGCACCTCCACCAGTGCATCCATGCCCAGTTCCTGCGTATAGTGCAACAGGTCACGCAGCTGCTCATGTGACAGCGCAGCAACGATAAGCAGCACCGCATCTGCCCCTGCTTCGCGCGCCTCTGCCACCTGATAACGGCTGATGAGGAAATCCTTGCGCAGTACCGGCACGGAGACGCTTTGCCGTATGTTTCGCAGATAATCCAGATGCCCCTGAAAGAAACGTTCGTCGGTGAGCACGCTGATTGCGCTTGCCCCGTGCTGGGCGTAGGTTTGGGCAATATGCAGGGGATCGAACCGCTCGCAAAGTACACCTTTGGACGGCGACGCCTTTTTGACCTCAGCGATGACCGCCACGCGACCGTCGGCGCGATTGAGGGCAGTGTGGAGGGAGCGAACCACCGGCGCCTCAGCCAGCCGCCGCTCGAGCGCAGAGAAAGACACGCGCGACTCGGCTTCGGCAACCTCCCGACGTTTGTGGGCGAGAATGGTGTGCAAGATGCTCACGAAGCCCCCGCCTCCTGCGTGAACTGCACGTAGCGATCCAGCACATGCAGCGCTTTGCCGGAGTCGACCACCTCCTCAGCCAGTCGGATGCCCTCCGCGATGGTCTGCGCCTTACCGCCCACCACAAGCGCCGCGCCGGCGTTCAGCAGCAGCAGGTCGCGTGCGGAGCTTTTCTCCCCTGCCAGCACACGGCGCATCATCTCGGCGCAGGCTTGCGGAGTATCCGGCGCAGAGACCTGCTCAGGCACAGCACGCAAGAAACCGAACTGTTCGGGGTGAACGCGCTCCTCGTGAATCTGCCCGTTCTGCAGATGCACCACAATCGTCTCGCCCAGCGTGGAAAGCTCATCTAGCCCCGGCTCGCCATATACCACGATGGCGCGTTCCGTACCCAGTTCACGCAGCACTTCGGCGATCAGACGGGTCAACTCTGGCGCAAAGACCCCCAGCAGCTGGCGGGGCGCGCCTGCGGGATTGGTCAGTGGTCCCAGCACGTTGAACACGGTACGCACCCCCAGTTCCTGCCGAATGGGCGCGGCGTATTTCATGGCGGGATGGTGCGCCCGTGCGAACAGAAAACCGATGCCGATGTCGTCAATCGCCTGAGCGACGCGCTCTGGGGGCAGCTCCAGCCGACACCCCAGCGCTTCCAGCACATCCGCGCTGCCGCATTTGCTGGTGACGGCGCGGTTGCCATGCTTGGCGACGGGGATTCCTGCCCCTGCCGCCACAAATGCCGCCGCCGTGGATACGTTGAATGTTTTGACCCTGTCTGCTCCGGTACCGCAGGTGTCTATCAGCTCCGCTTTGCGCCGAGGATGCACCGCTATCGCGTGACGACGCATGATTTCGGCACAGCCGGCAATCTCCTCAGCGGTTTCCCCCTTCATTCGCAGGGCAATCAGCCAGCCGGCGGTCTGTGCCGGCGTGGCTTGTCCGCTCATGGTAGCTTCCATCAAGGCGGCGGCTTCGGCGCGCGTCAGGTTCTGTTTATCCACCAGTTTAGCAATCGCATTTTGAACGGTCATACCATACCCCCCTACCCTATTTCTCGAATGTGCGGTGGCGGTTCCGCATTCAGCGACCGACACCCGTCGGCGGTAACCACCACGACGTTTTCGATACGCACCCCAAAACGTCCGGGCAGGTAGATGCCGGGTTCCACGCTAAAGCACATGCCCTCTTCCAGAATCTGCTTGTTGCCTTGCACGATATACGGAGGCTCATGCACCGACAGCCCGATGCCGTGTCCGGTACGATGCACAAAGAACTTGTCATAGCCCGCTTTCTCAATCACGGCACGGGCGGCGGCATCTACCGACTCGGCGGTCACACCGGGCTTCACCGCCGCGCGCGCGGCGTAATGTGCATCGTATACGATTCTGTAAATCTTCTGTATCTCCGGGGTGGCTTCGCCAATGCACACGGTGCGCGTCATGTCGGAATTATAGCCGTTGAGCCTTGCGCCATAATCCATCAGCACCACATCGCCTGGATGCAGCACCGTATTGGTGGTGCGGTAGTGAGGCTGGGCGCTATGTTTGCCCGCTGCCACGATGGGCAATCCGAAAGCCATCTCCGCACCCTGCGCCTCAATCTCCGCCTGTATCGCGCAGGCCACTTCACGCTCGGTGTTGCCCGCTGCGCAGAGCGCCAGCCCCGCTGCGAAGGCGTTATCGGCGTAACGCGACGCCTGCGTGATGTGCCACAGCTCATCCTCGTCTTTGCGAATGCGTGCCGCCGCCCAGATCTCGGTGCCGGGGCGATACAGCGCGGTGGGCAGAATCTGCTGCAATTTTAGCAGAAAGAGCGCGGGCAGTTCCTCGTCGATAGCGATAATCGCTGCCGCCAGGTCCATCTCCTGCGCCACCTCGCGCAGCACCGGGTCTACCCCCTCGTGGTCTTCCCACACCCGAATTTCACCTACCCCGAACGCTTCCTGTCGTGCGCTCTCTGCGCTGAGCGCGGGAACAATCAGCACCGGCTCCCCCTCTGCGGGAACCAGAAGCGCCATGAAACGCTCATGTGCAGGTTCCACGAAGCCCGTGAGGTACTGCATGTTGACTGACGGCGCGGCAACGAAGCAGTCCACTCCCTCCCGCAGCATCGCCTCCTGCATCATCGTCAGACGGCGATGAAGAATATCCGTATTCATCGTTGTCCCCCCTGTCCTCTTTTTCACAGACGCCACAAGAGACCGTTAGCCTGTACGCATGTTCAAAAAATTGCGCAGTAGCTCTTTGCCCGGCTGCGTCAGAATGGATTCCGGATGAAACTGCACCCCTTCAATGGGGAACTCACGGTGTCTTACACCCATAATCTCTCCGTCGTACGTCTCCGCCGAGATTTCCAGACAATCTGGCAGGCTTTCGCGGGCAATCACCAGCGAGTGGTATCGCGTGGCTTCAAAGGGGTTGGGCAACGAGCGGAACACCCCGCGTCCGTCGTGGTAAATGGCGGAGGTTTTACCGTGCATCAGCTGTCTTGCCCGCACAATCTCTCCGCCAAACGCCGCACCGATACACTGATGCCCCAGGCACACGCCGAGGATGGGCACTTTGCCCGCGAAACGCTGGATGAGGGGCACGGAAATCCCCGCCTCTTTGGGCGTACAGGGACCCGGCGAGATGACGATATGCTCCGGCTGCAGCTGCTCAACCTGTTCCAGCGTGATGGCATCGTTGCGGTATACTTTCAGGTCTGCACCCAGCTCGCCGAAATACTGCACCAGATTATACGTGAAGCTGTCGTAATTGTCGATAATCAGTAACATTGCCGTTCGCCCTCACTCCAAGCCTGCCTCTGCCATCTCCACTGCCCGCATCAGCGCACGCGCCTTGTTCAAACACTCCTGATGCTCACGCTCCGGCACCGAATCCGCCACGATACCCGCCCCCGCCTGAATGTAGGCGACCCCGTTCTTTATCACTATCGTGCGGATGGTAATACAGGTGTCCATGTCGCCGCTGAAGCTGAAGTAGCCGACCGCTCCGGCGTAGATGCCGCGCCGAGTGGGTTCCAGCTCCTCGATAATCTCCATCGCACGCACCTTCGGCGCGCCCGAAACCGTGCCCGCCGGGAAGCAGGCACGCAAAGCGTCGAAAGCGTCTTTGTCGGGAGCGAGCCTGCCCTTCACATCGGAGACGATGTGGATTACGTGCGAGTACTGCTCGATGGTCATCAACTCGTCGACGCGCACGGTGCCGTAGGCGCATACCCGTCCCAGATCGTTGCGACCGAGGTCCACCAGCATGACGTGTTCGGCACGCTCCTTCTCATCTGCCAGCAGCTCCTGTGCCAGCCGTTTGTCATCTTCGGGCGTCTTGCCGCGCGGACGGGTACCGGCAATGGGACGTGTGGTCGCAATGCGCTTCTCCACCGTGACCAGAATCTCCGGCGACGCCCCCGCCAGCACCACGTCGTCCAGTTCCAGATAGAACATGTAGGGCGAAGGGTTCAGAGAACGCAACGCGCGATACACATCAAAGGGATGCGCTTGGATTGGAGCTTGCCACCGTTGCGAGATGACCATCTGTGTGCCGTCGCCTGCAGCGATATACTCCTTCGTTCGTGCTACCGCCTGCTGATACTGCTCCGGGCTCTGGTTCGGTGTGAACACCACAGGCGTTTGCCTCACCGGCGTCTTGGGAGACGGAGGCAGAGGCGCACGCAGCCGTTCTATCATCTCGTCCACTCGCGCACACGCCTCATCGTACGCTTTATCGACGTCACCCTGCACATGTGCGTTGCTTAGCGCGATGATGCGATGGCGCACGTGGTCAAAAATCAGTAGCGAATCCGCCAGCAAAAAGCAGCTATCGTCTACCTGCAGGTCGTCCACCGTCTGCTCGGGCAGTCGCTCGAAGAAGCGCACCATGTCGTAAGCGATGTAGCCTACCAGTCCCCCGACGAAGCGAGGTAGTTCCGCAGGCAGTGCAATACGATAGGGGCTCAACAGGCTCTTGAGACGATGTAGCGGGTCTTGCCCCTGCGGAAGCGTCTCAGTAGTTGCTTCTCCGTCACGGATGAGGCGTATTTCGCGTCCCTTACTGCGGAACACGAGGGCAGGCTCCGTGCCCAAAAACGAGTAGCGTGCGATGCGTTCGCCACCCGCCACACTCTCCAGCAGAAACGAGTACCTCCCCCGCGCGATTTTGCGAAACGCCGAAACAGGCGTCTCCATATCCGCCAGTATCTCGCGGTAGACAGGTATCAAATTGCTTTGCTGCGCCAGACGGTGGAACTCCTCTCGCGAGGGAGAGAACATCTGCGTTTCCCCTCCGATACCTTCGTTGGATGGTAGCGTTATTATAGCAGATTTGAGCAAGGGGCGTCTACCGTTTTGCCAGTCTATCTATCAAGCCCGGCTCGCCCTGCTCGATGCGGAACACTTTCTCGCGGCTACGTGCGCCCTGCACCAGCACCACTTTGCTCTTGGGGATGTCCAGCGCTTTTGCCAGCAGCTCACGGCAGGCTTCGTTTGCCTGCCCCTCTGTGGGAGGTGCGGTCACCCGCACGCGCAGGGTGTCGCCATCCCAACTTTCCACCTCGTTGCGTGATGCGCGGGGGGTTACCCGCACCTTCAACAACCATTCGCTCATCCCCCTATCCTCAGCAGCTGCGCCGCGACCAGCGCGACGGTGTTGTTCAGCGCGTGCATCCAGATACAGGGCAACAGGCTGCGGCGCTCCACGAACAACCCGCCCAGCATCAAGCCTATCACGAACACCGCTATCCAGCCGAGGTAAAGCTGCGGATGCAGCACTGAAAAGACCAGAGCAGAAACAACAATGCCTGCCCACCGGTTACCGGTACGCGCCCACAGCGCATTCAACAGCACCCCTCGAAAGAAGACTTCTTCGAACAACGGCGCGAACACCGCCGCCACCAGAAACAGCAACACCGTCACCCAAGGGGGATTCTCCGACGATGCCACACCAGCGATAGGGTGAGCCGGACTGGGCATTGACGGCAACAGCACCTGCACAACCACCACCGTAATCAGCAATACCGGCACCATCGCCACATAAGCAGCCGTCCCCCAGGCAAGATGCTCCGACAGAGGTCTCCATGTCCAGCCGAGGTCGCGCCAGCTGGCTCCACTCCGTCTCATCTGCAGATGTAGCACCCATAAAGCCAACCCACCTGTTGTCACCTGCACCAGCAACACCAGCACCACCAGTAGCGGCGTAGATGGCGGTAACATACGGGCAAACAACCCGGCAATCCACCCGCCAAGATACGTTGCAGCAAAATAAGCCACCAGACCCCACATCACCGTGTCGGCGTAGCGAGGCGGCAGCACAGGTACGACCGGACGGGCAGAGCGTAAGGCGCTTTTCCACACGGCGTACGCCAGCCATGCGGCTACCCCACCCAACATCAGCGTTGCCACCGCCGCAAACACGGCGACGATGCCCCACTGTAAGCGGTCCGCCTGCTGACGCGCCTGCACGTCCCACCTGCGGGCGGCTTCTGTATCCCCTGCCAGAAACTCCAGATGCTTCAGAGCGAGCAAACGTATCCAGCCGAGGTTTGCCTCCTCAATCGCGCGACGGAACTGCTCCTTCTCTACTGGAGACGGACGGCGGCGCTCACCGTATACCGACCGACACCAGCGCAGGATGGCTTGCTTTTGCTGCGGAGAAAAGCGCGTAGGGGCATGGGGCATCCGTCGCAGCAGCTGGTCTATTCGTTGCTGCGTGCTCTTTCGCCCGGTGACACTCGCCTGGTCCTCTAGGAGAACAATCGCCCGCACCAGCGCGCCAAGCGGTGCATCTTTTGCGGTCAGCAGTTTCAGCGGTTCGTCCCAATCTGTCCCCTGCATCGCCCTGAAGGGCAATACCTCCCCATACAACATCCGGGCGGCGAACTCGGCTTGCATCACCCGGGTGCTCCACATGTCGAAGCGGTCGGTCAAGCGGGGGCGCAGCATCAGCAGGTTCGACAGCACGATAAGCCCAAACAGCAGCAACGCCACCCAAAACGCAAATCCATCCCCCTGCGAGCGCTCTTCGACATCAGGTGGGTTGTTCCACATGCGAACTCTCCGGCTCGGGATGTTCCGTATCACCTTCCGCGCGTTCGAACTCCACCGTCGCTTCGGGAGGCGAAATGGACAGGTACCGCTCCACGAACTCCAGCATACCATGAAGAGCCGAACGCAACTCAATGGCGAATCGCTGGCGTGCCGCCCGCAGGTCTTCAATCGCCTTGCGGTGTTGCTCAAACTGCTGGCGCGCTTGTAGTTCGGCTTGAGCGCGGATGACCTCTGCCTCGCGGTGCGCGCTGGCACGCAGTTCGTCGGCGGTGCGCTGTGCCAGTACCAGCGCCTCTTTCATCGCCTCTTCGATAGCGCGGTAGCGCTCCAGCTCCTGCTGCATCTGCGCAGCCTGCTCCTTCAGGCGAGCGTTTTCTACCACCACCGCCTCGTAATCTGCCCCAATCTCTGCAAGGAACTCGTCCACCTCGCTGATACGGTAGCCGCGTAACGCGCGCCGAAAACGCTTGTTGGTGATGTCTATCGGTGTTAGCCTTACCGGTGTACTCATCGCTACAACCGCCACAATACCTGACGTACAATCTGGATGACAACCAGCGCGACGAACGGGCTGAAGTCCAGCCCATATCGCCACGGAGGCATCATCTTGCGAATCGGTTCCAGAATCGGTGAGGTGATCTGGTTCAACGTACGCGGTACCGGGTGCGAGGGGCTCCATTTCACCACGTTGGCGTACATCAGCCACGACAGTATCACGTCCGCCAGTATCGCCCACGTCAACAACTGCAGGAGCAGGTCCAGAATACCGATCATTGCTGCTTGTTCTCCCCGACAGCAGGCGTTGTATCACGAGTCATGGTATCACGGATGTTTTTACGCACGGCTTCCATCTGGTTCATCGGCATCATCGGGAAACGACGTAGCAGCTCCTGCCACGTTTCTACTGCCTTCTCCCGCTCGCCAAGCCGGGCGTATACGTGTCCCAATGTGTTCCACACGAACCACTCGCAGGGGAACTTTATCGCCTGTTCCAGATACTCCCTGGCTTTGGCGTAGTCTCTCTTGCGAATATAGTAGTATTGTCCCAGCTCGTAGTACATGTCATAGGCGTCGGGGTTGTTACGCAGACCACGCTGGTATAGTGCCACCGCTTCATCATCGCGGTCGGAGCTCCACAGCAGCCATCCCGCGTTCTCATACAGAGAGATGTTGTGCGGGTCGAGCACGATGGCAAAATAGGTCATGTTAATCAGGTGTTCATGCTGACCATCATGCCACCAGCGGTCCATCTGCACAATCCACCGGTCCACCACCCCATCGAAGATAGCGTCTATACGCTTCTGCACCTCCGCCGGTAGAGGCTGCGGCTGCGCTTGCACCGATGCGAATAGCGCACATACCAGACCGGTCATCCAGAGCCATCTCATTGTGGATACGTCCTTTCCCTTTCTCAGGCGTTTACTTCTATTGTCGGCAACCGCACTGTCCTGTAGTAGTATACGGGGAATCGGGGGCAAAAATCAACGTGATTTGACCTGCGAGACGCCTTTGGGCTATACTGCGTGTGCTGATAAAGGAGCGTGTCGATGCGTCGTCTGGTATCTACGCTGTTCTGGCTGGAGAGCGCGCTGGCGGTAGCGGGGTTTGGTCTACTCACCGCACGGATATACCTTCAGCGCACAACATGGCAGAAGGTGATGTATCCCACGTGGCAAGACACCGCGCTGGGGGTGCTTCTGGCTATGCTCATGCTGGGAATGGCGGTAGCAGGCTCCGCGGCGTCGGAACGCTGGGCAGCGTGGGCGTTTCTGAAACGCTGGATGCTTCAGGTCTCCCCATTGTTCGCCGAGATACGCCCTCGCGAGATGATACTGCTTTCGGTGGTAGCGGGCTTTGGCGAGGAAGCGCTGTTTCGAGGCGTCATCCAGCCGCTATCGGGCGTCTGGCTGTCCTCACTGTTGTTTGCGGTGGTGCACGTGCTACGATGGGATAGCGACGGCATCAAGATGATGGCGTTTTACATGCCTTTTGGGCTGCTACTGGGGGGATTATACCTCGTGACCGGCAACCTGTGGGGATGTTGCCTCGCCCACGCCCTGTACGATTTGATCGCCCTGTGGTGGATTCAGCAATGGATGCGCCGATAAAAGGCAGGAATCTCGCAGGGCAAGAAGCAATATTGTGAAGGGTGTTCTCTCCCCCGTGCCGGCTCTTCATGAGGGTAGAGCAGATAAAGAAAATTTTTTTCAAAGTTCCTCGAAAACCCCTTTACAACCGTATCCCAAATCTTGTAGAATATCAGCGCGTAACGTACAGAACACAATATATTGTGTGAGTAGCGATACAATTTACTACATGTTGTTTGTGCTGACTTTTATCTACCTTTTCCCAGCCCACCGGGCTGAGCCTCGCAGGAACGGGAGCCGGGGGTCAAAAAGCGATGTCACAACCGCAATTCGTGCATTTGCATACGCACACGGAATACAGCTTGCTGGACGGCGCCAATCGTATAGAAGCACTTGTGCAAAAAGTAGCCAGCCTGGGGATGCCTGCCCTCGCAATTACCGACCACGGTGTGATGAGCGGCGCTATCGAGTTTTACGAAGCGTGTTTGCAAGCTGGTATCAAGCCTATTATCGGGTGCGAAGTGTACGTTGCCCCGCGAAAGCGCACCGACCGCGACCCGCGCAAAGACTCTTCCCCCTTCCATCTGCTTCTGCTGGCGAAGAACCTTGCCGGTTACAAAAACCTCATCCGCCTCAGCACCATCGCCTCGCTGGAGGGATTCTACTACAAACCGCGTGTAGACCATGAGGTGCTGCAGCAATATAGCGAGGGGCTGATAGCCACCAGTGGGTGTTTGAGCAGCGAAGTGTGCGTTGCGCTGATTAATCGTGACTATGACAAAGCGCTGCGTATCGCCGGTTTCTATCGCGACCTCTTCGGCAAGGAGAACTACTTCATTGAACTGCAAGACCATGGGCTGAGCGAACAAAAGGCGATACGAGAAGGTCTCATCAAACTATCGCGCGACTTGGGCGTGCCGCTGATATGCACCAACGACGTGCACTACTTAAACGCCGACGACGCCCATGCACACGATGTGTTGTTGTGCGTGCAGACAGGCAAAACGATACACGACGAAGACCGCCTGCGCTATGGCTCGAGTGAGTTCTACCTGAAAGCCCCCGAGGAGATGGCGAGGCTGTTTCCTGACCACCCAGAGGCACTGGAAAACACCCTGCGCATCGCGGAGATGGTGGAGCTGCGTCTGGAGTTCGGACGGGTACACCTTCCTGAGCCAGACCTTCCCCCAGAACACACAGCGATCAGCTACCTAACACACCTCGCCCGCGAGGGAATGAAGCAGAAGTACCGCCCCGTTACCCCGGAGGTGGAGCAAAGGCTGGCGTACGAGCTGGACGTCATTGACAAGACAGGCTTCGCCCCCTACTTCCTCATCGTGCGCGATTTTGCCCAGTTCGCTCGCGACAGGGGGATTTTCTTCGGCGTACGCGGCTCGGCGGCGGGGAGCCTGGTCTCCTACTGCGTCGGTATTACCGATATCGACCCGCTCTACTACGGGCTGACGTTCGAGCGGTTCCTGAACCCCGAGCGCGTGCAGATGCCCGATATCGACATGGACTTCGAGGACACCCGCCGCGATGAGGTCATCCGCTACGTTACCGAGAAGTACGGCGAGGACAGAGTGGCGCAAATCGGCACGTTCGGGACGCTGGGCGCCAAACAGGCGGTGCGCGATGTGGGGAAGGCGCTGGGTATCCCCGCGCAAACTGTAGACCAGATTGCCCGCCTCATTCCGGTCGGTCCCAAGGTGACTATCGACAGCGCGCTGAAGAACAACCCAGAACTGCAGGCGATGATTGAGAACGACCACCGCCTGCAAGAGTTGATTGAAATCGCTAGGCGTCTGGAAGGCATCGCCCGACACATGAGCACGCACGCCGCAGGGGTGGTCATCAGTCGAGACCCGCTCTCGGAGCACGTTCCTCTGGCACGTGTCGGGGACGGTCCGCCCGTCACCCAGTATGACATGGGCTCACTGGAAAAGATCGGCTTGCTGAAGATGGACTTCCTTGGGTTGACCAACCTGACCATCCTCGCCAAGACTCTACAGAACATCGAGAAAACGCGGGGCGAGCGCATCGACCTGCATAGCATCCCGCTGGACGACCGCAAAACCTACGAGATGTTGGGGCAGGGCGATACCACCGGCGTCTTCCAGTTGGAGTCGCAGGGGATGCGGCGCAACATCGCGGAGCTGAAACCGGGCGACGTGAGAGAACTGGCGGCGATGGTCGCTCTCTACCGTCCGGGACCGATGGACCATATTCCCCAGTATATCCGGTGCAAACTGGGGTTACAGCCCATCGAGTACCCGCATCCTTCTCTGGAACCTATCCTCAAGGAGACCTACGGCGTCATTGTCTACCAGGACCAGGTGCTACAGATTGTGCGTGCGCTGGCGGGCTTTACGCTGGGGCAGGCAGATATCTTGCGCCGCGCTATGGGCAAGAAAAAAGCCGAGGACATGGAGAAGATGCGGTCCAAGTTCATCGAGGGCGCGGTGCGCGGTGGCATCCCTGTCAAACAGGCAGAAGAGCTGTTCGAACTGATAGAGCCGTTTGCCGGTTACGCTTTTAACAAAGCGCATGCCGTCTGCTATGCAATGGTCGCCTACCAAACCGCCTACCTGAAGGCGAACTACCCGGTAGAGTATTTCGCTGCGTTGATGGCAGCACACTTCGATAACCAGGACAAAGTGGTGCAGTATGTCGAGGAGTGTCGTCGGCGCAACATCCAGATACTGCCTCCGGACATCAACCGCAGCGACATAGACTTTACGGTGGAAGGGCAGGCTATCCGCTTCGGGCTGGGTGCTATCAAAAACGTGGGAAAGGCGGCAGTGGAGGTGATTCTGCGCGCCCGAGCTGAGCGACCGTTTACCAGCCTGTTCGATTTCTGCGTGCGCACACTGGAGCAACAGGGCAACTTCGGCAAGAGCACGGTGGAAACCCTGATCCAGGCAGGAGCGTTTCACTCGCTGGTACCGAATCGTAATAAGCTGCTATCTGCGCTGGAAGACACCTGGGCGGCAGCACAACGAGCGGTGCACAACCGGCGCATCGGGCAGGAGTCGCTATTCGCAGGCGGTCAGATGCAGGAGGTGGAGGAGCCTCCTTTACCCAACGTGCCCGAGCTCTCGCGCGAACAGATACTCGCCTTCGAAAAAGAGCTGCTGGGCGTTTACCTCGCCGACCATCCTCTGCGCTCATTGCAAACGCGCATGAAGCAATTGGGCGTCGTGCCATGCAGCCACCTGCGCGAAATGTCGGACGGCGCACAGGTACGCGTTGCCGGCGTGATTACCAGCGTGCGTTACTTGCGCACGAAACGGGGAGACCGTATGGCTGCAGTGGTCATCGAAGACCTTACCGGAACCGTCTCCGTCACCGCATTTCCCAACGTGTACGAGGAACATAAGTCGCTGCTCACCAAAGACAGCCTGGTGGTGCTGGAAGGCAGAGTGAAGCATCGCGACCGCCTGCGTACCGAAGACCCGGAATCCGGCGAAACGCAGGTGCAGGTGGAACTGGTGTGTGAGAAGGCGCACGCCCTGACCAATGGCAGCACGCCAAGCGGAAACGGTAGCAATAACGGGAACGGTAAGCATACCACCCGCACACTGCATATTCGCCTGACGCCTGCCCACCGTCCCGCGCTACGGGTGCTGCGTGAGATTCTTACCAGGCACCCCGGCGAAGCAAGGCTGGTGTTGCATGTGGACTCCGGTAAACAACGGTATCGCGTCATCTCGCACTTGAACGTAGACGTGAGCGATAACACACAACAGGACCTGGTGCGCATCGTCGGACGCGACAGTGTGTGGTTGCAGTAGGAGCGCACCAAGCGCAGTATCTGTATAGGAAAGAGGTGAAAAATGTATCCGATTCACACAATGAGACACCGTTTGCCTGACAGCCTGTCGGCGCTACGTAGTTACGTCATACCGGCGCAATCGTTACTGTTGGATGAGGAGCTGGCGTCCAATTTTCTGTCTTTGCATAGCGCGCTCCGCCGCGTGTCGGAGGAGCTGAAAGAGAACGCTACGCAGGTACTGCTGGTGGTTTCGGCGGGTTGGGTAACCCCCGACGTTTTCAGTGTGGGAGCGTGCGCAGAGTATACCGGGTTTTTAGAGGAAAACTTTATTGGCACGATGCCCTATCACTACTGCGGCTCTCCCCAGCTGGCGCAACTTCTCGTGGAACGGGGGGCAGACGCTTCCCTACCGGTTCAACTGGTAGCAGACCGCTGTGAGCTGGACGCCAGCACGGTGGTTGCTCTACACGCTCTGCAGCTAAGCGCGGAAATGGAGGTAGTCCCTCTGAGCATCTGCCCGCTCTCTCTGCGCGACAGCTATCGGTGGGGGCGCGTGCTCGCCGAAACCGCCTCGTCGTGGGGCAAGCGCGTTGTACTGCTGGCAGTAGGTGGGCTATCCGGCAGGCTAGACCACCGCGAAATTACCGCCGTGTCGCCTGAGGGACAACAGCATGACGAGCAGGTTCTGCGTGTACTGGAGAGCAGGGCATGGAGCGACCTGCTGAACATAGACCCCTTGCTTTCGGCGCGGGCACAGCCCGTTGGCGGAATGCATCACCTGGCGGTGCTATCGGGTTTCGCGCAGCAAGCCCGTGAGGTGCAGGTGCTCAGTTATCAGGGCATTATCGGCACAGGAAACGCGGTCGTCCGATGCGTGTGATGCTTTTCGTGCTCCCCCCTCACCCCTCCTCGCGCTCCGCGAGGAGGTCTTTTTTTGTCAGCGGACGCAGGCGGTAGCATCATCGCCTATCCGTGTCCTTCGGGAAAACGGCACACAGATGAACTGCGCCACCTTCCCAATAACAGTTTCAGAACCTCCAGGGCATCCCGCAGCCACCGCAATACTTGCTCCAGCTGCTGCCTATTGGGCGGGGAACAGTCCACAGACAGGTCGTGGTGAGCAACGCGGTGGTCTACCCATGCACGGAACGGGGCAGTTAGGTGGTCGAGGTCTTCCATCCACCGATGAATCACGGAAGCTGGTACGGACAGGGCGTCCTCGCCCGCGATGCTGTCGAAAAGGCGATGGACCTCCGCGCGCTGTGCGGCGCCTGTCCGTTGCAGCACGCTTCGGCGAGAAAGACACTCAGCGTGTGCTTCCATCTCCCTGAGCAGTTTGGTCAGAGAGACCGTGCGGTGTCGTGGATTGGCGTCTGCCAGTCGGCGGATAGCGAGGGATACCCCTACCAGGTATAGATTATCCACCAGCGAGACCCATTCCGTCTTCCCCGCAAGGTGCTCTCGCAGCTCAGTATAAAGGCGGTGCTCCTCTTGCAGGTGGTGCACTTCGTTATCTATCAGCGTGAGCCAGCGTCGCCACTTGCGTCGCTTGCTGAGTTCATCCATTAGCTTTCAAACAGCCCTCCCCATCCCTGCGGCGCCGTTTCGGAGGCTGTCGTCTCCAGTAGAGGCTCTTCATCGGGAAACTCCGCGCTTGCCAGCACGCTTACTTCTCGCACGGTGCTGCGATGCTGGCTCGGACTGTAGTCTACCTGCAGACAGCGGTCGGCGCCAGCCTGTATCTCCTCAATGTGCGAAATGATGATAATCTGGTCAAAGCGGTCGCGCAGACGGCGTAACAGCTGCAGGGTGTTCTCGCGGCGGTCGGCATCCAGCGAACCGAACACCTCATCCAGCACCAGCAACCCCAGCGGTTGACCGCTACGTTCGCAAATCATCTCCGCCATTGCCAGGCGCAGGCTGAGGTTCACAATGTCCTCTTCTCCGCCGGAGATGATGGGCTTGGGGCGGTCTTCATCAACCAGCGTGAACTCAAACTCCTCGCTAATCTGCAGCTGCGTGTATCGCCCGTCGGTCAGCAGGTTTAGCAATTCGCCCGCGCGTTCCTGAAGCTCTGGCACCACCTCGCCGTTTAACAGGTCGGCAAAGGTGCGCAGCCAGTTGCGTACGGTCTCATCCCGGAGCACGGCACGTTGCAGTGCGCGCAGTTCGCGCAGATGCTCCTGCAAACGTTGCCACTGCTCTTCGAGGGCAGCTACTTGTTTCGCCCGCTGTTCCACCCGCTCTTGTAGCACACGCACCTGCGTTTCCGCATCCCGCAGGGCGTTTTCGCAGAGAGCGAACTGGCTCATGATGTTCTCATACTCTTCCGCGTTGTAAGCCAGTTCTTGCAGGGTGTGGCGAGTCTGCTCAAGCTGATTCTGCGCCGTCTGCAATGCACCTTGCGTCTCGCTGAAACGCGCCTGCAGGTCCGGCAGACGTTGTGCAACAGGATGCAAGCGCAACGCTTCGTCCCAGACAGGTTGCAGGTGCGTCAGTTCGCGGCGCAGCTGGTCGTGCAACGTTGCATCGTAGCCCGTCGGTAGCTGCTGTAACTCATTCTCGGCAGTCTGTATGGCGCTTACCAACTGCTCAATGGCAACCCTGATCTGCTGGACTTCGTTACTCATCCGCTCCATTTCGCGCTGCCACTGAGTATAACGCTCCTGCCATACCCTTTTTTCCGCCAACGCCTGCTGGACGACCGGTTGCAGTTCTTCCACCTGCTGACGCACCCGCTCGTGCTGCTGCGCGTCGTAGGAGGCGGCTACCTGTTCACGCTGTCGCGTCAGCCCATCTATCTGCTTCTGCAGGTTTTGCGCTTCTTGAAGCCAGCCTTCTCGCTGGCGCAACTGCTCCTGCAAACGGGCAAGCTGCTCGCGGTACTGCTGGAGGTCGGCACGCGCCTCCTGCAAATTCGCCCGGCATTGCTCAATAGCTTCGGTGTCGCGTTCTGCTTCTGCCTTGCGGCTGAGCGCAGCCTGCAAGCGTCTCTCCGCCTCCTGCAGTTCTATCTCAAAGTGTTTCACCACGCTGGGGTACTCCTCGCCCAGACGACGAGTACAGACGGGACATTCGCCGTCGGGCCCCAGCGCCTCTACGTTCTTGCGTCGTTTTTCTATCTCTTGCATCTGCTGGCGCACGCTTTTTGCTTCTGTTTCCGCGCTGGCGATGGCACTGGCGCGTTGCCTTTCCAGTTTCGTCAGCTCTGCTTCCAGATCGCGCACTCTACCCTCCGCCTCACCGACCAGCCCGGCAATGCGTTGCTCGTCGGCAGCGATACCCTCTGTGGAAGCAATCTGTTGTTTTACCCGTTCTGCCTGCTCGATCAAGGAGGCGATTTGTGCATCCAGCGCGGATAACTGCCTCTGTACAGCCATTTTGTGTTTATCCAACTGCTCTAGTTGGCGGCGCAACTCTTCCGCCAGCTTCGCCTTCTCGTTCAGTTCCCGTACACGCCGTTCCTGTGCGTCGAGCTCCTCTTTCTGGCTCTGCAATCTGGACAGCTCTGTTTCTGCCTCCGCCAGCTGTGCTTCCCTCTCTTTGATCTGTGCCGCTAGATTCTCCCTCTGCACCCGCAGTTCGGCGCGGCGCTGTTCATATCGTTGCAGCTCGTCCAGACGTTGCAGCTGTTCGCGCACCTGTTTGTATCGCTCGCCTTGTGGACGCAGTTCCTCGAGGCGTGCTCGCGCCCTCTGTGCCTCAGCTAGTTCACCCTGCAGGCGGCTCAGCTCCCCTTCGCGCGCGCGGATATTTTGCTCCAGCAGCTGCACCTGCGTTTGAAGGCTGTCGTGGGCGGTTTTCTTGGCGTTCCACTGCTCGGCTATTGGCCTCCAGTGCTCCCAGTCCGCTTTCGCAGCCTCCAGCCTCTTTACCGCCTCTTGCAAATCGGTGCGCGCCGCCTCCATCTCCTCTTTCGCCCGCTCCAGCTGCATCTTCGCCTCCTCGGGGCTGAGAGGCAGTGATTGCTTGCCACGCAGTTCCGAACGCCCTTTCGCCAGCTCCTCATCTATCCACTTCACGCTACGGGTGACGCGCTCCAGACCAAGCATCCGCAACACCTCTTCGCGCCGACGTGCTTTGTCAAAGTGCAGGAACTCCAGTTCGCCCTGCTGCGCGAAGAACGAGGTAAGGAACTGGCGGTAGGTCATTCCCCCAAGTAACCGCTGCACCGTGTTATTGACCGCTGTCGTGCCGTCCGCTACCGCTTCACGCTCCGATTGCAAACGATACAGCCGTGCGCCCTGTGCGGTGCGCTCTATCTCGTAGATAGCGTCGCCTAACGAGAAGGTGAGAACCGCTTTGGGGTTCGTGCTTCTGCCTCTCCCGGAAGCACCATCCAGCAGGCTCAGGAACAACGGGCGCACCTCCTCCACCTTGCTGCGCAGTGCCTCCGCGCCGTACAGCGACCAGCAGATTGCCTCCAGTAACGTGCTCTTCCCCGACCCGTTTGCCCCGATGATTGCGGTAATGCCATCGCCGAAGGTAAGGTCCAAATCCACGTACTGTCGGAAATTGGTCAGCTGCAAACGA
This sequence comes from uncultured bacterium, assembly GCA_938027655.1. Classification (GTDB taxonomy): domain Bacteria; phylum Armatimonadota; class HRBIN16; order HRBIN16; family HRBIN16; genus HRBIN16. The sequence goes on along the minus strand of CALJAP010000084.1, from coordinate 12,424 downwards.
TGTAACTTCATGGTGACATCACCTCACCCACTGCACCCAGCGCCTGTAGCCCGCGTGATATAACCTCGTCCGAGCTGATTTCCGCAGGCAGTTCCTCTTTATGCGCCTCCACGAACTGCCGCCAGCGTTCCTCGATCGGCTGTGCTATGCCTGTTCCCGTCTGCTGTCCGCTCGCAGAGGATACTGTTCGGGGAGCAGCGCGGAAATCCACCTGCACATGAAAAGCTTTTTCCATCCCTTCCACAATGGCGCGGTGGGCTCTAGCACGCTCTGCGTAGGGCAGGTTCAGGATGCGCACCCGCACCAGCGCGCCGCCGACCTCATCCCGCTGCGCCTCCGTCAATACTGTTTGTATCGCCTCTTCTGCCGAAGCGCACCGGGAAGCATCGACGTCCGGCAGGCTCAGCACCTTGCGCGTGGGAACCGTTCGGTGGCAAATGTGAGGACGTTTGCCCTTTTCTATCTCCACCCACACCCATCCCTTCTTGCGGTTCTCGCTCCAGATGTTGGTGGTGGTGAACTCGGTAGCTCCGGCGTAGGCGGCGTTGTGACTGACCTTGTGGAAGTCGTGATAGTCGCCCAGTGCGATATAGTCCCACCGCTCGTCCAGCACACGCGACATCGGCAAGAAGAAGGGTGTGTACTCGTGGGTGAACAGCCCCTGCAGTACCCCATGCACCGCAAGGATGTTGAAGCGAAACCGCTCGTCGGGTTCTGGCTTCAGGTTTTCGTCTACCAGCCTCGTTGCGCTGGCTGCCGGCACGCACATCACCGAAGCATTCAATTCGGGTAGCTGCACCTGCTCCGGCATCCCGTATACCGCCTTGATACCGGGTATCTCCTCAAACAGAGGAAACACCGCACTGCTTTCGCGCGTGCGAGGGGTGTCGTGGTTGCCCCCCAGAAGGATTAACGGTTTGCCATCGCGTGACTCCTGCACTGTGCGGAGCACCCGGAACGCGCGCCGAAGCGACCAGATACTCGGCACCTTTTTATCAAAGAGGTCACCGGTAATCAGCACCAGGTCGGGAGAGGCATCCTGAATCGCCTTCATCGCGTGGGCGAAGGCGTGATACACATCTACCTCGCGCTGGTTCACCCCGGTTCTGGGGTCCTCTTTAGAGAGCGAGCGATACCCCAGGTGGGTATCGCTGAGATGGGCGACGGTTAACACTTCCGCCATGCTACTGCGCCTCCAGAGCCTCCACAATCAGCCGATGCAACGAGGGGATGCTGACCTTGTGGTCCACGCGCAGGTTGAATCCCCTGCCTCCTAGAGAGGTAGGGCGTTGCACGATGTTCTTGGAGGGACGATAGAAGTAGTCGCTCAAGCCGCGCCGGATGTCGAAGTTCGCCGTCGTAATCGGATGCACTTGATAGCCCAGATTGCGGGCGATACTCAGTGCTTTCAGAAACACCTCCGGCCCGATGACCGCCGAGCCAAAATTGAGGTAGCATCCCTCTTTCATCTGCGCGACGCTATGACAAAGTATCTTAAAATCTGTATAAGTTGCTAACCCTGTCCTTGCACCGTCGCAGGTGGGGTGCTGGTGAATGATGTCGGTACCAATAGCCACGTGCACCGTTGCGGGCACACCCAAACGATAGGCGATGGCAAGGATGCTGTACTGCTGATACGGCAGATTGTGTTCCACAATCCACCGCCCTATTGCATAGCCCATGCCTTCTTCCGCATAGCGGTTGATGGCTTCGTTCATAAAGCGCCCGGTCTCCTCTGCCATGCCGAAGGAGCCGTCTTCAATGCTGCGGGGCACGTACTCGCTGGTCTCCCCTATGAGCGCCATCTCGAAGTCGTGGATGGACACAGCCCCGTTCATTGCCAGATGGGTGATGACGCCTCGCTTCACCAGGTCGATAACCAGCAACGACAGCCCGCTCTTGACCACATGTCCGCCCATCATGACGATAATCTGCTTTTTTGCCTTCGCCGCCCGTATCACTCGCTTCGCCAGTTGCAGAAACTGCCGGTTCTGCCAAACGGGAAAGTCTCGTGTGTCGGCAAGGAAATCCGACCGTTTGACCAGATTGTGGCGTTCGGCGATAGGGTAGGTTTTGATTTTGGTCAGGTCAATCATGGCTCTTTCCATCTGTGTCCACCTTCTTTGCTTGCTTGCTCTCCCCGCACGCGGCGGGGATTTGCAGCCCGGTGGGAGGCTCGCCCTTCACAGGACTATTTTTGGCAGATTACTCACTCCAGAAGGGCGGTTCGGGCGTCCAGTAGCCGGAAGTAGCGTCGGGCGCGTACACATCCATGCCTAGGTAATTGCCTAACGCCTCCCACAGCACATCGCCGACGGAACCGAGCGTCATCGCCACGTGATGTGGGAAATGCCGGCACAGCACGTCGCGATAGAACCGCTGTAGCCCGGGGATACGGCACCAGCCGTATGCGCCAAAGGTCTTCGCGCGATTCTCTTCTATGGTACCCTGCGCCAGTGCGGCTTTCCACTCGCCATCCGCGCTTTGTGTGATGCGACACAGTGTGACCGGTCCCTCTTTCACCTCGAACTCGACCACGCCGGTAGCGTTCTCACGCCCGGTGGCCGTGGCGATAATCTCCTGCACGCCGATGCGCGGCGTTGTCTTGGCAAAGGTGGTGGGATAAACGCCGCAGTGCCACAGGTTTGCCAGTTCAGGGTCCTCGTTGTGCAGGTTGTTCCAGTCAGCAAGGGTAGCGGGTGCGCCGGATGCCAGTAGCGCGGCGTGCATGGACAGCGTGCCCATGATGTCCGACTCGCACGCACACGGAATGCCCCGTTCGCCCAGACGGCTCATGGTGGTGCAGGTGCAGATGCCAAGGTTCATCTGGATGGATGTCCAGCACTGTATCGCCAGTGCATCCAGCGATTTCTCTTCCACGAACCGCTCGACGAACAGTTCGAAGCGGGCTATCTTGTTCAGCACCTCGGCAGGAACGCCTTTCGCGTCCGCATACTGAGCAATCTGTTCCATCTTCTGCTGTACCTCTGCGCTGTCCGCCGGAATGCGCTGTACCCCTGCAATCGCCTCCGACAGGTCCAAAGTCACCACCGTCGGTCCCAGCCGCTGGAGCATCTTTTCATCATAACGACACGTCCAGAAAGCATCTGGGCGTGCGCCGATTTGCCCGTAACGTGCCTTGCGAATGCCGTTGACCACACGACACACGGCAGCAAATCGCCGGATGTCTTTCTGAAACGCCTCCTCGCGTGGGAACAGGATGGGCACTCGTCCGACAGTGTAATCCACTCCCAGCTGGCGCAACGCCTCACCGATGGAAAGCAATCCACAGAACGAGTCGCGCCGAGGCGTTCTGGGGGTCAGTACCTCCTCTTCCTGACACCCGAAGATGTAAATCGGCACGTTTAGGTCGGCGGTTTTGATGGCAGCGGCAACACCCTGCTCGTCGCCGAAGTTCACCGCAGCGACCACAATGCCGTCCACCGCTTTCTCCCGGAAGAGCTTACCCGCAACGTAGGCTTCCTTCAATGTCTCCACACAGCCCAGCTTGGTCATGTTTTCGTCGGGCACTACTACTTCGATGCCTGCTTCCCGCATGGCAGTAATGGTCTCGTTGCGCATCTGCGCGGCGAGTTCATCGCTGAAGAAGCCCCGGTTGGCTGCAATAAGTCCAAGTTTTACAGGCGGAAATTGCACCATGATATTCTCCTCCCCTCCATCAGCGTCCTGAACTTCCTTCATTATTATGCTTCGCCCGCGCCGGTTGTTTTCCTGCTTAAGGACAGCAGGCTTGCCTTCTCGGATACTTCGGGGTACAATCCAGTTAAAAGCCTTTCGGGGACAAAAGGAGTTCAAACAATGAACAGCCACACCGTTACCGAACAGCAAGTACTGGATGCCCTGCGTTCGGTGATAGACCCTGACCTGCACCGTGATATCGTCAGCCTGGGCTTTGTGAAGGACGTCAAAATTTGCGACGGTAACGTCGCTTTTCAAATAGAACTAACCACTCCCGCTTGCCCCGTCAAGGACATGATGAAATCGCAAGCGACACAGGCAGTGCTTCAGATTCCTGGCGTGAAATCGGTCAACGTGGAGATGACCGCAAGCGTGCGCTCCAGGCAAATAGGTGCGGAAGACCTGCTGCCCGGTGTAAAGCACGTGGTAGCGGTCGCCAGCGGCAAAGGTGGGGTGGGCAAAAGCACAGTGGCGGTCAATCTGGCGGTGGCGTTGGCGCAGATGGGCACGAAGGTTGGTTTGCTGGACGCGGACATATACGGTCCGTCGGTTCCGCTTCTTATGGGCACGCGCCAAGCGCCCTATGTCATTAACGAAAAGATCATCCCCGTCGAGCGCTACGGCGTGCAGATGATGTCGCTGGGGTTTCTCTTGCCCGACGACCAGGCAGTGATTTGGCGAGGACCGATGGTAGCAGGCACGGTCAGGCAGCTACTTACCGATGTGGAATGGGGGGAAAAAGACTACCTGGTGGTAGACCTGCCACCGGGCACGGGCGACGCACCGATGACCCTCTCGCAATCAGTGCCTATCACCGGCGTAGTCATCGTGATGACCCCTCAAGATGTAGCGTTCACCATCGCCGGGAAGGCGGTAGCCATGTTCCGCAAGCTAGAAGAAGGCTTAGGACGCCCGATACCCATACTGGGTATTATCGAGAACATGTCTGGCTTCGCCTGTCCGCACTGCGGCAAGGTAACACCTGTGTTCGCAGGTAGAGGTGGAGAGCACGCTGCAGAGAGATTAGGGGTACCCTTCCTCGGTTCCATCCCTCTCGACCCGAATATTTCGCTAAGCGGAGACGAGGGGGTGCCCGCTATCGTTGCACACCCGGAATCGGCGCAGGCAAAGGCGTTCCACAGCATCGCGCAGGCGTTGGCAGCGCAATGTAGCATCCAGAGTATGGCAGACCATACCCTTCTACGGCACATCCCGCTGATCCGGAGGAGTTAATCTCAGTGATGTCGCACCACACACGACTGTTGGGCGCGCACATGCCCACAACCGGTGGACTACACAAGGCAATTATATCAGGACATGAAATCGGATGTACCGCCGTCCAGCTGTTCACCGCCAGTCCACGCCAGTGGCGGGCGCGCCCCCTTTCGGAAGAAGAGATCCGGGCGTTTGCAAAAGCGCGTGAGGAGACAAACATCCACACTATCATCTCACACGACTCGTACCTGATTAACCTCGCTGCGCCGAACGGAGACATCCTGCAACGCAGCCGTGACGCTTTTCTGGAGGAGTTAGAGCGGGCGGAGTCCCTGAACATTCCCTGGGTTGTCACCCATATGGGGGCTTATCTCGACTCGTCCGAGCAAGAAGGGCTGGCGGTGCTGGGTGAAAGTGTACGTTTATTGCTGCAGCAAACAGAAGGGATGAAAGTGGGTATCGCGCTGGAAACCACCGCCGGTCAGGGTACCAACCTGGGCTATCGCTTCGAGCATCTCGCACGTATTATCGACGCGGCGGGAGACTCGGAGCGCGTTGGAGTATGCTTCGATACCTGCCATGTGTTCGTGGCGGGATATGACATCCGCACCCCGGAAGCATTATCTACCACGCTGGACGAGTTCAACAGGGTTATCGGGCTGGAACGGTTGAAGGTTATCCACGTCAACGACGCAAAGAAACCACTGGGTAGCCGCGTTGACCGCCACGAACATATCGGCGATGGGGAACTCGGGAGGGAAACTTTTCGTATCCTGCTACAGGAACCGCAGTTGATGCATGTGCCGGTTATTCTGGAAACGCCAGATGCAGAAAAGATGCATCCCGAGAACTTGCGCCGGTTGAAGGAGCTGCTGAACGGTTCATGAAAGTACGTGTGCTGTTCTTCGGTCATCTGAAGGACCGGTCGGGAGAATGGGAGCAGGTTGACGCTCCCAGCCCCGCTACCGTTAAGGATGTACTGGACATCCTTTGCGAGCGGCATCCCGAACTCCTGCATTGGCTGGGGTTCACGCGAGTGGCTGTCAACATGGAGTACGCTTCCCCGGATACGCCGCTGCACGAAGGCGACGAAATCGCTTTGCTTCCGCCGATGAGCGGGGGGTAAGTGAATATACACATGTTGTTACAGGAAATGATTTTTCGAAAGATATTCAGTTTGTTAGATGAAGTGCTTGACTTTTGCGTATAGTATGCTATAAGATAGAAAAGACAGGGTTAACCGTCAAACCATTATTATGCGCCCATGGCGGTCAAAACCAAACATGGAGGATTGCGACATGCCCGAGGCAAACGTGTACGGCTTTCAAGCCAGGCGTCCGAAGACCGAGCGTTTACTGACGCTGATGAAGGAGATTCACAAGCAAGAGGATTTGACACCCAAGCGGCTGGCGGAAAAGCTGGGAGTGTCTGAGCGCACGGTGTATCGCTACCTGCGTCTGCTGGAGAACAACGATTTGCTGGCGAAACGCTACAGTCGCAGGCAGAGGCAGTACATTCTGGAACCGCAGACATCTCTGGAACCGATCCGGTTCACCCCGCAGGAGGCGCTGGCGCTGGAGATCGCAGCATCCAACCCGGCTATCATGCAGGGTAGCATCTTCGCTAAGGACCTGCAGAGCGCGATGAACAAAATCCGCAGTATGTTGGACGCAGCTACCCAGCGTGAGGTAGAGAGGCTAAAGCAGCACGTGAGCATCGATACCGATACCTACGCCAACTACTTCGCGTTCCAGACCATCATGCTCACGCTGCAAAACGCCTTCGCCCTGCGGCGCAAGGTGCGTATTCGCTACTGGGCAGCGTCCACCAACCAGGAAGAGGAGATTATTATCCACCCTCTGCATCTGACCTTCCGTGAGCACCACTGGTACCTGCTCGCCTTCTCGGAGCGACATGGGGAGGTACGCCTGTTCCGCGTGTCCCGTATCCGCGAAGCCGAGATGCTGCCTCAGAAGTTCCGCAAGCCCACCCGCTTTGACCCGGATACCTGGTTCGAGCGGTCGTGGGGCGTGTGGGGCAAGACCGATGAGGTCATCGTGAAGATTAAGTTCTCACCGCGCGTGGCACATATCGTGAGGGACACGCACGGAAGGCGGTTCTACAAGATGGAGATGCAGCCTGACGGCAGCATGATCTGCACGGCAGAAACCTACGGCACGAAGGAGATTTCGTGGTGGATACTCTCCTGGGGAGCGGATGCTGAGGTGCTGGAGCCGGAATACCTGCGACAAGAGTTCGCCAAGGTGACGCAGGCGATGGCAGCCATCTACGCTCCGCAGACAGCCGCTGGAGCACAGGAAGGGGTGTAATACCCCTTGAAAGTATCCGCGTGAAACTGCACCAAAAGCCGGCCGTCTGCACAGGGGCCGGCTATTGTTTTTGTGATAGAGCCCATTCCAACACCAACCCACGCGCTGCCAACCCTTTACCATGTGCGCCGGCGAATTCGGCAGGATATGGTGCATCCACACCCTTGATTGCATGCCACAGGATGCGATTCAGCAGGTGCTCCTCCACGCGGTCGGGTTTGTCCAGCGGCAGGCGCAAACTGGCTTCTGCCCAGTAACGTTGTTGCCGGTTCAGCGCGTTGAGCGGCGGGTTCAGCTCGTCCAGAGGTATCCGGTTCGGTAAAGCGGTGTAGGGGGTAAAGTCCGGTTTTTCGGTAAAGCAGGCGGTCATCACCGGCGACATTGCCACCATCTGGTTCATGGGTGGAACGCCCAGAATACGGCAGATGGTGTGCAATACCGAGCCCTGGTTGTAGAACTCGCTCACTACTGCCCCACGCTTCGTGTACGGGCTGATGACGAGGCACAGGGAACGATGTCCATCTACATGGTCAAAGCCGTCCTGCGGGTCGTCCTCGATGACAAAGATGCAGGTCCTCTGCCAGAACTTGCTTTTGCTGATGCCTTCCACAATGCGTCCCAGTGCGAGGTCGTTATCCGCCACATGCGCGCGCGGCGTGGGCATACCGGGTTGCGTACCGGAGGTGTGGTCTTGAGGCAGGTAGATAATCACCAGGTTCGGGAAGTATCCCTTCTGCTCAAATTCCTTCAGCTCCTTCAGGAAAACATCGGCGCGGAGTACATCGGGGATACGCATATTCCAGCCCGGATAGCTGGGGCAGCTATAGCGGCGCAGGTTTTCTACCCCAACCTTTTGCGTAAACCGGATGCTGCGCTTGCCCTCCACAAAATCCCTGTAAATGTCCACGAAAGAAGCGTCGGCGGGCACCGGCTCAGCATAGTCCATCTCGCCGTAGTTGCGGAAAGAGAGACCTGCTGCCAGCACATGGTCCCACAGGAAGCCGCTGGAGGAGTATGACAGCGGGTCATCGCCAAAGGGATAGCTGCGCGTCCAGCCGCCGAAGGAGCGTTCCAGATAGGCGGTGGCGTTGCCCTCGGTAGACCAGGCGTGCCCATCCGCCGAGTTGACCCCGTTGCAGTAATAGTTATCCAGCAGGACAAACTGCTCGGCGAGCGCGTGATGGTTCGGCGTCACCTCCCTGCCAAAGATGCACAGGGACGGTTCGCTATCCCCTTTGCCGATCGCGCCGAACACCTGGTCATAAGTGCGGTTCTCCTTGATAATGTACACCACGTGCTCAAAGACCGACGGTTCGCCTACCCTCTCCGGCACAGGCACAGGTTTCTTGCCTGCTTGGGAGCGTTCCCATGCCCGCAATATCTGGGGCACGCGCGCGTCGCGCTTCACCTGCGCGGTGTAGCGGGCGAGCTGCCGGCGGTCAGGTACAGGCACCCGGTTCACGGTGCCCAAAAAGCTGTACACGTTCCAGCCTTTCTGCTCCGGCCGGGGATGGCGCGAACCCAACCCCTTGATATTGGCAACAAACAGCCTCTTGCCATCGGTAAGCACCGCGCCTGGGTACCAGCCCGTGGGGATGAACCCTTCGACTCTACTGCGGTTGCGCCGGTGGTCGATGCGCACGACTGCTACTGCGTTATTGCCCCCGTTGGCGACGAATAGCGTGTTGCCATCCGGCGTCAGTGCAAGCCCGTTAGGCATACTGCCAAAGGGCAAGGATGGGTCAGGGCGCACCGAAATGCTCTCCACTACCTGCAGCGAGCCGGTATCGATCACGCTCACCGTGTCCGAATTGGCGTTGGCAACATACAGCCGACCGCGCACTTCATCCAGAGCAAGCCCACCCGGTTGCAATCCAACCTCTAACTCCGCGACAACCCGTTTCGTCTGCAGGTCTACTACCGACACCGTTCCACTGGCAGCAACCCCGCGTGAGTCCACCAGAGCAGGCGTGCCCGACGTTTCAGCGGTTTTCTCGCCTTGCTTAGGATGGCGTCCGCCCCAGTTGGATACGTACACGCGATGACCGTCGGGTGAGACCTTTACCGCGAACGGTGCGACGCCCACAGGAATCTGCGCAATCACCTTGCCGTCGCGCAAGTCTACTACTGCCAGGCTGTTGTTACGAGAGAGGGCAACATACGCCGTGTTGCCATCTGCACTCAAAGCGATACCACAGGGGTAGCTTTGCCCACCCACCGATGGTCGCGGCATGTCCATACTCCTGCCCCACTGCAGGCTACCGTCTGTTTGCACCACCGCCTCGAGCAGCTCACTGGCAGCATTGGTGAGGTACACTCGTGTTCCATCGGGAGCCACCGCAATCCCCTGCATGGAGCTGCCTCCTCGCGCCACAGGCAGCTCTTGACGCACCTTCCACGCCTCCATATCCACCACCACGATGCCGCGGTTGTCCTTCACGTAGAGAGTGCGTCCATCTGGTGACAGTGCTATATCTAGCGGTCTACCACCGAACTGCAGGCTGTCCCCCGCAGGACGCAGGAGCTGAGAGGTGGGCACAAGGTGAGAACGGTTCGTTTGGGAGCCAACTCGGTCGTCGGGTGCAGAGAAGCAAAGACTGCTCAAGCACAACACGACGGGCAGAACGGGATAAAAAGACTTCACGACAGCCTCCTCCTCATAAAGACGGTGGGCAGGAACCGCTCCTGCCCCCTCCTTTCGCTGATAAAGTCTTCATCTCCTGCGCGGTGCAGCAGGAACTACTGAGCGCACGAATGCCGAATCAGTCCGACCTGGTAGCCCAGCGTGTCGTTGGGGTAGTTCGGAACCATCCAAATGCCGCGCTCAGGCCAAATGTAGCATGTATGGCTTGGACCGTTGTTGCAACGAGGATAACCCTTGCCCGCCGAGTCCAGCTCCCTTGAAACAAAGAACTTGGCGTGCCCGTCAGCGAAAGCGATATTGCTACCGTCCTTGTACAGAGCACGATAGCGAATCTTGTTGATGAAATCGGAACCCTCGAGGGTCACGTAATTGCATCCCCACGACGCTCCGCGCGGAGGCACGCTGTTCGACAGCAGAATAGCTACGGTGTTTGCCGGCTGAGCGATCTCTGCAAGCGTTGCAGGGGAACGCAGCTCAAAACCAGAGGGCGTTCTGGCGTAGTCGCCGAACGGATACGTCCCATCACGCGACAGCAGATAGTTCATCGAGTACGTATTTGTCATCTGCGTGCCGCTGGCAGGAGCACACTCATTGGTAAAGTAGCCCACCCGCTCCAGCATCGGTGAGCGGAACATCTCGCCGTTTTTGACGTACGGCATCAGCAACAAGCCCCAACCGCGGTGGGGTGTGCCGTCACACCGTACAGGCGAAATCTGGGGCGTGCAGTTGGGGTCCCACTCCGAGCCGGTTGGTACCCAAGTCTCGTCGTAGTCCTGAGCATACATCGCCGCAGCTAAGCCCAGCTGCTTAATGTTGGACAGGTCTTGGGTGTTACGCGCGGACAGACGCGCCTGCGAGAAGACGGGGAACAGGATCGCCGCCAATATCGCGATAATCGCGATGACGACGAGCAGTTCGATGAGCGTAAACGCTTTCCGGACCATGCGACACCTCCTGTGAGTTTCAGCAGGTGTATTGTGCTACAGCTGCGTTAAGGACGGATTAACAGGAGGTTAAGAACATGCTAAACCGGATGGATGTATAATGAAAACATCTAGATGTGCAGGGCAGGTCGCTCTGGGAGTTCGTGAAATGGTGAAGAGCACAGCATTTACGCTCGTGGAGTTGATAGGTGTCATTGCTATCATTGCCGTGCTGACTGCGTTGCTGTTACCCACATTTGCTCAGGCACGGGAGCGGGGTCGAGTGACGCGCTGCCTCTCGCACGCGCACCAGCTGGGGTTGGCTGTTTATACCTACACCCAGGACTACGATGAAGCACTTCCCCCTTCGACCAACTATGCGGTGTCCACCAGCGTGCCCGAGCGCATCTGGACACGCCTGATACAGCCCTACGTGCGTGATACCCGTATTTTTGTCTGCCCCAGCGCTAGCAGTGCTGGCTTTCCCGCCGATTGGTCAGGGCGCGGTATCGGGTCGATAGGTTATACCGCTGCCACTGCTTACGACCCGCTGGAGAGGGAAGGGTTCTCTACCCCTGCAGTGCTGGCGCAAATGGATGAACCTGCCCGTATACCGCTGTTCGGGGACACCCCCAGTGGACCTACTGCGCAGAAGTATCGTGGATACGTGTTTGATCCCTACGTTGGGCAACCGAACTCCACAGACCCGCGACTGGGAACGCCGCTGGTTGCCGACCGCGACCTCGTGCGCGAGTTAAACCATCTGCCGCCCGCGCAGCTCAAACCGCTCTACGCTCGCCACTTTGCCACCGGAGACAATCACGGGCTGGCAACGCTTCTTTTTGCCGACGGACACGCCAAAACCTTCTCCGCCGCCTCCATTCTCGCTCAAGAAAGAGGAGCGAACCTGTTATGGCGTTTTCGGTGAGGCACAAGTTGCGCATACGACGATTTTGTGATATAATATGATGTGTTAACGCGGGGTGGAGCAGCGGTCAGCTCGCCGGGCTCATAACCCGGAGGTCGAGGGTTCAAATCCCTCCCCCGCACCCATTCCCCCTACAGGTTGTGCTGCTTAGCCTCTGAACAGCCTGCCAGCTACTACATCTTGTGTCTCCAGCAAACACAAACAGGAGGCACAAAATCATGCAGACCGCCGGATTCCGCATCACAGACACAAACCTGCTTTTTACCACACTGGAGCTGTGGCTGGAAGCTCTACGGGCAAGAGGCGTGTCAGTGCGCACCCTCCAGACGTACCGCGAGCATGTTACCCTCTTCGTGACATTCCTCCACGAGCAGGGCTGTGTGCGCCTTGAGGATGTTACCCCTCAGCACATCCGCAGGTGGCTTCTACACCGCCAGCAACAGGGCATCAGCTCGCACACTCTCTTTAACTGCTACCGCAACCCGCGAACCTTCTGGAACTGGTGCATCCGTGAAGGACTGACCGAACACAACCCCTTCGCGAAGGTGGAACCGCCGAAGCGGGAACAGGTGCTCAAGCGTGCCCTGACGCCCGAAGAGGTGGAGAAACTCCTGCAGGCGTGTGCAGGCAAGGGATGGCTCCCCCTGCGAGACAGGGCACTGATTCTGCTCCTGCTGGACACCGG
>CALJAP010000083.1 GCA_938027655.1 uncultured bacterium | reverse complement strand
AACCGCGCCGCCGGAGATTACTCCGCGTGGTCCGCCCAGTTAGAAACAGGAGTCTACCAGATACAGCTGAACGTCTACAACAACGAAAACGCCACAGGCACGCCGGTTGCGGTCGGCGAGATTACCGTGCAGATTGTGCAGAACGCCCCGCAACGGCTCAATGTCGCTACCGGCGGTACGCCCGTTGCCCTCGCCATCCTGCCGAATGTCGTCAACCTCACGCCCGGGCAGATACTGCCTCTGTCTGTGCTGGGGGTGGACTCGCAAGGACGCTATCTGCTGTTGCCGGCGGGGTCATCGGTTCGCTGGAGTGTGAGCGATAGCAGCGTGGTGAACCTCGGTTCGGACGGTGTTGCCCGTGCGCTGGCTCCGGGTAGCGCGACGGTAACCGCCAGCGTGGACGCTCTGGGACTGACTGCGAACGCCTCCGTCGGCGTGCAAACCGTCACCCGCGAATGGACGATACTGGTGTTCATGAATGCCGCCAACAATCTGGAGCCGGACAGCATCGACGATATGAACGAGATGGAGCAACTCGGCTCCACTGGTGATGTGAACATTGTGGTACAGTGGAAGCGCATTGCGGGCTATGATTCCAGCAACGGTGACTGGAAGACCACCCGGCGTTACTACGTGACCAGAGACAGCGACCCCGAAACGGTTCATTCCAACCTGCTGGTGGATATGGGCAACGGGGTGGACATGGGCAGTCCCAACACCCTGCGCGATTTCCTGCAGTGGGGCGTGCGCAGTTTCCCTGCACGCAAGTATATGGTGGTACTCTGGAATCACGGCGCGGGCTGGCGGGCGTTTCGCGACAGGCTGAACCTGTTTGCACGCGGTGTTTCCTACGACGACAACACCGGCAACCACATTCGCATCTGGGAGTTACCGCTTGCGCTGAGCGTGGGGGTCAAGTGGGACATCATCGCCTTTGACGCCTCGCTGATGCAGATGTTGGAGGTAGCATACGAGATACGCAATCTGGGTGATTATATCGTGGGGTCCGAGGAAAGTCCCCCGGCGGCGGGGTACCCTTATCATCGCATCCTGGCTCCGGTGGTTTCCAATCCGGGCATCTCGGCGCGCGACCTTGCCGCCCAGATTGTAACGCAGACCATCAACTACTACAACCCCGACAGCACCGACAACATCACGCAGTCCGCGCTGGACGCCTCGCAGCTAGAGAACGTGGCGCAGAAGGTGGACGTTCTGGCACAGGTATTGCTCACCGTCGCTCCGGGAAACGGGTCTGCGGTCGCCGCCGCGCGGGATAACGCCCAGGCGTACGGAGAATACACCTACAAGGACCTGTGGGACTACACCGAGCAGTTGCGGGCGAGGCTACCCAGCTCGCAGGAGCTGACCGACGCCATCAACGGCGTACAGAACGCGCTCTCGCAAGCGGTGATCGCCGAGGCGCACAGCAACCGCCGGGTAAACCGCTCGCACGGGTTGTCTATCTACGTGCCGACGCCCAGCAGCTACGAAACGCGCTACGGACTGCTGGCGTTCGCTCGGGCAACGCACTGGGACGAGTGGTTGCAAAGCCAGCCATAGGAGCACTCTATGCACACCGAACTCATCACGCTGGAAGGACATATCATCGACTCGCTCACGCTGTCGAAGGTGCTGGACATCCTCGTTGCGTCGGGCGTGGACTACGAGATACGCTCCTTCCGAATCGGCAAGTCGCATGACGAGACCAGCCGCGCGGAGATACTGGTCATCGCACCCGACGAGGAGAGCCTGCAGCGCGCCCTGCATGAAGTGCAGCAACACGGCGCGGTCATCTCGCAGGAAGACGCCACCCTTCAACCTGCTCCACAAGATGGCGTGTTTCCCGATGGGTTCTACTCTACCACTAATCTGGAAACCTACGTGCGCATCGAGGGCACGTGGATACCTGTCGATCGCATCGAGATGGACTGCGGCATTCGGGTCACTCACACCGAATCGGGTTGGCGGGCGGAGTGCATCCCCCTGCACCGGGCGCGAAAGGGCGACCTGTTCGTGGTGGGCAGCGCGGGCGTACGGGTGACACCTCTGCCCCGCCGCGAGGCGGAGAGCGTTTTCCACTTCATGGGCAGTGAAGTCTCCATCGAGAAGCCCAAAGCGCGCATCGTGCAGGCAGTAGCGCGTGCCGTACGCGAGACCAAACTGAAAGGGCAGAAGGTGCTCTTTGTGGGCGGGCCTGCTATTGTGCATACCGGAGCCGCACCCTATTTAGAGCGGATGATTCGTGCAGGGTGGATAGACGTGTTGTTTGCAGGCAACGCGCTTGCCACACACGATATCGAGCGTGCGCTGTACGGCACCTCGCTGGGCGTCGCGCTGGAGACAGGCGTGCCCGAGACGCACGGACACGAACACCATCTGCGGGCAATCAACACCATTCGCGCGGCAGGCGGTATCCGCCAGGCGGTGGAAAAAGGCGTCCTGAAGAGCGGTATCATGCACGCCTGCGTGGTAGCGGGAGTAAAGGTGGTGCTGGCGGGTAGCATCCGCGACGACGGTCCCCTGCCCGACGTCATTACCGACACCGTGCAGGCACAGGATGCCATGCGCGAAGGCATCCGGGGGGTTGGTCTTGCGCTGATGGTGGCAACTACCCTCCACTCCATCGCGACGGGTAACCTGCTGCCTGCATCGGTCACCACCTTCTGCATCGACGCCAACGCGGATACAGTGATCAAACTGACCGACCGCGGCTCCCATCAGGCGTTTGGCATCGTCACTGACTGCGCCTTCTTCCTGAAGGAGCTGGCGACCCAGCTGTGCGGAGAGGCATAAGCCATGACGCGCGTGCTGATGTGCCCACCCGACCACTACGACTTGCGCTACGAGATTAACGCCTGGATGCATCTGGAGAACAGACCCCTCCTGCCCCTTGCCGCGCGGCAGTGGCGAATGCTCCACGAACAGGTACAACAGCTGGCTCAGGTGGAGCTGGTCTCCCCCGCCCCCGAGTGCCCCGATATGGTCTTTACTGCCAACGCAGGACTGATGGTTGGCGAGAAGGCGGTGCTGTTGAGCCGTTTCCGCCACCCTGAGCGCCGCCCCGAAGAGCCTCACTTTCGCCGCTGGTTTGAGGAGCACGGTTACACCGTCTACACAATGCCGGAGGATTGTCCCTTCGAAGGGGAGGGCGACATCCTGTGGGCAGGCGGGCGATACGTGGCAGGCTACCGCAAACGCACGGAGATATGCGCCCATCGTATTGCGGCAGAGTATCTGGGGCGCGAGGTGCTCTCGCTGGAGCTGGTGGACGACCGCTGGTACCACCTGGACACCGCGCTATTCGTGCTGGATGAGCGCACAGTGGTGTACTACCCCGGCGCGTTTGACCCCTACGCCCGCCGAGTCATCGAGGAGCACTTCCACACCCTGTACGTGATAGAGGAAGAGGCAATGCGCTTCGCCTGCAACAGTGTGGTTATTGGGAACACGGTGCTGATGCCGGAAGGTTGCCCGCTGGTGGCGAGCCTGCTGGAACGCAAAGGCTATGAGGTCATCCCCATCCCGATGAGCGAGTTCATCAAAAGCGGTGGCGCGTGCAAGTGCCTGGTGATGTTTCTGGAGCGGTAGACCGCATCGCACCGACATCTGGTGCTTGACGTTTCGGTGCGGTTATGATACACTTCAGATGTAAACACTTCCAGGGCACTAATATGGTATCCCCCGGCAGGGGATTGCGTTGGAAAAACGCAACATTGGATAGCCAGAAGGCTATCCAATCATTTTTGACCAGTGCCCAACGCAACGGAAAGGAGGAAAGCGGCTTCCGCCGCGTCTCGCTTATGCCAGCAGTAGTCGTGGTTGGCGCCCAGTGGGGCGACGAAGCAAAAGGCAAGGTGGTGGATTGCCTGGCGCAGGACGCCGACATGGTGGTGCGCTACGGTGGGGGCAGTAACGCCGGACATACTGTGCGTTTCGACGGACATGAGTTCAAGCTGCACCTGGTTCCCTCCGGCATCTTCCGCCAGCAGGTGACCAACATCATCGCCAGTGGGGTAGTGGTAGACCCGCAGGTGCTTGTGGAGGAAATTCGCTCCCTGCAAGCAGAGGGAGTGAACATCGGCAACCTCCGGGTGAGTGCCAGAGCGCACGTCGTGATGCCCTACCACCGTCTGCTGGACGCTCTGGAGGAAAAACAGCGCGGCTCGGCACAAATCGGCACGACCTGCAGGGGTATCGGCCCGGCTTATGCCGATAAAGCGGCGCGCAAGGGTATTCGCATGGCAGACCTGCGCCAGCCGGAGCGTTTTGCCACCGTGTTGCGCCGGGCGCTGGAGGAGAAGAGCCGTTTGCTCCACAGCGTGTACGATGCCGAGTGCCCCACCTTTGAGCACATCTGGCGCGAATATGAAGAGTACGCCGAAGTGCTGCGTCCGTTCATCACCGATACCGACCCGCTGGTGTATATGGCGGTCAAGAGCGGGCAGAGGGTAGTCTTCGAAGGGGCGCAGGGCACGTTGCTGGACCTGGACCACGGCACCTATCCGTATGTGACCTCCTCCCATCCCGTTGCAGGTGGAGCGTGTGTGGGCACAGGTATCGGACCCACCCACATCGATGCAGTTGTCGGAGTGGCGAAAGCGTACACAACCCGCGTCGGCTCAGGAGCCTTCCCCACCGAACAACCCAACGACATCGGCAACTATCTGCGCGAGCGAGGCAGGGAGTACGGTACAACCACCGGGAGACCGCGCCGGTGTGGGTGGCTGGATGCGGTGGTGCTGCGCTACTCCGCGCAGGTGAACGGTCTGACCGCTTTCGCCATGACCCTGCTGGACGTGCTGAGTGGGATGGACACGGTGCAGATATGCCGTGCCTACCGACTGCCCGATGGAGAGATTATCGAGCAGTTCCCCTCCGACAGCGCGGTGCTGGATCAGTGTGAGCCAGTATACGAACAGCTGCCCGGCTGGAAAGAGGAGATTGCCGAGGTGAGAAGCTGGAACGAGCTGCCCGAAGGGGCGCGCAACTATGTGCAAAAGGTAGAGGAGCTGACCGGTGTGCCGGTGGCGATGGTGTCGGTAGGGCCTTTGCGCACACAGACCTTCTGGCGTCACGGCGTCTCCGTCGACGCACCGGTACGGTCGTTGCAGAAGCTCGCACGGGGTGGATAACAGAAGCCTTACCTACTGCCCGTAGCGTCTGGCAAATTCCGCCTGAAAAGCTTCCACCGTAGGGGCGTCGAACAACACCAGTCGCACCTCTTTCACGCTGCTGTTCGGGCGTTCGGCGAAGTACTCCTCGATAGCCGCCATGATTACCTTCGCACAGCGGTCTTTGGGGAAGCCGTAGATGCCCGAGCTAATGGCGGGAAAGGCAATCGTCGCAACCCCTAACTCGTCCGCCTGTTGCAGACTGGCGCGAACCGCGCTTGCCAGCAGGCGGTCGGCTTCTTCAGGTGTGTAGTTGCTCCAGATGGGTCCCACGGCGTGAATGACGTATCGCGCGGGAAGCCTACCCGCACCGGTGACCGCTGCGCTGCCTGTCGGCACCCGTCCGATGCGGTTACTCTCCTGCTGAATGATTTCGCCTCCTGCCCGTACAATCGCTCCCGCGACGCCTCCGCCGTGCTGTAGCCACTCGTTGGCAGCGTTCACAATGGCATCTACCTGCTCCTTCGTAATATCGCCCTGTCGCAGAGCGATTTGCTGACCATGTGGCAACGTGGTTTGCGAGAGCAGCTGGCTCATCAAGGACCTCCACCAGATTCGCGAAAAAGGTCTACTCATCGAACGCACAGAGGGCACAGAGAGACCATCTCCGCTGTGTCCTCTGTGGTTAAAGCGTCAATACCCGCTGTCGAAGCCGCATCACTGCAGTATCGGCTCGGGGCTGGAACCCACCTCAGTGATAATCCACTCGCTGCCGATGCGTTCCAGGGTGTAGCTGATGTAGGTGGTGCGCACCTGTCCGTCCTCGTCCTCGTACACATGTTGTCCGTAGAGCACGTAGGCGTCGTTGGTGCGCTTGCGAATCTCGTCAAAGGCGAAACGCACCGTGCGGGTGTTGCGCATCGCGTCCACCGTCATCGAGAAGTAGTCCTCGGCGGGTATCGAGTAGGCGTACTTACCGCGCAGGTACACCGCCACGTACATATCGAAGCGCAGGTGCCGCCGGATGAGGTCGGGGCTATTATATCGCCATGCTCGCTGGATGTCGCCGATGGTCACATCCAGTCGCGAAGGCAGGTTGCGCTCTAGGTAGTAGCTTTCGCGGTAGGTGAACACCGGCACCTCGATAAACACCGGTCGCTCTATCACCACGATGCGCTCGGTAGAAATGTAGGCTGGCATCGTGGGGTAGAACACGTATACCGATGGGCACGCCCGGTACGGCTCGTACACCCGCAAATAGAAGCCATATGCAACCCCTCGAGGAGTGTGGCGCCGATACTGGTCGTCCACAGGCGGGAAGTATACCTTCGGCTGCCACTCGCCGGTTCTTCGCGCGAGGTTAATCATGCCGTTGCTGGACGGGCGCGGTCGGTTGCCGAAAGGTGTTTCCACTTCAGAAGGATACACCCAGTACTCGCCCGGTCCAACAGAGGGTTGATTATCACGTCCACTGGGCTGCGGACGATTGCCCGAAGCATACGGTGAGGGAATGGGCCGGCGCGAGGGTGCAGGAGCTGTACTATCGTTACCTCGCTTTCGGAACAGGCTGTTGTCCTCCGAGTCGGAGCGGTTCTTGTCGGGCGACACAGAGGGCGTGCTGCGCCCTTCGCTCTTGCTGGGCGACGCCTTCTCGTCCGATTTGCTTTTACCGCTCTCTGTTTTCTTGAACAGCTTGCCGAGGTCATCTGCTGATGCAGGCACAGATACCGCCACCCCAACGGCGAGTACCGCTGCCGCCACCAGCAATCTCCAACGGGAGACGAGAGTTTTCATGGGAATACCCTCCCTTCGCGTGCTTACATCTAATTAGACTGTTCCACATGTTGCCAGGTTACAGCCTACCTGCTTTGTACAGGAGGCTGGATATAGCCGTAGTATCTACCCATCCAGTAGGGTAACAACCAGAACACACCATCGCTCTCGGTATGCCCGCCATCACCCTGCACGGCAACCCAGGGGTTCCCATCCCAGCGCATGACGCCGCGTTCGCTGGGCGGCGGCAGTCTGTCGGTTTGCCAGCTTTCCATTTCCGGCGAGCGCACCAGCTTCAGGTCTTCGCGTCGGGTGTTGTCCACTGTCCAGCGCACTAGGTCCAGCGGTGCATCGCGCAGGAACATCAGCGAGTCTTCCATCTCCGGTGGGGAGCCGCTGAGCGATGCGTAAAGGAAGTGGAACCAGGGGTTCTGGTCGCGCTTCACCCCTTCGTACCAGGTATCCAGTGCCTCTCGGTACAACTGCTTCAGCTCGGGGTCGGTCTCGTAGAGCAGCAGGGCGGGGAAAGCGAGAGCAAGCAGTTCATCGTCGATGTGCGTGCGCCAGGCAGGATTGAAGGTCTTCGCCCGTTTCACGTTCTCGCGGTAACCATGCTCGTCCAGCAGCTTACGGTATTCGCGCTCGTATTTGGCATCGCCTGTGATGTGGTAGGTCGCCTTGAGAAAAGAGAGTATCTCTACCGAGTTGATGCCGCGTTCGGGAGCCCAATCGGGGTCTGCGTTCAGCTTATCGGGCGACCATACCCCCCAGCGCGTGTGCCTGCCGTCGATGTCGCGCAACTGGTAGCCCCCGTCGATAATATAGTCCATCACGCGACGTACGTGCTCGCGCACCTGTGCTCTATCCTGCTCGTCGGCGGCAAGGTCGTAGAAGAACAGGTAACCATAGAAATGCCCTGTGATTTCGTCACTGCTGGTATCGCCCTTCCAGAGCCACTGACCATCCTGACTCAATCGCCATCGCTCATGCACGCGCTTGTGGCGCGGGTCGCTGACGTGTTCGTCCGCCCATTCGGCATCGGTATACACCCGGTTGGGGTCGTTCATCGGTTGCCAGTCTGCAGGGATAACCGTTCGCGCCACGAAACCGGGCGTGCCGGTCACCGTTTGCAGAAAGCGTAATGCACCAAAGGCTCTACGGGCGTTCGCCCGGGCGGCGGGGTCTTTGGTCGCAGCGTACCGGAAGCACTCCATCGCCAGATACATGCCTGTGTACTCACCGTCGTTGTCGTCGTCGCGAGGCTTCCATGTGTTCACGTCACCTGGAACCTGCAAGAGGCACTTCTCCACTAACCCCGGCTCGCGTACGTGGCGGGCAAGGCAAACGCTCAGGTAGTGCTGCGCTTTCTCGGCAAGGGTCATCATGCGTCGGCGTATTGCGCTCACACCACCGGCAGTAGCCACCCAGGCGGTTCCCTCGCGGTCGAAGGCGACATCGCGCACGTCGTCGTTGGGCAGCCAGCGCAGGCTGTGAAGCAATGACCACCGCTTGCCGTCCGTGCGCACAACGCCCACAGGCGTGCCAATCCACATCCTGCCGTCCGGGGCGCGACGCACACATTGCACCTGCACGCTGGGCAGTCCGTCGGCGGTAGTCAGCTGTGCAACACGCTTGCCGTCACGATAGATGGTGATACCGCCCAGCCCGCCAATCCACAAACTCCCGTCCGGCGCGAAAGCCAGCCCGCGCACCGATGCGCTGAGCAGAGATTCTTCGTCATATCGCCACGTCGTGCCTGCCGAGGAGTAGTGAAACAGCCCGACATCCGTGCCAATCCAGATACTGCCGTTGCGGTCAGGGAGCACCGCGCGCACGCTTCGCGCAGAGGGTAGCTTTTGGGAGACGACGGTACCCCCTTTCACGCGCCACATCCCATCCGGCCCGAAAGCAACTATTTCACCGCTCTGCTCACATAGGGCGGATACTGGATAGGTGATTCCTGGTATTTTTTGCACCCCCCCGCCTGTCGCACGGTACAGCCCGTCCCATGCACCTACCCAGACACCACCCCGGGCGTCTGTGAACGCCACAAAGGCAGGTGCGGCGTGTTCGGGAGCGGTCATCGCCATCCAGCGGTTTTGTGTTTTGTCCAGCAGGTAAACGCCCGCCCGCGTCGCCGCCCAGATACGTCCCTGTGTATCGGCTGCGAGAGAGCGCACGTCGTTGGCTTCGGAAGAACCGAGTGAGTAGCGCTCGGCGGTCTCCTGAAGAAACGGGGTATCTGCCGCAGGTTGCGCATATGTCACGATAGCCAGTAACAAAGGCAGTAGAAGCATCACCATCTCCTGCATCGTACACCTCTTGGCGTCATGGGACCTCAGGACGAGGCGAAGGTAATCCCCTCGTACACCGTTTGCATCGGCAAGTCCGCATCCACACTTTCCAGATGGACTACCTGCTCCGGGTGGGTATATTCTCGCTTCACCCACCGCCCATCCGGCTGGCGGATGAAATGCTCAACACACATCTTGTCCTGTGCTACCAGCAAATACTCGCTGAGCGAAGGGATGCGCTGGTATACCAGAAACTTCTCCCCGCGGTCAAAGTCTTCGGTAGACGGAGAGAGCACCT
>CALJAP010000082.1 GCA_938027655.1 uncultured bacterium | reverse complement strand
GGGGTTACTCTCCGTGCCCACCGCCTTCGCACGAAACTCTACCTGTATGGTTCGGCTCGGATGACCACCCCAGTCACCCAATTGCAGGCGCAAGGGAACGGTCAAACCCTCTTCCATTGGCTGTTCCACGCCCGTCAGCGCATCTACCCCAATCTCGCCGAAGCGGTTCACCAGAATGCCGAAGTCAAACAGGGTGACCTCCGCATCGCCGTCCAAATCCGCTTCGGGGTTGAAGCCGGGCTCTTGCTCGCTCAAGCCGAAGTTGGCAACGAGGATGCCGTAGTCAAAGAGGGTCACTTCGTTGTCTCCGTCGATGTCGCCGTTGATGAGGGTAATGGCAGGTGGCTGTTGGGCGTTAGCCAGCGTCGCCCACAGGACAAGAAGTGTAGCGAGAATTACACTGAGGGGGGGGTAGCGAAGCCGGTTGTGCCCTTAAACATTTCGAGACTTCCTTTGTGTGAAGTGTTCACGATGCCTGTTGCGATGTTCTGTTTACAGTGTAGCAAAGAGAGCTGGGTTTTGTCAAGGGGTTGAAGAGATTTTTTGTGAAGATTGTGTTATGTCCTTGCTGAACCCTGCGGTTGAAGCTGCGCTCCCGTAAACGAAGCCAGCCTTGCGAAGGCAGGGATTGGTCGGAGAGGCAACGGCTTGAGCCATAGGCAAACAACAGACCGATGGTCTTCGGGATGTTATTGTTGCCTCTCTGCAATGCGCTGGACCACGGGGTAGGGAGCATCCGTCTTGAATCCGGCGGTGTCGAAATGGGTGCGTGAAGCGATGTATCCCTCCTGGCGCAACTGTTGCACCAGCGCGTCTACCGGTGGAAGGTGGCTGAGGCGGGCACGCTTGCCCAGCTCCGGCGCTGCATAGTAGCCTGCAGGGGAGTCGGCTTCGTCGGTCATCAACCTCAGTAGACGCAGCACTGCCTGATGTCCCGCCTTGCGTGCCTCCACGCTCATCAGGTGCAGGAACTCGCGGTCGTAGAGGGGACCCGTCCACAGCGGTCCAGCCCATTGTACGTCCTCGCTATCGCACACGCGGCACCGGCCAACCGTGATGTGGATGGGCAAGGTGGTCTGGCTAAAACAGCTCATGCACTTCGCCAGCCAGCCGATATGCTGCACAGGAAACCCAGAAGAACCGTAACGGAGCCGCACGGCGATACGCATCGCGTAGCCCTCGTCCAGCACA
Organism: uncultured bacterium; assembly: GCA_938027655.1. GTDB lineage: Bacteria > Armatimonadota > HRBIN16 > HRBIN16 > HRBIN16 > HRBIN16. The sequence continues at coordinate 5,953 of CALJAP010000082.1, read as the reverse complement.
AACAGAGGGTCATAGTATAGCCCGCGCTCGCCTGCGCTTTGCTGTAACGCACCGAGCAGCACCCGTGCCCCGATTTCGTCGCCGCACTCCCATGGTCGGGTAAGGGCGCCGTAGTGTCGAACGGCGGGGTCGCGCAGTTTGCCGCACAACGCCGCCATGTCGGTTGCGGTGAGATACAGGACGCCGTCCCAGCGCGGAACCAGCGACGCGGCGTGCCAGTACACGGAGGGACTACCGAAGGCGTCCAGGTCCACCCAGTCGAATCGCTCATCGCGCAGGCGAATCGCGTAACAGAGACGGTGTACCTGCTCGCAGACCGTTTCTACCTGTACGTCCGATGGGATAGCGTTGAGCTGCAGATTGTGGCGTATTGCCTCCACCGCTGCCGGGTTGCCGTCGTTCAGCACGATGCGCTCCACCGGCGCCTCCAGCGTATAGCGAATGCCGCGCGCGCCGATGCCTGCCATGAGGTCAATCACGTGCAGCCGCCGTTCTTGCAGGTCTGCCTCCGCCCGCAGCGCCAGCACCCCACAATCGCGAGCGAGGCGAGCACGCGGATTGAAGAAAAGCTCTTGAGGCACCACAAAACGAGCCTGTCCTTCCTGCAGTTCCACACGCTCTTCGCTCATGCCAGAAACTCCGCGCAGACTGTATTGGCTATCGGCAGCCCTTTGCGAGTGATGCGCCAGTAGTCGGGGGTGACCTCCAGCAGGCGCAGGCGCTGCAGCCGGTTCAGCTGGTGCGCGTAACGTTGAGCCAGATTTACACCGTATCGTTCCTCCACCGCTTTCACATCCACGCCATCCCGCAGGCGAAGCATCAGCATGAGGGTCTCTCCCAGAGAAGCGTCAGTGTCCAGACGTTCCTCCTCCTCCACCAGCGAAAGCCCTTCCCGTACAGCCTTCACATAACGACGCGGGTTGCTCAGGTACTTCCACCGCACGCCATGCCGGTACGACACCGCTCCGGGACCAAAGCCCAGATACTCCTCGTTGCGCCAGTACACTATATTGTGCCGACAGCGGTAGCCCGGTCGGGCGAAGTTGGAGATTTCGTAGTGCTCGTAGCCTGCGCGGGTCAGGGCGCGAATGGTGTACTGATACATGCGCAGGTCGGTTTGCTCGTCGGGCAGGTTCAATTGCCCGCGCCGATACATCGTGTAGAAAGGGGTACGCGGTTCGACGGTGAGAGCATAGCAGGAGAGATGTTCGGGCTGCAGGCTGACCGCTGTGCGCAGAGTATGTTGCCACTGGCGCAAGGTCTGGTCGGGCAGAGCGAACATCAGGTCGAGGTTGATGTTCCCAAACCCCGCCGCCCGCGCCGCCTCGTAGGAGCGTATCGCCTCGTCGGAGGAGTGTATACGTCCCAGCACCCTGAGCAAGTGGTCATCGAACGCCTGCACCCCCATGCTGAGGCGATTGAAACCTGCCCGTCGCAGCGCGGTGAACCGCGAGCGGTCCACCGTACCCGGGTTCGCCTCGATACTGATTTCGGCATCGGGAAGCACCTTGAACCGAGAGCGGATGGTATCCAGAATCTGGATAATGCGTTCGGGCTCGGGGAACGAGGGCGTGCCGCCACCGAAGAAGATGGTGGGCACAATGATGTTCTCCCCATCGGTAGAGGCAACTTGTCGACAAATTGCGTCCAGCGTGTCGCGTACGATGCTGCCGCGCCAGGCGTAGGTGTTGAAGTCACAATAGGCGCAACGCCTAGCACAGAAGGGTATATGCACGTATATGGAGACACGCTTGAGGTTCATGTCGCTTCCACAAAGGAATTATATCATACAGGAAGGGCTGGGGGCAGTACGCCCCCAGCGGTCTATTGCGTTTCGAAGAGGCGTTTCAGCGCGTTTTCCAGCATCGACAACCCGGCGTAGCCGGCGGTTCGCCCCCGCAGCTGCCCCTCACGGTCAAAGAGGTAGTAAGCGGGAACCCACTGGTTTTCGTACGCCTCCGCTACCTTGTGCAGGTTGTCGATACCGCAGGGCTGTGTGATGCCCAGCTCCGCCGCTTTCTGCTTTACCGTTTCCACATCCGTCTCCCACTCGTCGCGGGGAAGGTGGATGGCTATTACCTTCAGGCCGGCGGGAGCGTAGGTATCACGCCACTGGTTGATTCTAGGCATGTTCTCGTGACAGATGTGGCAACTCACCGACCAGAAGTGAACCAGCACCGGGTGACCTTTCAGGCTTTCCCAGTCCGGTTCGCTGTTGAGCCACTCGGTGACGCCGCGCAGGTCGGGCATGGGTGTGCCTATGCGCAGAGGCATCGTTACCCTCCCGCGTTGAGCGTCTTTTGACCGGGCTTCCAGTCGGCGGGGCACAAGCCACCGGTTTGCAGTGCTTCCAGCACACGCAGGGTCTCGTCCACGCTGCGCCCGACGTTCAGGTTGTGAATCACCGCGTACTGCAGGATGCCATCGGGGTCGATGATGAACAAGCCACGCAAGGCGACGCCCTCCTCTTCCACCAGCACCCCGTAGTCGCGCGAAACCTGCTTGGTGATGTCGGACGCCAGCGGGAACTTTAGTCCGGCGATACCGTTCTTCTCGCGCGGAGTGTTAATCCACGCCCGATGAGAGTAAACGGAGTCTGTCGACACGCCCAACACGTCTGCTCCTGCCTCTACGAACTCTTCATATCGGTCGGAGAGGGCAAGAATCTCGGTAGGGCACACGAAGGTAAAGTCCAGCGGGTAGAAGAACAACACCAGCCACTTGCCGCGGTAGTCTGACAACGACACCTTCGACTGGAGCTTATCCATATCGGCAGTGGTGAACATGGTGAAGTCGGGGGCAGGCTTGCCCACCTTCGCTTTGCTGCAGTACAAAGTTGTGTTTTCGGACATGTTCCTCCTCCTTAAGATTAAGATTCCAGCAGATAGTTTTATGTGTCCTGGCACTCCGGACAAAGCCCGAACCATTCTACACGGTGTGCGCTAACACGATAACCGGTGACCTGTTGAACGCGCTCTGTGGCCGCCTGGTCCACCACGTCGGGCACGTCAGCGATGCGCCCGCAACGCTCGCACACGATGTGCTGATGCGGACCGGGCTGCCCGTCGAAGCGGCTCTTGCGCGAGCCGGCCTCCAGTTGCACCACCAGCCCTTCCTCCTGCAGACGCCCTAACAGGCGATACACGGTACCCAGGCTGATGTTCGGCATAACCTTTCGCGCCTGTTCATACACCCAATCCGCCGTAGGATGGGTGTCGGTGTTGCGTACAATGTCCAGAACCAGCTGTCGTTGTTTGGTGTTGCGCATCAGATTATCGCCAACCTTATAATGAGAATAGTATTCGTTCCTATTTTCACATGTAGTATATCAGATAAACAAACGGCTGTCAAGGGGGGAAAGGGGGCGAAGCCCCGAATGGGGCTTCGCCGATCAGGTTACTGCGTATACGCGCACTCCGGGCTCGGATTAGGATACACACGTGCCGGTACGTCCTCTGCAAGGCAGCTCTTGCCCTCGCCCGGCATTCTGGGGTACGATTCCGGCGTGCTGTTATCTCTGCATGGAGGAGTTACTCGTGCCTGACCGGTTGAAGTCTGCACAGCGGGTTGTCACTTTTACCATATTTCTGGACCTGCTCGGTTTTGGACTCATCATTCCCCAGCTGCAGTACTATGCCGATGCCTTTCATGCTACCCCTGCCTTTATCGGCATGATTCAAGCTATCTACTCGTTGATGCAGTTTCTGTTCGCGCCTTTCTGGGGCAGATTGTCAGACAGGGTGGGGCGGCGTCCGGTGCTGCTGGTAAGCATTGCGGGTTCCGCCTTGTCGTATGTGCTGTTCGCGATGGCACGGGACGCCCAGATGATATTCCTTTCGCGCCTGCTGGCAGGGATTACCGCCGCGAATCTCTCCACGGCACAGGCGTACATCTCTGATGTCACCCCTCCACAGGAGCGTACCCGTGCGATGGGTCTAATCGGCGCGGCATTCGGCGTCGGGTTCATTCTGGGACCCGCGGTTGGGGGTGTGCTGGGTGCATGGGGAGGCAACTTCGCCATTGGGATGGCAGGCGCCCTGCTTGCGGGAGTGAACTGGTTGAGCGCGTTCCTGCGGCTTCCCGAGAGCCTGTCTGCTGAAAATCGGCGACGAGCGGGCGAAAGGTATACCTTCCCCTTGCGCGACCTGCCGCGTGTGCTGGCGATACCGCACGTGGGCTTGCTGGCTCTGGTGCTGTTTACCGCCATCTTCGCCATCGCCAACCTCGAGTCGACCTTTGTGCTACTGGCAAAGCACCGGTACGGTCTGGGCCAGCGCGAGTGTAGCTACCTTTTCGCCTACTTGGGCATCATGGGCGCGGTGGTGCAGGGCGGTTTGATCGGCAAACTCAGCGCACGTTTCGGCGAGACGCGCTTATTGCTGGGAGGGTATTTGCTGCAAGTGCCTGCCCTCCTGTTTATCCCGCAGATGCCCTCCACAGGCTGGCTGATGGTGGTGCTGGCGGTGATGGCAATGGGCGGAGGTGTTGCCGGTCCCAGCCTGAACGGTTTGCTTTCCAGGCTGGCGCCTGCCGACCGCCGCGGTGAGGTGTTCGGGGTCACACAATCGCTTGGTAGTCTGGCTCGGGTGGTGGGACCGGCGTGGGGTGGGTGGAGTTTTGGGCATCTGGGCATGAGCGCACCCTATGTTACCGCGGCGATGTTGATGCTCATCGCGGGCGTGATGGTAGCGTGGTGGATAGTAAGCGCGGTACCAGTGGTGTCGGCTTCAGAGTGAAAACATTGCGTTTTTCGTCGGTATCGGCTATAATGGATTCGCAAGACCCCTTACAGAGCACGACCGAGCAGAGGAAGTAGCCTTTTCCGCATCGCGCAGGTCAACGCATTCCACTACATACGAAAGGGGACGTTACCATGCCGAAGGCGAAAGACATCATGACCACCGACGTGGTCACCATTCAGGGCACAGCCACCGTTGCAGAAGCGGTTGCGCTGATGAAGCAGAAGGGGGTACGCTCGCTGATCGTGGAGCGACGCAGTGAAGAAGACGCCTACGGTATCGTGACCCAGCGCGACATTGTGTACAAGGTGGTGGCGAAAGGACTGTCACCCGAATCGGTACAGGTGCACGAGATTATGTCCAAGCCGCTGGTGGTGGTCAATCCCAACCTAGACGTGAAGTACGTGGCGCGGCTGCTTGCGAACACCGGTTTGTCCCGTGCGCCTGTCATTGGGGAGCACCGGCTGATGGGGGTGGTGTCGCTTAGCGACATCGTGAACAAAGCGATGTAGTAAGCCGCTTTCGGGGGCAGACCCTGCGGTCTGCCCCTGACCATTTAGAATTCGTAGGAGTAGAATACCGCGACGCCGAGGCTACGTGCGTAATCCTCCGCATCCGGTTCCGAAGTGATATGCGTCACCAAAATGGGAAAAATGTTCGGGTAGACCGCCCGGAGCGCGTCGACGGTACGTCGCAGGAAACGGTCAATGTCGTTCTTGGAAAGCTGCGACTTGCTCTCGCCTATTAGGGTGACCTGCTCGCCATTGCGTGTCGCCGTGCCAAAGATGTTCACCTCAATATAGCGTCCTGTGCTGTCCTGCACGTGCCGACGCTTCAGCCTGCCCTCCACGCGAAGACCGTAATTTCGCAGCAGTAGTTCGGGTAGCGATTTCATCGCCTCATTTTCCAGGACGTAACCCACCGTCTGTGACAGACCGCCTACCTGTTTCTGCAAATCCTTTACGGTCAGGGCAAGGTCGCGCAGTGCCTCCTGAGTCAGGCGTACCGTCTCAGCCAACTCGCGGAACCGTTCATCCGTCTGCCTGCGATATTCCTGAAACTCCGCATACATCTGCTGCTGCGCTTCGCGCAACTCGCGGAACCGTTCATCCGTCTGCCTGCGATATTCCTGAAACTCCGCATACATCTGCTGCTGCGCTTCGCGCAACTCGCGGAACCGTTCATCCGTCTGCCTGCGATATTCCTGAAACTCC
>CALJAP010000081.1 GCA_938027655.1 uncultured bacterium | reverse complement strand
CACGAGGAGCGTGGCATGGTTATCTCCTTGCTTAGCGATGGCACCCTGTTCGACCTCGGCAGTGCGGACCTGAAACCCTCTGCCCGACAGGTGCTAGATCAGGTGGCTCAAGTGCTTCGTGCCGTGCCGAACCCGGTGCTTATCGAAGGGCACACCGACAACCTACCCATCCGCACCCCCCAGTACCCGTCGAACTGGGAGCTTTCGGCGGCACGCGCGGCACGAGTACTGCGCTATCTGGTGCAGAAAGGCGGTATTCCCTCGCATCGCCTGATAGCCGTCGGTTACGCCGATACCCGTCCCCTGGCACCGAACAACTCGCCATCCAACCGCGCACAGAACCGTCGGGTGGATATCGCCATCCTCAAAACCTCGCAGAACGCTCTAAGATTCGGCTCGCGTTAAGCCGACAATAGAGGATGGGTAACATCCAACATCTGCTTATCACTATCGCTCCTGTTCGGGAGGTTATCATGGCAGCAAAGAAAGCAAGTGCAGAAGGCACTTCCGGTGGCGGTAAGAACAAAACCATTCTCTTTTTGGTTGTGGGTATCTTGCTCGGCGCGGTAGTGGCGTTTGGCGCCAGCAAGATGCTGCTTGGCAAAAGCAAGGAGGAGAAGAAGGAGAAAACCCTGCCCGAACACACCGTCGAGCTGGACGAGTTCGTGGTGAACCTCGCCGACGGTTCGCACTATGCGAAGGTGACGCTGGCGATAGGCATCGAGAAACCGCTGGGAGGGGGCGAAGGGGGCAAACTGCAACCCAAACTGCTCGCCCCTATCCGCGACGCGATTATTACCGTGCTGTCCAGCAAGAGCATGAAGCAGCTGGTGAGCGGTGAAGGCAAAGAGAAGCTGAAAAAGGAACTGAAGGAGAAGCTGAACGAGTTGCTTGGGGATGAGGTAGTCAAAGAGGTGTACTTCACCTCGCTGACGCTCCAGTAGCACGTCATCAGGCAGGTACACATGGTGGAGATACTGTCGCAGGAAGAGATAGAGGCGTTACTGGCTTCGCTGAGCGGCTCGGAAGAGATGGCGCCACCCGCCGCAGCGAGCGCACCCGGTGCGGCTGTGCAGGTGCCCGGAACAGGAAAAGCCGACCGGCGCGCACCCATCGCTTACGAGGTGTACGACTTCCGTCGCCCTGACAAGTTTTCCAAAGACCAGCTGCGCACCATGCAGATGCTGCACGAGACCTTCGCGCGGCTGTTCTCCTCCACCCTCTCCGCCTACCTGCGCGCGCCGGTGCATATCGACCTGATCTCGGTAGAACAGATTCCCTACGACGAATATATCCGCGCCGTGACCAGCAGTCTGATTAACATCTTCAGTATGCAACCCCTGTCCGGACAGGCATTGCTAGAGATAGAGTTCGACGTGGTAATCAGCATGATAGACCGACTGCTGGGCGGCCCGGGCACGGTGGTAAAACGCCCGCAGGCAGCGCTGACCGATATCGAGCGGCCGCTGGTAGAGAACGTGGTGGACCGCGCTCTGGGGGCATTGCGCACAGCGTGGGAAGGCATTGTCAGCTTCACTCCCGTTCGCGAAGGTATGGAGACCAGCGCGCAGTTCGTGCAGATTGTGCCTCCGAACGACATTGTTGTCTCCATCCTGTTCGAAATCCGTGTGGGCGAAACGCATGGAGCGATGAGCCTGTGCATTCCTTACCTAGTACTCAAACCCATCCTGTCCAAGCTCAGCGCCCAGCGCTGGTTCTCCGGCAGTAAACGTGCCCCTTCGCAACATGCTGTGCTCATTGCCCAGCAGATTCAACAGACCCGGGTGCCGCTCGTAGCAGTGCTTGGAAGCACCCGTCTGATGCTGCGCCAGATACTGGATTTGAAGGAAGGCGACGTCGTGCTGCTTACCCGACGCACCAGTGAACCTATCGATATCATGGTGGGTAATAAGGTGAAATTTCGGGCACGGCCGGGGCTGCGCGGTAAACAGGTGGTCGTGCAGATAGAAAGCATTGTCAGCAACAAACCCGTTGCGAAGCCAAATCCATCGCCGTCATCTGCGTGAGGAGGGGTTGTCGCCGATGGCATCTCTAAACCTGGAGCATATCAACACGATTACGGCAAAACAAGAGAGCCTGTGGGGCACTGTGTCCGTATCCCTGTCGGAGGCGGTGAACCGGCAGGCAACTCTTTCGTCGCCTCTTGTGACCTTGCTGCCACTTTCCGAGCTGGAAAACACGTTCACCGGAAAGCGCATTTACGGAATAGCGACCCTTCAAACCACAACCGCCTACACCCTGATTATCACGCTGGAAACCGCGTCGGCGGCAACGCTGGCGGATATCGCCGTAGGAGGCGACGGCTCCTCCCCTCCAGCGGAGATCGACGAGGGCATGTTGCAGGTGCTGCAGCAGGTGCTGTTCGTTATCGCAAGCGGGCTGGCACAGGCTATGGTCAATACCAGCGGTGTGGAGTGCAACGTACTCCAGGTCGAAGCTCATTACGATACTCTGCAGTCCCCTATAGAATGGCTCACTCAAGACAACCTTGTGCGCATGGATGCGGTATTGCATGTGGACGGCAATCCCATCGGCGCGTTGACGGTGATAGGCGACGAACGATCCGGCTTGTGGCTGGCAGGAGAAGAGTCGGGGGTACCTTCGGCACAGGGTGAAGCGGGTTCCGCCGGAGCCAGCCCCTTCCAGCCGCTGGAGGAGACAGGAGCTTCCGCACAGCCGTTCGTTCCCCTGGCTCAGGCCGCTTCCCAACCCCTGCCTGCAGGCATCGACCTGATACTGGATGTGCCGCTGGAGCTCACTGTAGAGCTGGGGCGCAAGCGAATGTTCATCAAAGATGTGCTGGAACTGACCATCGGTTCCATCGTGGAGCTGGATCGCGTGGCGGGCGAGCCGGTGGACGTTCTGGTGAACGGACGCATTATGGCACGCGGGGAGGTGGTGGTTATCGAGGATAACTTCGGCATCCGCATTACCGAGATTATCAATCCGCAGGAGCAGCTGGTGGAGATTAGCCGGAGAGCAGTGGCATGAGGAGAGCAGTGTTCATCCTCGCGCTTTGCGTGCTGACGGTAGCGCGGATAGCGGCTTCACCGCCTGGGTCTGCCTTCTCGCCACCTGCCTCCGGCGCCCCCAACCTGCATCGCGCCTCGCCACCGTCCGCTACAACATCCATGTCGGCGCAGGATGCCAAAACGGTGCAGCCCCCTCGCGAAGGCTGGGATACCCTGCGGCGTGAAACCCTGCCCGAACCGGTCGGCTCTCCCACAAGCCAGGCGTGGAGATGGCTGCTGGGGCTAGTGGTCGCGCTGGCTCTTATCAAGTGGGGATTGCCCCGTGCGTTGAACGGTGGTAGCAACGGACAGGTTGCCCAGTGGTTTACCCGCCTTGCTCCCCCCAAAAGCGAAGGAACCATTACTGTGCTCGACACACGCTTTTTGGGAGCAGGGGCGGTACACCTCATCACTGTCCGGGGCAAAACCCTGCTGATAGGCTCCACAGCACAACAGGTGAACCTGCTAATCGACCTAACCGAGCCTCCGGATGTTGCTTCCGGTTTCGACAAAGTGCTTGCCGAGTCCAAACCCTTTACGCCAGAGCCGACGCTGAACGAGGAAGCGGACGAGACCCAGCACGTGCTTCGCGAGTTTCAGCAGAGATTGCGGCAGGCGTGCGAGCGATTGGCAGGGTGAGGTCACATCCCTCACGGGGAGGAGCGTACTCCTCCCCGTCCGTCTTACCACCCGCGCGGTGCCAGAAGCTCTTTCTCCTCCAGCTGGCGGATATCGATGCCTACCATCGGCTCGCCGAGGTCTTCCGAAATCTCCGCCAGAATCTTGGGGTCGTTATAATAGGTTACCGCATCCACGATGGCTTTGGCACGGCGCTTCGGGTCGCCCGACTTGAAGATGCCGGAACCAACGAACACCGCCTCCGCACCCAGCTGCATCATCAGCGCGGCATCTGCCGGCGTCGCGATACCCCCCGCCGAGAAGTTCGGCACGGGCAATTTACCGGTACGGTGCACCTCCACTACCAGCTCGTATGGAGCCTGCAGCTGTTTGGACGCTGCCATCAGCTCATCCTCGCGCAGGCTTTGCAGCCAGCGGATACCACTCATTACCGCGCGCATGTGGCGCACCGCTTCCACCACGTTGCCCGTTCCTGCCTCGCCTTTGGTGCGTATCATCGCCGCGCCCTCGCCGATTCGACGCAGTGCCTCACCCAGGTCGCGGCAACCGCACACGAAAGGAACCTTGAAAGCGTGCTTGTTGATGTGGTGTTGCTCATCGGCAGGGGTCAGCACCTCGCTCTCGTCGATGAAGTCCACGCCCAGCGCCTCCAGTATCTGCGCCTCCACAAAGTGCCCGATGCGGCACTTCGCCATCACCGGGATGCTGACCGCCTTCATAATGGCTTTGATGATTTTGGGGTCGGTCATACGGGCGACGCCACCCTGCGCGCGGATGTCGGCAGGCACACGCTCTAATGCCATCACTGCCACTGCGCCCGCCTCCTCAGCGATTTCCGCCTGCTCGGGCGAGGTGACATCCATAATCACGCCGCCCTTGAGCATCTCCGCCAGACCAACTTTGGTGCGCCACGTCGCCTTCTCTGCTTCGTTCATCTCCCTCGCCTCTCTCTCCCAAGAATAGCGATTCTATTATACCGAAAAAGATTAGACGACAGGATAACCTCATCGTTCATCTGACCGTACCTGTCTTCCTGCGCCGTAAGCACATCGATACCTCGCGCGCGCAGGGCGAGAGTAATAGCGCGAGGCACATGTGCATCCATGTAGAAGGCGACATTCACGAGCCCTTTATACCCTAATACAACAAAAGGACGCAGGGGTTCCTGCGCCCTTCGTCTCTGTCCCACTCCTATGGTGGTTCTACGCCTTACGCCGCCGCAGCAAAGGAAGCAAGCCCAGTGCAAACAGGCTCATGGTTGCGGGTTCCGGTACGACCGCCATGCGAATCACCATGTCGTTGTAGTCGCCACCGAAGCCCTCGCCGCTGTTCGCGGGCTTATCCTCGATGCCAATCCAGTAGACGCTCGGAGCCTCTTTGAACAGAGCGAAGTGCTGGTGCTGCTGCTCTGATCCCACGTTCAACATGGACTGGGTGTAGTACTTCTTGCCGCCCGCGGTCTTGATATATAGACCGAAGTTGGTGCTCGGCGTGAACACGGTGGTAGAGCCTGCCCCAGCCGGACCAGGAAAGATAACCCCACCAACGAGGGGGTTCGCCACGTCGTACCAGCCCAGCTCGTTAATATTGGCGTAGCCTGCGACCTCAATGACCAGCTTCACTGACTGAGACAGGGTGCTGTTGAAGTAGAAGTTGAGGTCCGCGCCACCACCGCTATAGCCCCACCAGGGTGGCGTGATGTTCGGGCTGGCAGGATGGCTGCTGAAGCCACCGGTCTTGCTCAGGAAATAACCGATATTCTTCTGGTTCCCGTCCTGAGAGGTGTTGTCCCAGTAGGGGTCCCCATCCTGATTAGGCGCAGACCATGCCTGCCACCCTGCCCCCGCAGACCCCACCACGTTGGTGGTTGCACTTGCGGAGACAGTCAGCGCCATCACCCCCGCTACCACGAGCAGGAGCCATCGAGAAACGCGTTTCTGCATGTGTACACTACCTCCTTAGAAATGTAGTCACCCTTATTAGATAGCAAGAAGTGGCGCAGATGGGCTTCGCAAAATACGGGGATTCCTGCCAAGAACAGGGAAAACAGGTAGCGGTACGGGGATGGCACTCTCATGCGTTGACTTCACCCTGCCCTCTTTGATATACTGCTTAAGGACTTGAGCACGACAGGAGGTTCGTTTTCTTGATAGACACCAGCGATTTCCGCAACGGCCTACATATCATCGTAGATGGCGACATCTACACCATTGTCGAATTCATGCACGTCAAGCCGGGTAAAGGCGGGGCGTTTGTGCGCACCAAGCTGAAGAACGTGCGCACGGGGGCGGTGATAGATAAAACCTTCCGCGCCGGCGAGCGCATGGAGCAGGCGTTCCTGGAGCGCAAGCCCATGCAGTTCCTGTACAATCAGGACGATGAGTACTACCTGATGGACATGGATACGTACGACCAGATTATGGTGCGCCGCGAGCAGTTCGGCGATGGCATCAAGTACCTCAAAGAGAACATGGAGGTAACGGTGCTGATGCACGAAGGACGCGTGGTCGGCGTGGAGATACCCTGGTTTGTGGAGCTGCAGGTGGTGGAGACCGATCCCGGCGTGCGTGGAGATACCGCTTCCGGCGGCTCGAAGCCCGCTACGCTTGAAACCGGCGCGGTCGTGCGCGTACCGTTTCACATTAACGTGGGCGACATCATCAAGGTAGACACGCGAACAGACCAGTACCTGGAGCGCGTGAAGGCGCAGTAACCGGTAGAGAAAGGGGGCGAAGACTATGGGTCGCCCAGTTCGTTCCTTTCGCGCCCGTAAGAGTGCAGAACTGCTACAGGACCTGCTGCAGCTCGTCGGTGTTGTATCAGCAGTGGGTGCAGTCTTGGCGATTGCATATCTGCTCTGGGGCGTTTTTTCGGGCATGGTCAGCTCGTGGGCGACCCTGCCCCCAGCCGAACGCTTGCGCGTGGAGCAGAACGTGAATCTCGCCGGGCGCGCGCTGTTAATAAGCACCGCTGCCGCCGCGGCGAGCTTCACCTTGCTGTACATTCAGGAGACCACTATCGGATATATCTTCTTGCTGCTGGCGGCTCTGCTGGCTCTGGGCGCGCCTCTGGGCATCATCCACCTTGCCCCACAGGGGCGGGAACCCACCCTTTTGCCCGCAGTGGTGGTGGCTTTCCAGCAGGCGGGGTTGTTGTGTCTGGTACCGGGCATCATTTTCGCAGTGCTGGACGTATGGATGCGTGTCACCTCCGGTTACTTCCGCGAGATGTTCAATCGGGGGAGCCTGCAGTACGGCGCACATGTGGCGCGAGAAAGCCAGCCGACCAATCGATTTCTCGGCAAGTGCTGGCAGCTACCTTTCTGTCGCCCAAGCATCCGCAAGAGCTGCCCTATCTACCACGCCCGACGCGCTTGCTGGCGGGAGGGGGTAGGTTGCATGTGTGAAGAGCGCGTCATCCTGCAGGCGCTGGAGGGCAAGGGCGCGCCAAGCAGTGACCCTCGTCAGAATGTGCGTTTCATCCCTTACAACAGACATCTCTCGGAAGAAGAGAAGCGTGAACGGTGCCGCAACTGCATCATCTACAACTACCGGCAGCAACAGAAATATCAGGTTATTGCCCCTATCGTGATAGTGGCTGCAGTCACCATCGTGGTGAACTACGCGCAGCAAGCTCAACAACTGCTATTCCAGGTGCTCCGTGCGGTGGATAATTTCGTCGCCCGTTTCGCGTTTCTGCCGTCAACTGGCGAAGTACAGTATATGAAGATCGAGTCGCTGGCACGCTCGTCTGAATTCGTTGCGTGGATGATGATAGGCATCATCGCGGTGATATTTGTCAGTTACATCCTGCGCATCGTGGAATACTTCATCTTTCAGTTGAAGGTGTAGCCGATGGCACAGGTAGAAGTGGAACGGATTGAGCGCTTGCTGAACCTGCTCCACCATAGCGACGCGAGCGAGCTGGAGGTGGAAACCAGTACCTGGCGATTGCGGGCGCGCCGACAGGTAGCGGTGGCGGCGCCAGCAGTGCAGGAACCGATAGCAGAGCCATCTCCGGCGCCCGAACCTGTTTCGGTATGGGTACGCTCGCCGCTGGTGGGCTTTTTCCAGCCGCGCCCCAAGCCGTTGCAGGTGGGCGATGTTGTCAAGCAGGGTGAGGTCATGTGTTTGATTCGCGCGATGGGACTGATGAATGAGGTGCAAAGTCCTGTCAACGGGCGCGTGGCAGAGGTGCTTGTCGAGGAGGGTATCGCGGTGGAGTACGGTCAGCCGCTGTATCGTCTGGTAGAGGAGGAAGGCGATGAGACGGTTTCATGAGGCGTGGAGTTTAGTAGAGATACTGGTGGTGCTTGCCCTGCTGTTGATCCTGGCAATCTGGCTACTGCCCAAATATACTGGCAGAGGCACCGAGCCGTCCGGTCAACCTCGCAAGACGCCTGAAAACGCGGCATTAGCGGTACAGTGCCGGAACAACCTGCAGCAGATTCGCCTCTCCATCCGTATGTCTCGTCCGACGGGTGAAGAGCCTTTGCCTGCCTCTTTACAAGACCTGCGATTGCCGGCAGAGATGCTGTATTGCCCGGTTAGCAAACAACCCTACTGGTATGACCCACAAACCGGACGAGTGCAGTGCCCTACTCCGTCGCACGAGGGGTTTTGAGCATGTTTCAGAAAGTGCTGATTGCTAACCGAGGTGAGATTGCTCTACGCATCATTCGTGCCTGCAAAGAGCTGGGTATAGCCACCGTTGCCGTCTACTCGGAAGCCGATGCCAATAGCCTGCACGTACAGGCGGCAGACGAAGCGGTGTGCATCGGGCCCGGTGCGGGCAAAGATAGCTATCTGAATATTCCCAACGTCATCATGGCAGCCATTATCACCGGCGCGGAAGCCATCCACCCGGGCTACGGTTACCTTTCAGAGCGTGCCAGCTTCGCCGAAGCGTGTGAAGCCAGCGGGCTGGTGTTCATCGGTCCACCACCCTCCGCCATCGAGAAGATGGGCGACAAGGCGGTGGCACGCGAGATTGTACGCCAGGCGAAGGTACCTATCGTGCCCGGCACACACGGCGCCATACGCAACGAGCAGGAAGCGCTAAAACAGGCACAGCGTATCGGCTATCCGGTGCTGGTGAAGGCAGTGGCTGGTGGCGGGGGCAAGGGTATCCGCCTCGCGGAAAATGCAGAAGACCTCTCGCGTGTGCTGCAGCTGGCGCAGAGCGAGGCGCTGGCTGCGTTCGGCTCGCCAGAGGTATACGTGGAAAAATTCATCCCCGACCCTCGCCACGTGGAGGTGCAGGTGCTCGCCGATTCGCATGGTAACGTCATTCACCTGGGCGAGCGCGAATGCTCTATCCAGACCGCCAGACGCCAGAAGATGGTGGAAGAAGCACCCGCATCGATAGTGGCTCCAACCCTGCGCCAGAAGCTGGGCGAAGCAGCCGTGCGCGCGGCGAAGGCTGTTGGCTATGTCAACGCAGGTACGGTAGAATTTTTGCTGGACAGCAAGGGGAACTTCTACTTCATCGAAATGAACACGCGCATTCAGGTAGAGCATCCCGTCACCGAACAGGTCACCGGGGTGGACATCGTGCGCGAGCAGATACGCATCGCGGCGAAGGAACGGCTACACCTTTCTCAGCGCGATGTGCAGTGGCGGGGGCATGCCATTGAGTGCCGCGTTACCGCCGAGGACCCAGACAACGACTTTGCTCCTTGCGTGGGCAAAATCACGCATCTGGTGCTTCCGGGGGGTCCGGGGGTGCGGGTGGACACCCATCTATACCCGGGCTACGAGATACCGCCCTACTACGACTCGCTGCTTGCAAAGATTATCGTATGGGCAGAGGATAGACCGGCTGCCATCGCGCGGATGAGACGGGCACTAGAAGAAACGCATATCGAAGGGGTGAGAACCAATTTGCCCTTCTTGAAACGTATCCTAGAACACCCAGAGTATCAAAAGGGCAATGTATCCACGCAATTCCTACGCCGCTACCTGCGAAACGGCACGGAGTGAGGAGAGCGATATATGAGCAGTTCCACGCTGCGAAAACATAGCGCGGGCACACGCCGACAGGCAAGAGAGCTGGCACTGCGTCTGTTGTACCAGGTGGACATCGCGCAGATGCCGCTGGATGAGTGCTTCGCCTTTGCGCTGGAGCACATGCCTATCGAGGAGGGAGGACAGCAATTCGCCTACGATCTGGCTTGTGGCACGCTGCAGAACCTGCAGAAGATAGACTCTATTATCGCCCGTTTCGCCATCGGCTGGCCTCCCGAGAGACAGCCTGTCCCCGATCGCAACGTGCTGCGTCTGGCGATATATGAGCTGCTCCACCATCCCGAAACGCCTCATAGCGTCGTTATCAGCGAAGCGGTGGAGCTGGCGAAGAAATACAACTCCGACGAGTCGGGCAAGTTCATCAATGGTGTGCTGGCAAGCGTACTGAAACATCTGGAGGAGTATCGGTGAGTGCAATGCTGCTGGATGGCGCAGCAACCGCTGCGCAGATTCGCGAAGAACTGAAGCCACGGGTGCAACGGCTGCGCGAGGCGGGCATCGTGCCAAAGCTCAGTGTGTTAATCATCGGCGATGATCCCGCCTCCCACACCTACGTGCGTATGAAGGCAAAAGCGTGTCGCGGCGTGGGCATCGAGTCGGAGACCTTCGCTCTGCCCCATGACACCACCCAGCAAGAGGCGGAAGAGCTGATCGCCCGCCTGAACGCCGATGAGAGCGTACACGGCATTCTGGTTCAGCATCCTGTGCCCAAGCACCTCGACGAGATACGTCTGCTCAATCACCTGTCCCCTGACAAGGATGTAGACGGTATCTCGCCCGCTTCACTGGGTGCGCTGGTGGCAGGCGTGGCGAAGTTCGTCTCGTGTACCCCGCTGGGCATTGTGGAACTGCTTGACCGCTATCACATCCCTATCGAAGGGCAGCGCGCTGTGGTAGTAGGGCGCAGTATTATTCTGGGCAAGCCGCTGGCGCTGTTACTGCTGCAGCGTAACGCCACTGTCACCGTATGTCACACCCGCACGCGCGATCTACCCTCGGTCACCCGCGAGGCGGATATTCTGGTTGCGGCATGTGGCAGGGCGGAGCTGATTACCGGCGACATGATACGTCCGGGGGCGGTCGTGGTGGACGCCGGCTACAACCGCGTGGAGGGGCGCAGTGGCGACGTAGGCGATGTGCACTTTGAGTCGGCATCACAGGTAGCATCATACATTACGCCCGTACCGGGCGGAGTGGGGCCCATGACCATCGCGATGCTGCTTTCCAACACGGTACGCGCGGCGGAGATGAGGTTGAGGACGCAGTGAACGCTTCCCTGTCATTTGACCTGAGCCGGTACCTACGCGAGCGTGTTCGTCTGGTAGACGACGCGCTGGAGCGTTATCTGCCCGGCGAAGATGTTCGCCCACAGAGCCTGCACCGCGCGATGCGCTACAGCACCATGTCAGGTGGGAAGCGGCTGCGTCCGATATTGGTGATTGCCGGTGCGGAAGCGGTCGGCGGCGAAGCGCAGATGGTACTGCCGACCGCCTGTGCGGTAGAACTCATCCACACCTTCTCCCTCATTCACGACGACCTGCCCGCCATCGATAACGATACGCTGCGGCGAGGGCGACCTACCTGCCACGTGCAGTTTGGCGAAGCGGTGGCGATACTAGCTGGAGACGCCCTCTATGCCAGTGCCTTCGAGCTGATAGCACGCAACGCCGATACCGTCCCCGCCGAACGTGTGGTGCAGGTATTGCACCTGGTCGCGGAAGCATCCGGCACGCGCGGCATGGTGGGGGGGCAGATGGTGGACATCGAGTCAGAGGGCAAGCAAGCAGACGCCGACACGGTTGAGTACATCCACCGCCACAAAACCGCCGCGCTCATTCGCGCTTCGGTGGTGTCGGGGGCGATTCTGGTAGGGGCGGAAAAGTGGCAGGTAGATGCTCTGAGCCGATATGGAGAACTGACCGGGCTGGCGTTTCAGATTGCCGACGACCTGCTGAACGTCACCGGCGACCCACGCAAAACGGGCAAGGCGGTGGGTACGGATGCCGCACGAGGTAAAGTCACCTACCCTGCGCTGTTTGGCGTGGAAGCCTCACGCCAGCGGGCGCATCAGCTGGTGCAGGAAGCCATAGCGACACTGCGCCCCTTTGGCGAGAGCGCAGAGCCGCTGCGAGCTATCGCCCATCTCATGGTGGAACGGGAGGCATAACAGAAAGTGCCAAAGCCGGTGGGCACGCTGATTGTGATTACGGGAAGCATGTTCGCGGGCAAATCGGAAGAGCTGATACGCCAGGTGCGCCGCGCCCTGTACGCTCGCAAGAAGGTGCAGGTGTTCAAATCCGCTTTGGACAACCGATGGGACAGCGCGGCTATCGCCACACATAACGGTGTGCGTTTTGAGGCAATTCCCGCCTCATCCAGCGCGGATTTGGAGCGTCTGGTGGAACCCGATACCGAAGTCATCGCCATCGAGGAGATACAGTTCTTCGACGAGGGTGTCGTCGCGCTGTGCGACCGCTGGGCGAACGAAGGCAGAACGGTGATTGTGGCAGGGCTGGATCAGGACTTTCGCGGTCAGCCGTTTGGGTTCATGCCCGTTCTGCTGGCTCTGGCGGACGAGGTGATTAAGCTGAGGGCGATCTGTGCGCGGTGCGGGCAGCTGGCGAGCAAAACACAGAGGCTGGTGGACGGACGCCCCGCCTCGTGGGATGAACCCACCATCCTCATCGGCGCAGCCGAGAAGTATGAGGCACGCTGCCGTCGCTGCCACCGTGTGCTGAACGCCCCACGCAACGGGCATCGACGCACCAGGCGTAACACCCAAACGCAGGCAACGGAGCCGGCAGAGCAACAGGAAAGGCTGTTTTAGGAGAACAGGCATGATTAGTGATAGGGAGCGTGAAGCCATTATACGGTGTGCCCGCAAGTTCGGGGCTTCTCGTGTATACCTCTTCGGTTCGTGCACTCAAAAAGGACATGGATACCACGACATTGACATCGCGGTCGAGGGTATCCCTCCACATCGGTTTTTCAAGTTCTACGCTGAGGTGATGCGTCAACTGAACCTGCCGGTGGATGTAATAGACCTTTCGGAACAGAACCCTCTGGCGCAAGTGGTAAAGGCGAGGGGCATTGTTATCTATGGATGAACTAGTAGAAGAGCTACGAATAGAGAAGCAACTGGTATCTGATACTCTTGCTGGATTGGGAGAGGCATTGAGTAGGGAGGCGCTCTCCATAGTTGAGAGAGCAGCCATCGCTACCTTCATCTTGAATGTCTACAACGGTATGGAAAACATGCTTAAACGTGTGTTCAAATACTATGGCTTTCCGTTGCCAGATACCCAGACATGGCATAAGGATCTGCTGTTAGCATCTCAGGAAAGGGGGATCATCACCCAAGAACTTCTGGAAAGGCTGGACGAGTACCGCGCTTTTCGCCACTTCTTCGTGCATGGCTACGGCATCTTACTCGATGAGCGCAAGTTACGTCCTCTTGCCCAGGGTTTACAGTCCGCATGGGAAGAGTTTCTTCGGGAGATTTCAGCGTACTTAGGGGTTCCCATAGACGCCATAAACCCCTCCGTAGATAAGGAGGCATCACAGTGAACCACCAGCTGCAATCCCTGTCCGAAGCCATACGCACGGTTCTGGACACCAAAGACGCGGTGCGGGAAGAGGCTCTGCGCCAGTCGCGCGAGCTGATACGCCTCTCTGCCACCACCGTGCGCAGTATCCACCGCCACGAGTTTGAAAACGCCCAGCAGGGTTTACAGGAAGCCGCCCAGCGTGCCGCAGACCTGAATGCCCTGCGTGACACACACCCCGACATCTATTATGCAGGCTACGTGCAGGACGCGCTGAAGGAATACGCCGAAGCCTGCTTATTGCACGCGCTGGTGCAGGGGCAACCGCTGCCCGCGTTTGCCGAACTGCGGATGGAAGTTCCTGCCTACCTCAACGCGCTATGCGAAGCCGCCAGCGAATGCCGACGGCACATCTTAGACCTCCTGCGCCACGGTGACACCACGAAGGCAGAGGGATTGCTGGCGGACATGGACGACATCTACTACATGCTGGTCACCTTCGACTATCCCGATGCCATCACGGGCGGTTTGCGTCGCAGCGTAGACGCCCTGCGCGCGGTGCTGGAACGCACCCGGGGCGATGTGACGATTACGGCGATACAGAGAGAGCTGGAGAAGGCATTACAAGAGGGTTCACAGCAACCCCAGCGCCCTTAGCCCCTTCACCGACTCCTCCACCGACTCGGCGAACACCGACACGGCAGTGTCTATCTGCTCTGCCGAGACAATCAGCGGTGGCTCGAAGCGAATCACACGCGGATTGTTCAGCGTATACGCCGCAATCACGCCGCGACGGGTCATGCCGCCGATAACCAGCTTCGCCACATCCTCGATGGCGAACTCCACGCCCACCATTAACCCCTTGCCGCGCACTTGGGTGACCACATCGGGGTACTGCTGTTGTACCGCGCTCAACCCTGCGACGAGCTGCTCACCGCGCTCGGCCGCACGCGCCGGCAGATTTTCCTCCTGCAGGACCTGCAGCGTCGCGATGCCTGCGGCGCACGCCAACGGGTTGCCGCCGAAGGTGCTGGTGTGGATAAGCGGGTTGTCACCAAACGCCTTCTCCCAGATTTCCGGCGTGGAGGAAAACGCTCCTGAGGGTACCACTCCACCACCCAGCGCTTTCGCCAGCGTGATAATATCGGGTTGCACGCCCCAGTGTTCTACCGCAAACATCTTGCCCGTGCGTCCCAAGCCGGTCTGCACCTCGTCGATAATCAGCAAAGCCTTGCGTTCGGTGCACAGCGCACGCAGTTTGGGCAGGTAATCCTCTCCGGGCAAGAAGATGCCCCCCTCGCCCTGAATAGGCTCCAGAATGATACCCGCCGTGTCCTCGTCCATCTCTCGCGCTACCGCGTCCACGTCGCCAAAGGGCACGTGCACAAAGCCGGGCACCAGCGGGTAGAACGGCTGGCGGTACTGTTCGCGCCCCGTCGCGCTGAGCGAGCCCATACTCTTGCCATGATACCCCCCGACGGTAGCGATGAACTTGTGCTTGCCGGTGAACTTGCGGGCGATTTTGAGCGCACCTTCCACCGCTTCGGTGCCACTGTTACACAGGAAGGTATACTGAAGGTTACCGGGCAGCACTTTCGCCAGCGCCTCACAGAAATCCGCGACCAGCGCACTGAAGAACACCTTGCTGGAGAGCGGCATCCGATCTAACTGCGTTTTCACCGCCTCCACCACTTTCGGGTGGCGATGCCCTAGCGCAAACGTGCCGTACCCTCCCAAAAAGTCCAGATAGGCACGCCCTTGATGGTCATAGACGAACATCCCCTCCGCGCGCATCTCCACGCCGAAGTCGGCAAATTTCATCAGCTGTGCCAGCCCCGGATTGACATACTGCAGGTACTTCTCGTATGTCCGTTCCAGAATATCGCTCATGCGCCACCCCCTAATATACCGACTCATCTACGATACGCCGTCCGTCGTACGCAGGGCGGATACGCTTATGCTTCAAGATGTATTCCGACACGATGTCCAGCCTTTTCCTGCCTGTATCTTCGTAGGCGATACCCATCGGTTGCAGGTAACGCTGGGCAAAGTAGCTATTGGTGGACAGCAGATACTGCCGGTCGTCCTGTAACGGTTGACCGTTTATGGTCACTTCCGTCAGCTCCCCTCGGCGATAGCGATAACGGATGCCGGAAACCGCCGGGCGAGTTCTCTTGAGCAGTTCACGCAGTTGTGCCCCTGTCGCGCGGAATTTCACCATCGTATTACCGAACGGTAGTGCCTTGGCGAGGTCGTAGCGGGTAATCGGTCCGCGCAGGATGGGCGCACGCACGCCCCCCATGTTCTCCAGGTCCGCTTCCGTGCCCAGCACCTCACGGAGGGCGTCCGCCACCAGATTGTACTCCGCATCATCGTTGCCGCGGCGGGTGAAGTCGTCTTCCGCCTCACCAACGACAACGCCGTAATAGCCCTTCAGCGGTTTCCAGTAGCGATTCACCACCGCCTTCACCGCAGGGTCATCGGGAATATCTGGGGAGACAAGAATCAGCTCGCCGCGGTAGCTCATGAACGTCCACTTGCCCGTGTTGGGGTCGCGTCGCAGGATTATCTCCAGCTTGCCCAGCTCTCCGCCCCACTGAAACGCCTGTGCAATCACCGTACCGTTCTTCTGAAACGCACTGGTGAGATGCCCATTGGGCACAAAGTCGGGTTTAGCCAGCCGGGTGTGCGAGTGCCCGCCCACAATGACATCGATGCCGGGTACCTCACGTGCCAGCCGCTGGTCCACCTCATAGCCCAGATGGGAAAGCAGTACCACGAGGTCCGCTTGCCCGCGCAATTGGGGCACCAGTCGTCGGGCGGTATCGAGCGCATCCTGTATCTCTATCCCCTCGCGGGTGGCAGGATAGCCACGTGTGCTTTCGGTAACTAGACCGAGGACCGCCACGCGCGCTCCTTCCACCTGCAGTATTTCGTACGGCTTTAGCAGAGGTTGTTTGGTATTGGCGTCCACCACGTTCGCACACACAACAGGGTACTTTGCCATCCGAATCAGCTTCTGCCACTGAGCACGAGTGTTGTTGAACTCGTGGTTGCCGTGCGTGGCGACCGTATAGCCCAGCGCGTTCATCGCCGCTACATCCGCCTCGCCGCGAAACTCCACCGAGAAGGCGGTACCGCTGCAGAAATCGCCCACATCCACCACCCACGTCGTGCCAAAGGCATGGCGTAGCTGGCGCACCAGCGTGGCACGTCGGGCGATACCCCCGATATTGCGACGCATTGCCAGCTGCGCCTCTTGCGTGTTGGGGTCGGGCGGGTCGGGATAGTGGAACGGCAACAGGTTGCCATGCGTGTCGTTCGTGTGCAAGATGGTCAGCTTCCAGTAGCGCGGCGGCGCGTCGGAAGCGATAAGGGTCGATGCGCCAAGCGCCAGCAAGAGAGCAATTGCCAGTAAGCGTTTCGCAAAATGCATCATTCTCCTCCTCTATCCACTCGGGAACTCCATCAGCTCTTTCGGGGCGTGTGTCAGCACTTCCGCCCCCTCCTCTGTCACCAGCACGTCGTCCTCGATGCGCACACCACCAAAGCCCTCGATGTAGATACCCGGCTCCACCGTGAACACCATGCCCGGCTCCAGCACTATCTCCGACTTCTGCGCGAAACCCATGCCGTCATGCACGCTCAAGCCGATGCTATGCCCCAGCGAGTGGGTGAAGTAATCTCCATACCCGGCGTCGGTGATGACCTGTCGGGCGACGGCATCCACATCGCAGCCTTTGACGCCGGGCTGAATGGCTTCGATAGCACGCCGTTGCGCCTCCAGCACTGTCTGGTAGATGCGTCGTTGTTCTTGCGTCGCCTTGCCGATAACCACCGTGCGGGTAATGTCGGAGCAGTAGCCGTTCACCTCCGCGCCGAAATCCAGTGTCACGAAGTCTCCCGGGCGGAAGCGACGTTCAGAGGTCTCTGCATGGGGCATTGCGGAGTTCTCACCCGACGCGACGATGCTCTCGAACGCGGGGCGACGTGCTCCCTGTCTGCGCATAAAAAACTCCAGCTCCATCGCCACGTCCATCTCCACCGTTTCGGGCTGCATGAAGAGCCGGATGTGGTTGAAGGCGGCGTCGGCGATACCGCACGCTTCGCGGATGGAGGCAATCTCCTCGGCGTCCTTTACTAGGCGCAGATCTTCCACCATACCGCTGGTAGCTATCCACTCCACACCCAATTCGCCGTACTTCTCCCGCCAGCCTTCCAGCGTTTTGACGGTGACGTGGTTCGCCTCGAAGCCAACCTTTCGCAGACCTCGTGTCTCCAGCAGGGTTTTCAGAATGTCATCATCCGGGTTGTCGGGTACTATCACCTCGAAACCGGTCGCTTCCTTCTGGGCACGCAGGGTGTATCGCCTGTCGGTAAGCAGCACGGTGAAATCTCTGCCGATGAGCAGGGCCCCTGCGCTACCGGTGAAACCGCTCAGGTAACGCACATTCGGACGAGAGGTAATCAAAAAGGCTTCGAGAAAAGGCTCTTCCATTCGAGCACGCAGGCGTTCTATCCGGTGAGCAAACCTCCAGCTCATCGACGGCTTTCCTCCAGAATAAACTTCACAGCATCCAGAGCCAGCAGGTAGCTCATCACGCCAAAGCCGGCAATAATCCCGTGCGCTACCGGTGCGGTTACCGAATGCCGGCGAAACTCTTCCCGTCCATAGATGTTGGACAGATGCACTTCCACCGTCGGCAGGCGTACTGCGGTAATGGCGTCCCGAATGGCGATACTGTAGTGCGTGTAGGCGCCGGGGTTAATAATCAGCGCGTCCGCCCACTGCAGCGCCTCATGGATGGCTTCGATAATCTCCCCTTCATGGTTGGACTGGGTGATACGCACCTCCAATCCCAGCGACTTCGCCCGCTCCATAATGCGCTGGTTAATTTGCTCTAAGTTCAGGTGGCCGTATACCTCTGTTTCCCGTATCCCCAGCATGTTCAGGTTGGGACCGTGAATCACAGCAACTCGTGGCATTTTGTTCTCCTCACCTCTGGGTCTGCTGTTCCGTTTCTTCCTCTACCAGCAGTTCGATGATTCCGTCGCGGATAGGATAGTGACGATGGCATTTGTCACATACTAAGCTCTCCTCACTTTCCTGGCGCAGCGGTGGACGGTCGTCGCACGCGGGGCACGCCAGAATACGCAACAGTTCCTCGCTCAAGGGCATCGTTACCAGCCTCCTGCCTCAAGGTCATCTAAGGTATTTTAGCATATTTACGAGGGGAATCCTTTGATTTTCTATCTCTGCGTCTCGCAGGTATGCTACAGAACTTGACCCCTGAAGAACAAGCGATGTTCGCGGAATCCTTGCGTCAACGGCGCAAATTGACTTCCTCCTGCTTTTAGGCTATATTCTTATCTGGATTACCATCGTTGGGGTTTACGATGTCACAACCACCGGATACCGAAACCGTTCTCGTTATCGATTTTGGGGCGCAATATACACAGCTCATCGCACGCCGCATTCGCGAGTGCCACGTGTTCTGTGAAATTATCCCTGCCGACATGCCCGCTGAGGAAATCACTCGCCGACAGCCGAAAGGCATTGTGCTGTCAGGCGGCCCTGCCAGCGTGTACGAGCCGAACGCTCCGCGCGCAGACATGGGCATCTACCAGATGGGCATTCCCGTTCTGGGTATCTGCTACGGGCACCAGCTGATGAGCTACCAGCTGGGCGGCGTGGTAGAGCCTTCTGAACGGCGAGAGTACGGACGCACGGAACTGACCGTGACGGAACCCGAAGACTCCCTTTTCGCCGGTTTGGGTACACACCTGACCTGCTGGATGAGCCATGGCGACAAAGTGCTACAACCTCCCCCCGGCTTCCGGGTAACCGCGGTGACAGAATCCACCCCCGTTGCGGCGATGGCGGACCCCGTGCGGCGCTTCTACGGCGTGCAGTTCCACCCCGAAGTGCACCACACTCCGTTCGGCAGGCAGCTGATAGACCATTTCCTCAAGCGGGTGTGCGGGTGCAAAGGCGACTGGACGCCGGGCAACTTCGTGGAGCAAGCGGCGGAGGAGATACGCCGACAGGTCGGCGATGGGCATGTGCTGGTGGCGGTGAGCGGAGGGGTGGACTCGATGACCGTCGCCGCGCTGGTGCATCGTGCTATCGGAGGCGAAAGGCTCACCTGTGTGTTCGTGGACCACGGACTGTTGCGGGCAGGCGAGGCTGAACAGGTACGTGAAACCTTCTCCCGCCTCTTCCCCGTGCATCTCGTGTACGTAGACGCCCGCGAGCGGTTCCTGGAGCGGTTGAAAGGCGTGGAAGACCCCGAACAGAAGCGCAAGATTATCGGGGAGACCTTCATCCGGGTGTTCGAGGAGCATGCCGACGAACTGCGCGGGTGCGAGTACCTCGCGCAGGGCACGCTGTATCCGGACGTCATCGAAAGCGGCGCCACCAAACACTCCGCCACCATCAAAACACACCACAACGTGGGTGGTTTGCCGCCGGATATGCGCCTGAAGGTGATTGAGCCGTTGCGCTACCTGTTTAAAGACGAGGTGCGTGCGGTCGCGGCGGAGCTGGGCTTGCCCGAAGAGGTGGTGTGGCGCCAACCTTTCCCCGGACCGGGGCTGGCGGTGCGCATCGCCGGAGAGGTCACGCCCGAGCGACTGGAGATGGTGCGCGCGGCGGATAAAATCGTGCTGGAGGAAATCTGGCGGGCGGGGTTGATGCGCGAGATATGGCAGTCGTTCGCGGTGTTGCCAGCGGTGCGCAGTGTGGGCGTTATGGGCGACCAGCGCACTTATGCTCATCCTATCGTGGTGCGGGCGGTTGTGAGCGAGGATGCTATGACCGCCGACTGGGCAAGGCTGCCCTACGAGGTGCTGGAGCGAATCAGCAACCGTATCGTGGGTGAGGTGCCGGGTGTCAACCGCGTGCTGTACGACATCACCAGCAAGCCGCCCGCTACCATCGAGTGGGAATGAGTAGGAATCTGTGCGAAAAATGTGCCATAATAGGATTCACTTCACCTTGCATCAACGTTTCGCGGGGGGACAGCAATGACGACCGTACAAACCACTATCAAACCGTTGATTTCCGAAGAGCAGATAGCGGCGCGCGTAGCGGAACTGGGCAGGCAAATCCGACAGGACTACGGTGACAAGAACATCCTGCTGGTCGGTGTGCTGAAGGGGGCAGCGGTGTTCTTGTCTGACCTGCTGCGTGCTATCGACGGGGAGGTGGACTACGATTTCGTCGCCATCTCCAGTTACGGCAACGGCACGAAGTCCTCGGGTGTGGTGCGCATCCTCAAGGACCTGGACGAAAGCCCTATCGGACGGCACGTGTTGATTGTAGAAGACATCGTGGACAGTGGGCTGACCCTCGAGTTCCTGCTGGAAAACATGA
The DNA here is from genome assembly GCA_938027655.1 of uncultured bacterium. GTDB lineage: Bacteria > Armatimonadota > HRBIN16 > HRBIN16 > HRBIN16 > HRBIN16. The sequence goes on along the minus strand of CALJAP010000081.1, from coordinate 11,955 downwards.
AGATGCACCGCACCGCCAGCGTGAAGGTGTGCGCCCTGCTGGACAAGGTGGCGCGACGCGTTGTGGGCGTGCCCATCGATTACCGGGGATTTGAAGTGCCCGACGTGTTTGTGGTAGGCTATGGGATGGACTACGCCGGATTGTACCGCAACCTGCCCTATATCGGCGTACTGGAGGAGGAATCCGCAAAGTAATCGTGCAAAAAACTCGTGGAAATGGGTGCAGGGGGTAGACTCCGCATGAAAAATAGGCTATAATAGGTGGTGGGATAGTTCCTGTGTCTTCCCTCGCCATCGCCAGTGAACGTGAAACAACCAGAGGTTTTTCCAGATTCCCAAGCGTGGGTATCTGCCCTGTACGGAGAGCACAGGAGCCCTTGCTGAATTGCAGGTGATAGCCATTATACCTCGCAGACTATTCCGACCTCGTAGCAGCGCACTGTACGAGGCAGTGCGTAAAGAATATCCACACGTTGAAAGGTGAAAACCGGCATGGAAACGATTGACCTCGCGGAATTCGACCGCAAATCGCTCGAGGAGCTACACACCATCGCCCGTGACAGGGGCTTAGAAGTAGAAGAGAACATCCGCAAACAGGAGCTCATCCAGCGCATCCTGCAGGCGCATACGGATTCGAACGGGCAAATCACGGCGGAGGGTGTGCTGGAAATCCTGCCCGATGGATGGGGGTTCCTGAGGCGAGACATCAACTTCGCCGCCGATGGCAGTGGCGATATCTACGTCTCGCAGACCCAGATCAAGCGGTTCGGGCTGAAAACGGGCGACACGGTGACCGGCGTGGTCCGCCCACCCAAAGAGAACGAGAAATACTACGGCTTACTGCGGGTGGAGCTGGTCAACAGCATGGACCCCGAATACGCCCGTCATCGCACCCACTTCGACGACCTGACCCCTATCTATCCCGTCGAGCGCATTCGGATGGAGACCGACAGTCGAAACATCTCTGCCAGGCTCATCGACTTAATTGCGCCCATCGGCAAGGGGCAGCGCGGGTTGATTGTGTCGCCGCCCAAAGCGGGCAAGACCACCCTGCTGAAGACCATCGCCAATAGCATCACCACCAACCATCCCGAAATCGTGTTGCTGGTGCTGCTGGTGGACGAGCGCCCCGAAGAGGTAACCGACATTCGCCGCTCGGTGAAGGGGCGCGTGGTGAGCTCCACCTTCGACGAGATGCCCGAGAACCACATGCGCGTAGCGGACATGGTGCTGGAAATGGCGAAAAGGCTGGTGGAAGCACGACGCGACGTGGTGATTCTGCTGGACAGCCTCACCCGCCTGTCGCGAGCGTCCAACCTCACCGTCAACCCCAGCGGGCGCACGTTGTCGGGTGGATTGGACCCGTCCGCCCTGTATCGCCCGAAGCGGTTCTTCGGCGCAGCACGTAACATCGAAGAGGGTGGAAGCCTTACGGTGCTGGCAACCGCGCTGGTGGACACCGGCAGCCGAATGGACGACGTCATCTTCGAAGAGTTCAAGGGTACCGGCAACATGGAGCTGGTGCTGGATCGCGGGTTGGCGGAACGGCGCATCTTCCCCGCCATCGACATCAACCGCTCCGGTACGCGCCACGAGGAGCTGCTCTTTAGCGAAGAGGAACTGCGTCGCGTGTGGAAACTGCGACGGATGCTAGCATCGATGGAGCCGATGCAAGCTATCGAGCAACTCATCGGCTTGCTCTCCCATACCAGCTCGAACGAGGAGTTCCTGCGGGTGGTGGAGAATATTAAAGAAACCGACTGATGAACACGCGGAGTGTTGAGGGGGGATCCAGCATGAGCGAACGTTTCCGCGACATGTTCGACGACTGGCAAGACGATGAGGGTCCGCCGGATGAGTTCGACGAGCTTGACCGCGTCGAGCCGCGCCGCCTGGATGAGAAAGAGGTGCGTGTGGTGGGCGTGTACGAGCATCAGGAAACGGGCATACCCTCTCAATTCTTTGTCTTGCTGCAGGATAACCGTGGGCGCCGCGTGCCGATATGGATTGGCAAGTACGAAGCTCTGTCCATCTCGATGGCGCTGGAAGGCGACGTGCCCGACCGCCCGATGACGCATGACCTGCTCAAGAATGTTATTGAACGTCTGGGCGGTACGGTGGAGCGCATTATCGTGGACGACCTGTGGCAGAGCACCTTCTACGCCAAAATCACCATTGTGCGCAATGGAGAGAGCCTCGAGATCGACTCGCGCCCCAGCGACGCCATCGCTTTAGCCTTACGCACCCGCTCGCCTATTTACGTGGCAGAACCGGTCTTCGAGTCGATAGCGGACGCGATGTGAGCGGTCTTAGAACGCCTTCCGACTATCCAGCAAGATAGTCACCGGCCCGTCGTTGACCAGCGCGACCTGCATGTGCGCCCCAAAAACGCCTGTTTGCACAGGCAAGCCCGCCTCGCGTAGCATCTCCGCCACCCGCTGATACAGCCTGTCCGCTACCTCTGGTGGTGCAGCATCGGTAAAGCTGGGGCGACGCCCTTTGCGGCAATCGGCATACAGCGTGAACTGCGACACCACAAGCACTTCTCCATCGATGTCGGTAATGCCCCGGTTGATTTTGCCCGCCTCATCTTCAAAGAGGCGCAGGGAGGCGATTTTGTCGGCGATATAGCGGGCATCCGAATCGTCGTCTCCGTGCGTCACACCCAACAAGACCAGATAGCCCCTGCCGATAGCCGCCACCTGCTTACCTTCAACGGTCACTTCGGCGCGAGAAACCCGCTGCAGCACCGCCCGCATCACGCCGCCTCCCCCATCGTGCCCGTACGACGGATGTCCAGCACGTCGCTGATTCGGCGCACCCTGTCTATCAGATTGCGCAGCTGTGAGGTGTTCTGCACCTCCACTGTCAGGTCGATGTGCGCCACACCGCTGGGCAGGGAGATAGTGCGCACGGAGGTAATGTTGGTTTTCGCCTCGCCGAACACGTTCGCGATGTCCGACAGTAAGCCGGTGCGGTCTGCGGCTTCGATGTGCAGGGAGGTGGCGTAGTATGCGCCGGGCTTTGCATCCCACTGCACCGCCACCAGACGCTCCGGTTCGTTCAAGAGGTAACTCTGCACGTTCTTACAGGCGCGACGATGCAGGGTCATGCCGCGCCCGCGGGTGGTGTAGCCTACTACCTCATCACCCGGCAGCGGGGTACAGCATTTTGCTCGTCGAATCATCACGTTGTCGATACCGTCCACCGTCAGTCGGGTCTCGCCCTCCATCACCTTGCCAGTGGGAAACAGGGTGGGTTGAGCGGGCATCTCGGGCAGGAGACGGTTCAGCACTGCCTGCGCCGAGTAGCGGCCATCGCCTACGGCAGCGTATACCTCTTCTGCGTTTGGCAGATTCAGCTGTCTGGCTACCTCCTCCAGCGCGTCGGCGTGCAACAGGTCTTTGGGCTCCATTCCCAAACGCTCCGCTTCCCGCTCCAATATCTCCCTGCCGCGTGCCACGTTTTCGGCGTGCGCCTGTCGGCGGAAGTACTGTTTGATTTTACTGCGGGCGTGCGAGGTCTTTACAAAGTTCAGCCAGTCACGGCTAGGGTGGGCGTTAGGTCGGGTGATAATCTCCACAATATCACCGTTCTTGAGCTGGTAGTTCAGGGGCACAATGCGTCCGTTCACCTTCGCCCCGACGCAGGTGTTTCCCACGTCGGTATGCACCCGATACGCAAAGTCCACCGGTGTGGAGCCTGCCACGAGGTCGATAACCTGCCCCTTCGGGGTGAACGCGAAAACCTGGTCGTTGAACAGGTCGTTGACCACAGAGCGCAGGAACTCGGAGGAGTCCTTACCATCCGCCTGCCACTCAAACAGCTGCTGGCGGAGCATCCGCATGCGCTCCTCAAACCGGTCCTGAGCGGTCGCGCCCTCTTTGTACTGCCAGTGCGCGGCGATGCCGAAGTCGGCGGTGCGGTGCATCTGCCAGGTGCGTATCTGCACCTCCAGAGGTTGCTGGCGGGGTCCGATGACCTTCGTGTGTAGCGACTGGTACATGTTCGGCTTGGGCTTGGCGATGTAATCGTCGAAGCGATTGGGAATGGGTAGCCAGAGGTCATGCACAACGCCCAGCGCGTGGTAGCAATCGGGAACGGTGTCTACGATAACACGTATCGCCAGCAGGTCGTAAATCTGGTCGAGGTCTATCTCCTCGCGCAGCATCTTCTGGTAGATGCTGTACAGGTGTTTGGGCCTGCCATGCACTTCGGCGCGTATCTTTTCCTTCTCCAGTCGCTCTTTGAGGATGCGGATGGCTTCGTTAATATCCGCCTCGCGCTGTTTGCGAGTGCTTTGCACGCGAGCGGCAAGTTCCGCGTACTTCTCCGGCTCCAGGTACTTAAACGCAAGGTCTTCCAGCTGCCATTTTATCTGCCAGATACCCAGCCGGTGTGCCATTGGCGCAAGGATTTGCAGGGTCTCGGTGGAGATTCTTATCTGTCGTTCGCGGGAGAGGGCGTCCAGAGTGCGCATGTTATGCAAGCGGTCTGCCAGTTTGATAATCATCACCCGCAGGTCACGCGACATCGCGACGAAAATCTTGCGCAGGTTCGCCGCCGTCTGCAGCACGTCGCGTTTGCGTTTGCGCTTCTCGTGGTCGGTGGTCTCTTCCAGTTCGCGCTCGATATCCAGATAGCTCGCCAGCTTGGTCACCCCGTCTACCAACAGAGCGATCTCCTCGTCAAACAGACGACGAATATCCTCTAGCGTAACCTTTGGGTTGCCCTGCTCGTCTTTACCATCTTCAATCACATCGTGCATCAGACCTGCAGCGATGGTGGGAACATCCATCTCCAGCTCGGCGAGGATGCCTGCTACTGCCAGAGGATGGGTGACGTACGGCTCGCCAGAAGCACGAGTCTCCCCCTGGTGGACGTACTCAGCCACCCTGTACGCCCGCACGATGGTAGTGGTCTCTGCCTGGGGAAGGTACTCGCGTACCCTGTCTAGAAGCGCGAGCAGTTCTTCCGGCAGTTCGGTGCCGCTATCGTGAAGGATATGTTCCAGATTAACCTGCGCCATCGTCGTGGGTACCGGGGCAATCTCGATGCTACTGTTATTCTATTGTACCCGAACTGTGTCGGACGTCGTGCACCTGAAGCTGCACGTCACGCCGCCCGTTGAAATCGTTCCACTGGGGAGTGTACACCATGTCTACCTCATCCCCCACCTCGAACCGCTCATCGTAATCGCCCATACCAAAGGCAATACAACCTGTGGGAGGCAGTGCCTCCCCGCGCACCGTCAGCTTCCAGTGGGAACCATCGCCTACCCGCCGCTTGTCCAGAATGGTTAGACCGCGGCTGAGGAACATCGGTTCGGGATTGCCGTGCCCGAACGGCTCCATCTGCGCTATCTCATCCACCAGCGTAGGGGTTATCTCCGCCGGCTCGATATCCGCGTCGATGTCCAGCCGCGGCAACAGGTCATCGGGCGACATCCACTCATGCGCCAGACGGTTCAGGTGCTCGCGCAGTTCTTCGAAATGCTCCATCCGAATGGAAAAGCCTGCCGCCAGTGTGTGCCCGCCACACTCGATGAACAGTTCGCGGCGCTCCTCAATCGCCCGAAAGATGTCGTATGGGCGAATACTGCGCGCGGAGCCCCGCCCTACCCCACACTCGGCATCCACCGAAATCATCACCGTCGGGCGGTGGTACTGCTCCAGCACCTTACTTGCCACAATACCGATGACGCCTTTATCCCACTCCTCACCTGCCAGTACCAGCACCCACTCGTGGGCGAGGTCGCGCTGCGCCGCCTGCTGCAATGCCTGCTCCAGAATACGCTGCTGCTCGCTGCGCCTGCGCCGGTTATGCTCCTCCAGCTCCCACGCCAGCTGCCGGGCGCGCTGCGGGTCGTCTGTGGTCAACAGCTCCAGCGCAACAGCCGCGTCATCCAGTCTGCCGACCGCGTTGATACGCGGCGCCAGCGCAAATTGCACCTGGCGCATGGTTAACGGTGCATCGACAGACACGCGCGCTACCGACAACAGTGCCTGAACACCCGGTCGCTTCGAACGCGGAATGGACGGTAGACCGTACCAGGCGAACACGCGGTTGTCCTCCATCAGGGGCATCACGTCGGCGATCGTGCCCAGCGTGGCAAGGTCCAGAAAGTGATTGCGGTAGTTCTGGGGCGAGAACCCCTTCGCCCGCACCAGCGCCTCCCCCAAACGATAACTGACCCCTACCCCGCTCAGGTTGGCAAAGGGATACTGCGAGTGAGGCAGATGCGGGTTCACCACCGCCAGAGCGCGGGGTACCTGCTCACCCGGCTCATGGTGGTCGGTAATGATGACATCTATCCCCAGCTCGCGAGCGCGTTCCACCACATCGTGCGCTTGAATCCCGCAGTCGCAGGTGAGGATAAGCGACACTCCCTGTCGATGCGCTTCGTCCACCACCGGCACACGGATGTCATACCCATCGCGCTTGCGGTGAGGCACTTTCGCCTGCACGTTCGCTTGCAGCTTGCTCAGCATGTGGTACCACAGCGCCGCGCTGGTCACGCCGTCCACGTCGTAGTCGCCGTAAATGAGGATTTTTTCTTTGCGTTCCAACGCCTGCAACAGGCGATGCACCGCGACCTGAGCATCGGGCAGCAAGGAAGCATCGGGCAGGTGTTCCCAATCGGGGTTCAGGAAACGCTCTGCCTGCTCCGGTTCGGTAATGCCGCGGTTCACCAGCAGACGAGCCAGAATCTCACTGACGCCCACTTCTCGCTGAAGTCTGGCAACGATTTCCGGGCGACCCGGCTGAATAACCCAGCGCACACGACGAGAAAGACTTTGTATCACCTAAGCACCCCCACGCTATGAATCAAAAGGAGCGGGCGAAAAGTTCACCCGCTCCTGGCAATTTACGCCCTGCGGCGACGCTTGGGACGCGATTTGCTGCTTGTCGTAGCAGGAACAGCACCCGCCTCCGGCGCACCATCTCGCCTCACCGTTGCCTCCGAAGGCTGTGCAGGCGCTACGCGCGGCATCGCCGGACGCGCCCCACGTCGCTCCGCAACCTCCTCCCACCACGCCACAACCGGGCTGGCGTTGAAGATAGAAGAGTAGGTACCGGTGATGATACCCACCAGCAAAGCGATGGTGAACAGTCTGACCACCGGGCTGCCCAGCACCAGCAACGCCACCAGGGTAAGAACAACCGTCAACGAGGTGTTGATGGAGCGGGCGAAGGTCTGCAAGATACTCTTGTTGGCGATGTCGTGGAAGGTCTCGTCGCGAGTGCGGTTGCGCAGGTTCTCGCGGATGCGGTCGAACACCACGATGGTATCGTGCACCGAGAAACCGATGAGCGTGAGCATCGCAGTGACGAACAGCGCATCTACCTCCCATCCGCGCAGTTTGCCCATAATGGCAAAGGTTCCTACCAGCACCAGCACGTCGTGCACCAGCGCGATCACCGCCGCCACACCGAACTTGAAACCTTCGCGAATACCGCCAATGGCGAAGCGCACCGCCAGGTATAACAGAATCAACGCCTCCGACAGCACGATGGCTACCACCGCGTTGCGAGTCTGCTCCTTGCTGACGATGCCACCGACCTGCGTGAAGCTTTGCTCCACCGGCGTACCCAAACCGGCAAGGGCACGCTTGATGGCTTCTTTCTCCTCTGCGCTGATTTCGCGCGTGCGGATGAACACGAGGTTGCCCTCACCGACCACCGCCTTCGCGTCGCGGAAACCACCCTGCGCCAGTGCGCTTTGCACCTGCTGGGCGGTAACGGGCTTGTTAAACTGCAGCTGCAGCTCGGAACCGCCCGCGAAATCCACCCCAAGCTTCAGTCCACCTACCACCCACGCGATAATGCCTATTGCGATGAAGGCTCCGCTTATCGCGAACCACAGGTTCTTCTTCCCCACGATGTCATAGTGAACCGTCCACTGCCTGCCCAGTCCGAACAGGCGCGGGTTATTGCCAATGCCCAGAGTGACCAGCGTCCACAGCATGGTGCGCGTCACAGTAATCGCGGTGAACATGCTGATAGCGACACCGATCATCAGCATCAATGCGAAGCCCTTGACCGCGCCCGTACCCAGCGCAAACAGGATAACGCTGGTGATAATGGTACACACGTTCGAGTCAAAGATGGCGGTGAAGGCGCGCTTGAAGCCGTCGTCTATCGCCGCTTTCAGAGTCTTGCCCGAGCGAAGCTCTTCCTTCATGCGCTCAAAGATGAGGATGTTCGCATCCACCGCCATGCCGATAGACAGGATGAAGCCAGCGATGCCCGGCACGGTGAACACCACACCCAGCATTTTGTACGCTGCCAGCGAGTAGAGCGTGTACAGCCCCAGTGCCAATGATGCTAGAACACCGGGCAGAAGGTAGTAACCAATCATGAACAGCAGCACCAGCCCTAAGCCCACAACTCCTGCCCACAGGCTCTGTCGGACGGACTCCTTGCCGAGCGTCGCGCCGACCTTAGCCATCTGAATAATCTCCAAAGGCACAGGCAAAGCACCGGAGTTCAACAGGGTTGCCAGTTCCGCTGCCTCCACCGCACTGAAATTGCCCTCGATGACGCCTTTTCCGCCTAGAATGGGCTCGTTGATACGAGGAGCGGAGATAATGCGGTTGTCCAACACGATGGCCAGTATCTCGCCCACATGCTTGCGGGTGAAGTCACCGAAACGGCGTGCGCCCTCTGCGTTGAACTCGAACGAGACTTGCGGTCTGCCCATCGGGTCATGCACCAGTTTGCAGACAGGCTTCAGTTCCGCGCCGGTGACCACCGGGTTCTGTTCGCCCATCTCCTGGGCACGCAGCTTCTGGTCCTGCAGGAACTCGACGATATCCACCTCTTTCTGCTGTACCGTGTCATAAACGGTGTTAATCTCTCGCGAGCCCTCTGTGCGCGACTCTATCCGGTAGCGTGCCATCGGGTTGCGCTCGTTCTGCACCGACGGCAGGTACCAGAACTCCAGCTGGGCGGTGGTCTGGATAAGCCTTAACGCCTCCTTCTCGTCCACGACGCCCGGCAGTTCCACCAGAATACGGTCGAGCCCCTGCCGTGCGACTACAGACTCGGTGACGCCGAGGCGGTTCACACGCCGTTCCACAATGTCCACGACGGAAGCCATATTTTCGGGCTTCCACTCGCGCTGCTTTTCCGGGGAAAGCTTCTCGGTCTGCGCGCGTAACACCACACGCACGCCGCCTTTGAGGTCCAATCCCAGCTTGAAGGGTTCCTTGCCTTTGCCTGTTGTCAACGGTTGAACGATGACCACCCAGGCTGATACCAGCGTGACCAGTATTATCACGATCCACCAGCGGGTATTCGTGTCCAAAGCAGAAAACCTCCAGATTACTCAAGAATACAACGAACCTACCGGAATTATACAAAATCACAGGGGGAGCGTCAAGCGTTGCCCGTCGGGTAGCTACCATCGCTCGTAGTGTACTCGCGAGGCGTCGTACTGCGTGCGTGCCGGCTTCTGCTCCGCCGGGTGTCCGACGGCAACTAAGCACAGCGGGGTGATATACTCGGGTAGTCCTAGAATCTCCCGCACCCGTTGCTCGCGCTCAGCCTTGGGATGCACGCCAACCCATACCGCCCCCAGCCCCAGTGCAGTTGCCGCTAGCAGGATGTTTTCGGTGGCTGCGCTGGTGTCTTGAACCCAGTACTCGGACTCGCGTGGTTCTCCGCATACCGCAATACCCAGCGCGGCTCCCTCCAGCATATTCGCGTTCAGGTGGATGCTCGCCAGACGACGCAGCTGTTCGCGATCACGTACCACCACGAAGTGCCAGGGTCTGGTGTTGCGAGCGGACGGCGCCGCCATCGCCGCATCCAGCAGCGCCCGCACGTCAGAATCGCTGATCGCTTCCGAAGTGTAATGGCGAATGCTCCTTCGTGCAAAGATAAAAGACAGCCTTGCATCCATCTCGGCAGACACCTCCAGTCGCTCTTCCCCGCGTGCGGGGAAGGCAAGAGTATGCTGTTTTTTCGCCACCACAACAAACAACACCTTCTGCAGGGTACAATAGGGGGCAAGCATGACTCTCAGGCGGTGACACCGTGGGCGAAGACGCGCTCTGCTTTGACCTGATATTGCGCGGTGGTACGGTAGTGGACGGCACGGGCGGCGAACCGTTCGTCGCCGACGTGGGCATTCGTGGCGAACACATCGCCTTGGTTGGCGACCTGCGTGCAGCACACGCCCCTTGCGTTATCGAGGCTGCAGGCTTGTGCGTTGCGCCCGGATTTATCGACATCCACACCCATTCCGACATCAGCCTGTTGTACAATCCCCAACAAACCTCTGCGCTGGCACAGGGCATTACCACGCAGGTGGTGGGCAACTGCGGTATCGCGATGGGGCTGATTACAGACGAACCGATTTTCGCCTACGAGCGTCGCTGGCTGGCTCCTTACGGCATCCGAGTCACCTGGGAAGGCAGACTGGCGCTCTTCTACGAACTGGTCGGCGAACGAGGCACCGCCACCCATATCGTTCCGCAGGTAGCACATGGCACGCTGCGCAAGCGCGTGATGGGAATGGAACGCCGTTCCCCCGCCCCACCAGAACTGGGCAGAATGCAGGAGCTGATTGAGCAAGCGGCAGAAGACGGGGTGTGGGGGTTCTCCACAGGGCTGGAATACGCGCCCGGCTCCTACGCGCGAACAGAGGAAATTATCGAACTGGCGAAGGTGGCAGCGAAGCATGGGTTGTTCTACTCCACTCACCTGCGCGATGAGGCAGACCATCTGGTAGAGGCGGTTCAGGAAGCGTTGCGCATCGGCGAAGAGGCAGGCATCCGGGTTCAACTGTCGCACCACAAGGCGGACGGTGTGCGTAACTGGGGGCTGGTGCATCGGACTGTGCAGATGGTAGAAGAGGCACGCACGAAGGGGCTGGACGTGATGCTGGATCAGTATCCATACGATGCTTACCTTACCTCCTTGCTCACGGGCATCCTTCCCGATTGGGCAACCGAAGGTGGGCCCGATGCCATCGTAGACCGCCTGACAAACCCCACTCTTCGCGAGCAGATAAAGGCGGAGATTCTGGCGTTACATCCTGATTGGACCGAGCCGGCGCACTGGCAGCGTGTGGTCATCGCGGTGGCGCGAAACAACCGCGACCTGCAGGGCAAGAGCATCCTGCACATCGCCCACGAGCGGGAATGTCATCCGCTGGACTGCGTGCTGGATATTCTGGTGGAGGAACATACCTTCGTCAGCGCGGTGCGATTCACCCTGAGCGAAGAGGACGTGCAAACGGTTCTGCGCTATCCCCTTACGATGATCGGCTCTGACGCCATCGCCACCGCGCCGCTGGGCAAGATGTCGGTAGACCGCGTGCACCCGCGCAACTACGGAACTTTTCCGCGCGTGCTGGGAAGATATGTGCGCGAACTGCGTCTGCTCTCTCTGCCCGAAGCGGTACACAAGATGACCGGCTTGCCTGCGCAGAGGCTTGGCTTGCGTGACAGAGGGATACTGTGCGAGGGGGCGATAGCGGACATTACGATATTCAACCCGCTAACCGTACAGGACCGTGCTACCTTTGAGGAACCTCATCAGCTGCCTCTGGGTATTGAGTATGTCGTGGTATCCGGCAAGATTGCCCTGCAACAGGGGGTTCCCACCGGGGTGCTGGCGGGCAGAGTGCTCAAACGCCAGGAGGCGTAACCTGTCCTCACTGCCCATCAGCATCTATCCCCATTTCGCGCAGGCGCTGCGCTAGCTGTTCGGCGCGTCTTCTAGCCAGCTCCGCCTCACGCTGTGCCTGCTCTGCTCTTAGCCTCTCCTGTTCTGCCTCGCGCTGTGCCTGTTCTGCCCTCAGCCTCTCCTGTTCCGCCTCGCGCTGTGCCTGTTCCGCTGCCCACTGCGCCTGCTCCGCCCGCAAACGCTCCTGCTCCAAACGCCTGCGTAACTCCACATACGGCACAAAACGCTCGCCGTCCGGACGATATAACACCAACTCGCC
>CALJAP010000080.1 GCA_938027655.1 uncultured bacterium | reverse complement strand
AGTGTCACTCAACGGATCGAACCGCTTCGTCGCCCTCGATCCAGTAAGTGCCGTCAGGGCAAACCTCTTTCTTCCAGATAGGCACCTGTGTTTTCAAGGTATCGATGCACCAGCGACAGGCTTCGAACGCCTGCTCCCGATGCGGTGTCGCGACGGCAATGAGAACGCTCGTTTCGCCCACGTCCATTCTACCCAGTCGGTGCACCATCGCCACCCGGGCACCCCACCGCTGCGCCGCTTCTTCTGCGATGTGGTGCATCTGTCTCAATGCCATCGGCTCGTACGCCTCATATTCGAGGTAGCGTACCTCGCGCCCTCGTGAGTGGTTGCGCACCACCCCCGCAAAGACTACTACCGCTCCACATTCGGGCGCCGCGACCGCTTCCCGAACCGCCACCTCGTTAATCGGCTCCCGCGTGAGATGGCAGAGCACTGCCGGTGCAGAGATTGCCATTTCAGGTCTCCTCTTCAGGTCACTCCTTATCTACGCAGAAACCTGCCACCGCTGTTCCTCGCCATGTCGCGACTACTTCGCCACACGTGATTACTTGGAATGCAGGGGGCCGGTTTTGCGTCTTCACCGTGCCGAACCCCACGATTGAAATCATGGGCTATGAGCAGAGCAAAATCCGCCTGCACGCACTACTTATAATCCGCATCCTCCGGACGCCATATCGTGTCGCGTACGGTAAGATACAGCGTCCTCGCTGCGTCGGCGCGGGTGATGGGTCCCTCCGGGAAGAAGCGAGTGCCCTCCTGTTCAAAAGCCTCCACGCCATCCCACAGTATAGAGGTAATATGGTGTTTGCGCAAGGTCTCCACAGCGACGGCGTATGGGGAATCGAGCGGCACATCCGTGTAGCTAGGCTTTTCGGCGGAAACAGGCGCCCATCGCCCCAGTTTGGTCATCACGCTGACCAGCCACTGCGCGAACAGCCCACGCGAAATGGGGGCATCGGGGCGGAACAGCGTGTCGTTCGGCTGGATGATGCCCGCCGCCACCAGACCTTCCACCGCCTGTCGCGCGGGGTGGTCTCCGGGCAGGTCGGTATATGGCACAGCCGGTCGGGCGATGTTTGTGGGGAAGCCCCCCTGCTTCAGCCGGTACCACAGCCACCGTACGGCGTCGGCGCGGGTGAGCATCTTGTCCGGCTCGAACCGCTCCTCTGGGAAGTATCCTCGCGCTGCCAGATACTGGATGGCACGGAAACCGCGCGTCTCGGCGGTGACATCAGGAAACCAGTAGAGGTACACCCCGTTGCGCAGCAGGGTCTCCTGCACCAGCCGCGAGGGGATACGCTTCGGCTCGGTGTCGTAGCGTAGTGCCAGCGCCGCCGCCGCGCCTGCCGCCTGTCCCATGTTCATACGCACCGGTTCCATGCGCAGGGTTCCATACGCCACGTGCGTGGCGGAAACGGCTGTAGACACCAGCACGTTGCGCAACCGCAGCGGCAACAGGATGCCGAACGGAACCTGATACCAGGGCGTGTAAGCCACCAGCCAGAACTCTCCCTCGCCCATGTCCGGCGAGCTCCAGTCGGTTTTGGGCTGCACCGCATGCGAGTCCATCGGGTAGTCGCCGATGGCGATGGAGTCGGGGCGGAGGCGTTCGCGCGCCTTCCACACGTCGCTCTGGTTCATCAACACATGCCCCATGATACGCCGCGCCTCGCGCACATACAGCTGTGGGGGCACGTTGCCGCTATCGCGGTATTCGTCCTCCGCCAGCCCGATGTTCTTCAGCCCCAGCTCAGTTTGTATATAGTACAGGTAACCCAGCGCGTGCCACCTGTAGCGTTCGGCAATCTCATCGCGCCGTTTCCAGCTGGCGGTGGGGTAATCGTAGTTGATGCCGGGCAGGTTACTGCCCTGCGGGTGCTGGTTGATTTCGAACTTCCCGCCCGGAAAACGCCCGTACAGGTATGCCCATGTCTTCTCCCAGGGCGGGGTGTGGATGTAGTTCTCCTTGTTATAGAAAGGCGGCTGGGGAATAGTCTTGTCCGCTCCCTGTCCGTAGTCCTTCACCGCCAGCAGGATAGCGTAAGAGGGGATACGCTTGTCGCCTTTGCCCGTGCTGCCGGGCAGGATGCGGTCGTTGGCACGGTCGTAGTAGATGTGCCCGGCGTGTGGTTCTTCGGGGGAACGCGGCTCGCGCCCCACACGGAACGGCGCGCCTCCCCATGCTGCGATGTCGCCTTCGTGTGTGGCGTCAATGAAGAGGTCGCCTTCGAAGGTTGCCTTGCGCCCGGTGCGCAGGTCCTGTACCACCACCGCACGTATTCGCCCGTTCTGGCGCGTCACTTTCACAGGGCGCACGCGGAAGTACACGTGGATATTCGGATACTGTGCGACGATGCCTTTGATCAGCATGTTCGCCACGCGCGGTTCATACGCCATGCCGTTGCCGGTGCCGTAGTATTGCTGCACCGCGCGGCGAAACTCCTCGAACAGACCGTTGGAACGGGCGGGATTGCGCATATCGGTGAGGCTCACGCCGTTGCTAATCATGCCTCCCAGACGGTTTGTCTGTTCCAGCAGCGCAACCGTAACGCCTTCGCGTGCTGCCGTCACCGCCGCCCCGACACCGGAAGCGGTTCCCCCAACTACCACCAGAGGATAGTGGATTCGCTTCGGCAGGTCGCGGAAGGTGCGCTCACTCACTTCTACGGACGCCCGCTGTGTGCCGTCCGCCATCTGCGCCACGACCCGATACCGGTAGGTCTGAGCGGGCATCAGCGGCTCATCCACGAACTGGCGCGCCTCGGCGGGCAGTGTCGCCACCGGCTGTCCGTCCCGTACCACAATGTAAGACTGCACCTCGCCTTCCGCAGGTGGAAGCCAGTAGACGTTAATCTGCGTGGGCGATTGCGCCAGCGCCTCCACGGCGGTTGGCTGTGCCCCTGCGGATACTGATAGTATGGTCAAGAGCAAGCAGGCAACCAGATGACCTTTCATCACCTTCCCCCTTTCACAGCGCAGTGTGTTGCTATCCTACTTTCGCGTCACATACGCGATTTTCCTTATGACACGGGTCATCGTGTGAGGCGTTCACGGTTTTGTGGAATAATCTCCAGAGAAGGAGTTTTCGAGAATGCTGTGCAGCTGTTCCTCTAAAAGAGCTGAGGTTTTTATTGGAACTGTTGTTGGCGTCATAGTGCTCGTGCTACTGGCATATGTCCACAGCAGCACGACGGTTGCTATATGGCGGCACTTCGTATTTGCCGGATTGGTCGGGGTTCTGTTCGCCCTCCTCATCCGCAAGTGCAAGCAGAATCGACAGCTCGCCTTCAGCACACAATCCCATCAGGCGCACTTGAAGGTGCTGACCAACAACCTGCCCATTGTGGTCTACGCTCTGGATACTACCGGACAATTTGTATATTCGGAAGGCAAAGGACTGGAACGGCTTGGATTGAGACCGGGAGAAGTAGTTGGACAGAACGCACTGGAGCTTTACAGAGACTATCCCGACGTGGTGGAAGCCCTGCGGCGCGCTCTGAGCGGAGAAACGCACACACAGACCATACAGATGGGTGAATTGTGGTATCAGTGTTACTTCCTACCCGAGAAGGATGAAAGAGGGCATGTCACGGGCGTAATGGGTTTATCTTACGACATTACCGACCTCAAGTACGTGGAACGACAGTTACACAATCGTCTGCACATCGAAAACACCCTGTCGGCTATCGCTTCCCACTACATTCACAATCCGGACTTCGATAGCGCGGTAGAGTGGTGCCTTGCGGAGATAGGGCGTATATGCGATGCCGATCGCGCCGGATTGTTCTTGCTACACGAAGAGCATGATAAGTTTATCGTCTCACACCGGTGGTTCCGGGCGGACAGCAAAACACGGTTCATCGCCCCGCATCGCCTCGGGAGGAGCCAGATAGAGTGGGCGTTGCGCCAGATAGAGCAGGGCAGTCCCCTGTTGCTGATAGACGACGCTTCTTTGCCCCCTGAGGCGCAGCCGCTGCAACAGGCGATGCGAGCATCGGGCGCGGAGTCGGTATTGGTGCTACCGGTACGCATCGAGAAAGCACTGGTGGGCTTTATGACCTTTGTCAACGTGCGCGAGTCCGAGTTGTGGCGATCTACAGATGCCTTTCTGTTACAGGTGGCAGCAGACATCACCGGTGGTATGCTGCACCGCAAGCACGTGATGCAGGAGTTACAACAAAGTGAAGCACGCCATCGCGCCATACTGCAAGCATTGCCTGATATGGTTTTCCTGCTGGACCAGCACCTGCGCTTCCTGGAGTACCACTCTCCGGATCCTTGGCGGCTTCTCGTGCCGCCAGAACAGTTTATCGGTAAAACCGTCGGGGAGGTGTTGCCCGAAGAGGTTGCCTCAAAAATACAACGTGCCTCCGCACTTGCCCAGAGCACCGGTCAGATACAGTCCTTTGAGTATTGTCTGCAACATCCCCTGTTTGGGTTACAGTATTTCGAGGCGCGTCTGGCACCCTGTGGTGACGGGAATACCATTGCTGTCGTGCGCGACATCACCGAGCGTAAGCGGGCGGAAGAGGAAGTGGCCGCCGCGAATGCCCAGCTGGAGCAAGCGCTGGTTCGTGCGCAGGAGCTGGCGGTAGCCGCCGAGGCGGCAAGCCAGGCTAAATCGGAGTTTCTCGCCAACATGAGCCACGAAATCCGCACCCCCATGAACGGCATCATCGGCATGACGGAGCTGCTTCTGGGAACGCCGTTGAACGAGGAGCAACACGACTACCTGAAGACTCTGCGCTCCAGTGCTGATCTGCTATTGTCCATCCTCAGCGACATTCTGGACATCGCCAAGATCGAAGCGGGCAAGATGACGCTGGAGCAGGTACCGGTAGACCTTCGCGAGGTGGGCGAAGACATCGTGAAGCTCTTTCAGGCTCGCGCCCAGCAGAAGGACATCGCTTTGCGTGCCGATATTGCCGAGGGGTTACCGAACACCGTTCTGGCAGACCCCATGCGCTTGCGCCAGATTCTGGCGAATCTGGTCAACAACGCCGTCAAGTTTACCGAGCAAGGCGAAGTGGTGGTGGAAATCAGCGGTATCGCGGAAGAAAAGGGCAAAATCTGGGTACGGCTGGCGGTGCGCGATACGGGTATCGGTATCCCGCCAGAACGTCTGGAAAGCATTTTCGAGGCGTTCACTCAGGCGGATAGTTCTACCACCCGCCGCTATGGCGGAACCGGGCTGGGCTTGACTATCTGCAAACGACTGGCGCACCTGATGGGCGGACACATCCACGTGCAGAGCGAGGTGGGCAAAGGTAGCACCTTCTGGGTGGAACTGCCTCTGCCCATAGCGGAAACTGCTCCACAGCCGCTACGAACTGAACCATCTCCGCAGACGAAAACCGACATCCCCGCACGCTTGCGCATCCTGCTGGTGGAAGATAATGAGGTCAACCGCAAAGTGGCGGTGCGGATGTTGGAGCGACTGGGTTGTGAAGTGGACGTCGCCTATCACGGGCAAGAGGCAGTGGAGAAAACAGCGGCAAAGCAATACGATATTGTCTTTATGGACGTGCACATGCCCCAGATGGACGGCTACGAAGCCACACGCCTTATCCGCGAGCGCGAGAACGGCTCCGGGAAGCACCAGACGATTATCGCGATGACCGCCGACGCGATGGAAGGCGACCGCGAGCTGTGTCTGCAGGCGGGTATGGACGACTACCTCAGCAAACCCTTCACGGAAAGCGACCTCCGCGCGATGCTCGCCCGATGGGGACAGGCGCAGCCTGTTGCAGCGTAGGGGTTCTGAGATTCTTCGCTCCGCTCCGAATGACAAGAACGCAGAACCTTCCTGCCGATCTCAAGATAACGTTGTAGCCGCAGGCTTTAGCCTGCGCCAAAGGGAACTTGCCCCGCGCCTGTTTTGGATGGTCACGCTCCGTCGTGACCGAAGGGAACCCACCTGGAAAGGAACAACCTCTCGCGGGCGAGAATCCTTCAATGGTATTCAGAGGAGGTTTCCATGAGGTCAGGCATCGTCTTACTTCTCTCGCTGTGCGCCCTGCAGGCAGCTGCGCAAAAGCAATCACTGCAAACGTGGAACGCCGTCGAGGGCACTTTCACCTGGGACAATCAGGTGAAACGAACAGGCACGCAGAGCATCCGCCTGCATCATCCTACTGCCGACCTGCGCAGTGGTGTGATGCACGTGGTGGAGTTGAACCAAACGAAGCCGGCGCCTTTCCGCGTCACCGCCTGGAGCCGTGCACAGGATGTATCCGGTGGCGTGGACTCCGGCTACTCGTTGTACCTCGACCTCTACTACACCGACGGCACGCCCGAATGGGGCTTGATTGCCCCCTTCAGCACCGGCACACATGACTGGGAGCGGCGTCAGGTGCTGGTGATACCTCGCAAGCCGGTGGGCAAAGTGTACGTGCATCTACTGCTGCGGAACCATTCGGGCACAGCATGGTTTGACGATATACAGATGGAGATACTGGAGGGATTACAGGTGCTGGACATGCAAACCACCCGCCAGCCATCCCTGCGTGCGGGCAGAGCCGCCGTCACGTGGGGCGATGGCGGTAACCTGCAGGTGCAGTTCGATAACGCCGGGCGGGTAACGGGCGTTGTCTCACGCGGCAAGCCGCTGCCGAAGAGTCACCTGCCGGGCGGCTGGTTCCTGCGCGACATGCGCTCTCCCGACGAGCTGATACCCTTTACCGGCAACTGGAAGAGCCGAAATCCCCTTGTTTGGTCGGGCAAGGCGCAAGAGGTGCAGATAGAGGTGCGCTACGAGCAGCAAGGCAATCTCCTGCAAGCCACCGCTACCCTGCGCACACCGGAAGGTTCGCCGGACCGCGCGGTGAGTCTCATCTGGGCGATGCCGGTGGAGATGCAAGGCGCGCTCTGGCATGAAGACATCCGGCAGGCGGTAAGCGCAGAGGATAGCGAGAAAGCGCACCTCATACGCATTAACGGCGGTGCGAACGGGATGATGAGCCTCTACCCGCTGGCGTGCCTGTCGGGCAGGGACTGGAGCCTGGCGTGGGGATGGCGGATGGATGCGCCGCGATTGGTGCGCCTGTTTGCTAATCCGCAGTGGGGATGGGCGGGCGCGGCGTATGACTGTGCGATCACCGGCAAGACACGCAAGTTCCCCTATCAGGCGCAGTTTCACCTGCTGCTGTGGTCGGCAGAGCCTCAGTGGGGTTTCCGCTCTGCCCTGCAGCGATACATCGAGGCTTTCCCCGACTGGTTCCGCAACCGCGTGCTTGTGCAGGGCATTTGGATGCCCTTCACTGCCCCCCATACCGTGCAGAACGTGCAGGACTTCGGTATCGCCTTCCACGAAGGCGACAATAGTATTGCGGAAGACGACCAGCTGGGCATCCTGAGCTTCCGCTACACCGAACCGATGAGCTACTGGATGCCCATGCCGAAAGAGTTTCCCCGTACCGACGCAGGCGCGGACGATTGCCTGCAACAGTATGCACAGGGCAAAATCGGTGATGCCTGGCAGAAGGCGCAGGCGCGAGCGACCCTCAAGTGCGGTATTATCACCGACGCCAGCGGAAAGCTGTATCGCTACATCACCGTCGCCCCGTGGAACGACGGCGCGATGTTCCTGCTTAATCCCGACCCCGACCTCCCTTCTACCCCGGACAACCCGTCCAAAGCGACCCTTAATTTCCCTCCGGAACATGCCCAGCGCGCGTACACGAAGCCGGGCACGGAGGGACTGGACGGCGAGTATCTGGACTCGTTAGAAATGGGCGGCGAGATGCTCAACTTCCGCGAGGAGCACTTTGCGACGGTAGACGTGCCGCTGGTATTTGACACCAGCAGTCTGCGACCGGCTATCCTGCAGATTTTCAGCACGTGGGAGTACACTCGTTACCTTGCAGGCGAGATGCGCAAGCGCGGGAAGTGGCTGTTTGCGAACGGGGTTGGCTGGCGGTTTCCCTTTATGACGGCTCAGCTGGACCTATCGGGCACGGAGACCAACTGGTGGCAAAACGGCGCATGGCGACCGGGATCGCCCGCACAGATGGACGCCTGGCGCAGCATGAGCTATCAGAAGCCCTACCTGCTGCTGATGAACACCGATTATGAGACCTTTGGTGGGCAGGTGGAACGATATTTCCAGCGGTGTCTGTTCTGGGGTATCTATCCCAGCATGTTCAGCCACAACGCCGCCGACAACCCCTACTGGCACAACCCGGGCTGGTATAACCGCGACCGCCCGTTGTTCCAGAAGTATATTCCGCTGATTCGCCGTGTCGCCGAAGCAGGCTGGGAACCGGTCACCCACGCCACTGCCGAAGGCGGCTGGGTGGAGCGATACGGCAAGAAGATGTTCACCGTGTTCAACCCCGAAAGCAAGGAACGCGCGGTGAAACTGCGCATCGACCTGAACGCCCTGCAGGTTGGGGCGAACGAGGTGAAACAGCCGGTGGAGCTGGTGCACGGGCTGAAGCTGGACTGGAAGGTGGACGGAGCGACCCTGCAAATCGCTTTCAGACTGGCTGCTGAGCAGACAGCGGTGGTTACATGGGAATAGGGTGCCCTGTATTCTGGGTGGAACCTTCCCTACAAAGGAAGGGGGCGTTCTGAGCCAGAAGACGTTCTCGTCTATTCTGTCATGCTGAGCGACAGCGAACCATCTCTACCATCCAGCGTATCTTTGCCCCAGAGTAGCCGCTTTAACCCGCAGGATAGATCCCCCTTCGAAAACCCGCAATTTTATGGAATAACCCTCTGGAAAGATACACTGGATAGAAAGGACGTTGTGGCGCGATGGCTTTACGGGCGGCTTCGACGCATCAGGAGGAGCGTGTTATTCGTCATGTTCAGTGGGCATTCGGGGGCATCGGCGCAGCGGTTGGCGCGGCAGTGCTCTTTCCGGTTCACCCACTTGCCGCAGCGGCAGGAGGCCTGGCGGGGGCTGTAGCCAGCGCATTGGTGGCATATCACAAGGTGGTGGTGACGCTGGCGCGAAAATGGTCGCTGGAAGACCCTCCACGCACCAGCCGAACGGCTTTTGCCTTCTACCTCGCTGCCCTGAAGCGTAATGGTCTGGATGACATCAGCAGGGCCCGTCTGGAACGGTGTTTGGTGGAGGCGGACGTAAATGCCGGCGTGTTTTCTACAGGACGGGTGGCAATATACCGAAGGCGTTTTGCGGTACAACCTGATGACCCCGGTCCGGCTTTTCTGCTGGCGGCGGCATATAAGCAGGGGTGGCTTCCGCAAGATGAACAGATGGTCCCCGTGTGGGTGCGGGTGGTTCGCGAGGATTGGAAAGAGCATCCCTTCTGGAACCGTTTCAGCCTGTCGCGCTCCAAACTGCTGGAGGACCTGGCGAACCTCATCGTACGCGAGGGCAACATCACCCCGGAGTGCGTCGACGTGGTAACTCAAGCCTACGCCGCGAACCCCAATCAATCCGGCTGGTTAACCTATCTTGCACGCGCCTATCCACCCCGTACCGACCCGCAGGCGCTGAAGGTGTACTACGCCTTCTTCAAGCATTCCCCGCGCGATACCGCCAACACGCGCTTCCTCGCAGATTATGTGGTGGAACATCTGCAGGGCAAGCCGTGGGAAGCGGAGGTACTTCGTGCGGCAGCAGCGACAGGGGCGGAGGAACGCCCCCGCTACATGCAGGCTCTCGCAAGATGCTACGCGCTGATGCACTGCACCGACGAAAACGCCCTGCCCGTGTACCGCGAGGTGTTTGCCCTGAAGCCTGACGATGCGCAGATTCTTGCCGCGCTGGCTCTCGCGCTGGCGCATCACAGGGTGTACGATGAGCAGGCGGAAGAGGTGTACAGCAAGACACTGAAAAGCGAAAAAGCGCTTGCCCCCGTGCTGGAGGAGATAGGCGGTAGCATCAAGGACGTTCAATCCGCCATGGCGCACTGTCTGGCACAGCGCGGGGCGCAAACCAAAAGCGCGATCAGCCTCTACGCCAAAGCGTTCGAGCACGACCCATCGGATGCGGTGGTCGCTTACGCCTATGCCAGGGCGCTGGCGGCGGCTGAGGACTACTCACAAAAAGCGATGAAGGTGTACGCGGTCGCCCACAAAAACTACCCGGACGATGTCGAGATACTGGTTGCTCTGGCGAAGGCATACGCGCAGAACGGCATGACCAACCATGAAGCCACCTACATCTACCAGAAGGTACTACACGCCCGTAAAGAATGGCCGGGCATGTGCGAGAGTGTGGCCGCTCTGTACGCAAAGGAGAAACGTCCGCCCGAACTGGCTCTGCAGCTATGGAAACGTCTGGCAGAGGAACAACCCCAGAACGCGCAGGTACGCAAATGGATTGCAGCCGAGTACTTGCGTCGCCATGAAACGAAGAACGCCCTGAGCTACTACCAGCTGGCGGCGGAAATTGCCCCGGACGATTTCGAAGCGCAGCTGATGACCGGCAAGCTCCTGCTGGAGTACACCAATGACCTGAACGGCGCATTGCAGGCGTTGCAGGCAGCCGTCGCACTCCAGCCGTTGCATCTAGAGGCAAACCTGCTTCTGGGCGACACGCTGGCGCGGTTAGAGGTTTATCCCGCCGCCTTGACAGTGTTCGAGCACGTGCTGGACAATATCGACAACAACAACGTGCACGCCCTCCGGATGACCGCACAGATGAAGCACCTGACCGACCATGATGTGCTCGCCGCCGTCAAGCTGTATGAACGCGCAGTCACCATTGAGCCCGAGAACATCGAGGTGTGGAAAGAGCTCGCCGAGTTTACCAAAGACCACGGCATGGTAGACCGCGAAATCCGCGCCCTCGAGACGCTCACCCGCCTGGACCCGCGCGAGAGCGCGTATCATGTACGACTGGGCGAACTGTATGTGATTGACGGTGATTTCCGCCGTGCGGAGGAGCACCTTCGTCAGGCGATTTCGCTGGGGGCGCAGGGCACCACGGTCTTCACCTTGCTGGGTGAGGTGGCAACCCGCGTGCGGCGCAGCGCGTGATGTGCCCATCCTACCAATCTCCTGCCCAATTTGGTATACTAAAAAGAAAGCCCGCAGGAGCAAACCGATGGCACATCATATACGCGAGGGTCTCAGTTTCGACGACGTGTTGCTGGAGCCACGCGGCACGGAAATCACCCCTGACCTCGTGGATACTTCCACGCGCCTGGTGGCAGACATCACGCTGCGCGTGCCTATTGTGAGCTCGCCCATGGATACCGTGACCGAAGCACGCATGGCTATCGCCGTTGCGCGAGAGGGCGGGGTAGGAGTGATACACCGCAACATGAGCATCGAGCGGCAGGCGGAGGAGGTCGATAAGGTCAAACGGTCAGAACACGGTGTTATTGTCCACCCTATCTCCCTCACTCCCCACAATACCATCCGCGATGCGCTCGCCATCATGGAGCGGTACCACATCTCCGGCGTACCCATCACCAATGAGGACGGTGTGCTAGTAGGCATCCTCACTAACCGCGACATCCGCTTTGAGCAGAACTTCGACCGGCGCATCGAAGAGGTGATGACAAAAGAAGGGTTGATTACCGCCCCTGTCGGAACCACCTTAGAGCAAGCACAGGAGATACTGCAACAGCACCGCATCGAGAAACTGCCGATTGTGGACGAACACTTCCACCTGCGCGGATTGATTACCATCAAGGACATCCTCAAAATCCGCCAGTATCCCCAGGCGACTAAAGATAGCAAGGGGCGACTGCGCGTCGGTGCGGCGGTGGGGCCCCTGCGCCAGACGCTGGAACGGGTGAGCGCACTGGTAGATGCAGGTGTGGACTTCGTGGTGGTGGACTCCGCACACGGACATTCTGCGGGCGTCCTTAATGCGGTGAAAGCCATCAAGCGAGCGTTTCCCAACCTGCCAGTGGTTGCAGGCAATGTGGCAACCAAAGAGGGCACCCGCGCGCTGATTGAGGCGGGGGCAGACTGCATCCGCGTGGGCATCGGTGCGGGGTCGATATGCACCACGCGCGTGGTGGCAGGGGTGGGTGTGCCGCAGCTGACCGCTATCATGGACTGTGCGGAGGAGGCGGCGAAGTACGATATCCCCACTATTGCAGATGGAGGCATTCGCTGGTCTGGCGACATCACCAAAGCGCTGGCGGCAGGAGCCTCGTGTGTGATGGTGGGGAACCTGCTGGCGGGAACGGAGGAAGCGCCCGGCGAGGTGGTGCTCTACCAGGGGCGGGCGTACAAGGATTATCGCGGCATGGGTTCTATCGGCGCGATGCAAGAGGGCAGCAGTGACCGCTACTACCAGCAACGCGCTGACCGCTTTGTGCCGGAGGGTGTGGAGGGGCGTGTGCCCTACAAGGGACCCGTTTCGGAGACCATTTACCAGCTGGTGGGAGGGGTACGCTCCGGCATGGGCTATCTGGGAGCACGAACGCTCGAGGAGCTGCGACAGAACGCGCGATTCATCCGTATTACTAATGCGGGATTACGCGAAAGCCACCCGCACGACATCTGGATTGTGAAAGAACCGCCGAACTACGCTTCCGGGTGGGGTAGCGGGCAGCTTTCATCAGACGAGTAGTTCGTGGACGGAGGAGTATGATCGCTGTCAAGCTCAATCGGGTGATGTTCGCGCTTGCAGTAGCCGGTCTGGTGGTAGCAGGGTTATTGTGGTATTGGCATGTGCAGAACGCCGAAATCCCCTGCACGAACGCCGGCTGTGACCAGGTAGCACAGCATCCTACATCTCGTCTGTTTGGTGTACCCGTAGCGGCATACGGAACGCTGTTCTATCTGTCGTTTGCATTGCTGTGCGCGATACGCCCTTCTGTACCTGCCGAACAGCAGAGGTTGCTGGCGCATCTGCTGTTACTGTGGGGTGCAGTCGGTTTTCTCGTCTCGGCGTATCTCACCTATCTGGAGCTGTTCGTCATCCATGCGATTTGCCAGTGGTGTGTGGCTTCTGCTATAATCGCCACGGCGTTGTTTGCGCTCAGCGTGCTGGCGTGGCGTCAGCCGCAGGCATTAACCATACCATCCGAGGCCTAGAGGGAACATGAAATCAGAGACACGTTTTTTGCTGATCATGCTGGGGCTTGTTTTGATTGTGGGCGCGGGATTGGCTGCCCTGAACTATTATACTCGCCCCCCACAGCCCCCCCCGGTCAGGGAGACAGAGATTAAGCTCAACGAGGTGCTAGCGCCGGGCAGACCCGAGAAGGGGAATCCGGATGCCCGCGTGGTGATTATCGAGTTTAGCGACCTGCAGTGCCCCTCCTGTCGTCGAGGCAGCGAGGCAGTGGAACAGCTCCTGCTCAAGTACGAGGGCAAGATTCGGCTGATCTATCGGCACTACCCGCTGGACATTCATGAGCGGGCGATGCTGTACGCGCAGGCGGCAGAAGCGGCGCACCGGCAGGGTAAGTTCTGGGAGATGCACGAGCTCATTTTCAACGAGCAGGAAGCGAACAGTAAGCGACTCGAGGAGTTTGCCCGCTCGCTGGGCTTGAACATGGAGCAGTTCCGCAAGGATATGAAGAGTAGAGAGGTCATGCAGGCAGTTGTCGAAGACATGAGCACAGGAAAGCGCCTGGGGATTACCTCCACGCCCACCTATTTGCTCTTCGTCGGCGAGAAGGGGCAGATGATTCAGGGATATACCGCCCTGGTGACAGAAGTGGAGAAGGTGATGGAAGGCGGGTAGCGGGTAGTCTATTGGAGACAGGAACCCCATTGTCTCCTTGACATTATGTCAAGAGTTATCGAACCTCGTTGCAAACGGATGCAAAGGGGGCAAGATTTTTGATGCCCTTTAGTGATTTATCGCCTCTCGGAGGGCGAGGCTCCTGCCGAGCCGTTAGCCCCCCTGTCGTCCCCCCGCAAGCAGGGGAGGTGTTAGCCCCCCTGTCGTCCCCCCGCAAGCAGGGGAGGTGTTAGCCCCCCTGTCGTCCCCCCGCAAGCAGGGGGACATAACGCTCCTCCCAGCGTGCGGGGAGGTTGGGTGGGGCGAATCGGCTCACCGGGAGG